>DANW01000044.1:0-1811 GCA_002501605.1 Euryarchaeota archaeon UBA28
ATGATTTTGTTCATGCCAGTGAACAGTCCAGTATGGAAAATGGGACTTGAAGGGTTGGGGTATGGTCCGGGACTTTCTGGTTTCGAATTCTTCGCATCATCATTGGCTCTTTTCATTGCAGGAGCCTTGATGACATTTACACCAAAAACTAAATTCGGTTAGAAATATGTGGATTCGATCCACCTTTCATGGACATTGAGCATGCAATTCTCAATCTCATCCGCATCCCATCCCTTGTTGGTAAGTGCCTGACAAAGTTGGTGTGTCCTCTTTGGTATTGTTTTCGGGCCTAGAACTGCCCCTGGTCTTCTGGGATCATCTAGGAAATCGGTTTCCATACCCCATGGTGAAGAATTGTCGCTAATTGTTGAGCAGATTCCCTCGACACTTCCTTTTCCCATGCTAACGGTAACTGGAAGTCCCGAGGTCCCTTGATAACTGATATCAGAAGGTGCGAAATGTCTTACTGTCCTTCTCTTTGACAATCCTGACCTATCGCAAAGTGTGGCAATATCCCTGCAAGTCTGATTTCCGTTTTCCTCGACATGTAACTGAACGGGAGAATTGGAAGATGATGCCATTCTCATTATTTCCAAAAGGAGGTCGTTTGCCTCTGTCCACCTATCCTCCGGAACTGAATAGTGAGGCCTTCCAACTTCTCCGAGGCAAATCGCCTCCCCTTCCTCAATCATATCGAGGGCCAATCCAACAGCTGATATGTGGAGCTCTGAAGACTCTTTGACTCCGATATCATTGGCCTGGATATCCCAGACTACAGGATGGGGCCCTAGGACAACATTAACCTTCAATTCAGTTTTCTTCCTGACAATTTCTGCCATTTTGATTGTGCCTCTGTAAGCTTCTCTGTAACCATTCAGATCTGTTGGTAGTGATTTTGAGAATGATGGCTTGTGTACCAGAAAAATTTCCGTCCCACCGCTTCTCGAAAACTCCCCTGCCGCAGAGATGAATCTATTTTCCCTATCCAGATGCATGTGCTGGTCTACTATAGGACCTTGCCATTTCCCATCCACCAGCATCTTCTCACATCAAAGCATCTTCACTTTCTAGCTTCTCAGCCCAATGCCTTACGGCCATCTCAGACACCTTTCTGGAAGATTGTTCCAAGACCACCCCTCTTCCATTGTCAAACAGAATGATTGTCGCATTGTGGAGCGATGCGTTAATTCTGAGGGCCTCTATCCGTGAGTCATATTCTATATCAGCAAACCTTCTTTCAGAAATTTCCAAGTTCACATCCTTCCCCAATGAGAAGCTGACAATCAGCTCTCCAGACTCCACAGTCAGCCCCTCAAGTGGAAGCCCCATTGTAAGAAGTAGCTCCTGGACTGCTAACTCTGCAACCTCAACCCTGGATAGTCCATGTACCAGAATGGAGCCACCAGGCTCAATCACATAGGTGGCCCTTGGTTGCTCGTGTGAGACAACAACGTAGTCCCCTGCCTTCGTTCCAGAAGCCATAGACACAGCATCATCATGATTTATTGGCACTGATGGAATGAATCTGAAGTTTTGAGTCTCAGTGGTGAATTTTGGTGTAACGATCATTTTTTCATTCTCCTTATTGTTTCTGGTTCGGGCCAGCTGTTGATGGCCCTTGCCAAAGATGGGAGTCTGGCTTGATGCACGGGTACCATCAGAGTAGGCTGTGACGTTTCATCATCATCAATGCTACTGCTCCTAAGATTAGCCAGTGCCCCTCTGATCCTTGAAGCTAGACGCACATTTTTTTCCAAGACCAACGCTTCTCCAATGTCTTTGTTAGATTCTTGTTCCCAAGCATAGCAAGT
>DANW01000044.1:2240-6866 GCA_002501605.1 Euryarchaeota archaeon UBA28
GCGAGAAAGCAGTGATCCTATTCTAACTTCCATTTCCGCGCATTTGGAAAGCCATTCAAACCACATTTCATCATCAATTTCTGGCTCTATAAGAAATACTGGCAGGCCCCCTCTGGCATTCTCAGCATGGGATACTAATCTAACTGGCTCAGGGTCAGGAATATGGGGGCCGTCTATATCCAACTCTCTAAGGTCTTTCAATAGCCTTGATATCGGTGTTCCCGAGGATATCGCGACCTCAACATTGGCGCCGGGGCTTTCCTTCTCCCTTTCGTAATCCTCCATCATGTAAAGAAAGTCATTTGTGGAGATTGTGAGGGCTAATCCATCCCATTTTTTCCTAGACCTTACTTTACTCGGCATGATAACACATGGAAGGTGTGGCCAGAGTACTAAATCTCCGCCATCCGGATCCTGAATTACTATCTCTCTCCATGTCAAGGAGTTGTCATCCATGCATACCCGAAGAGTTTCTTCGATTCAATACAGCGGTTAAATTGTGGATTTTTTGAGATTTTTAATGGAGGATTGAAGGGGGGCAGACCCCAGCATCAGCTCGAGGAGCATGGGAGAGCCACGGTCAACCGAACCTGTTGTACTCTTAGATGAGGTGTTTCCAGGAGATACGAATGCGCTGAATACTTTGTTCGGAGGCCACCTAATGTCGATAATGGACAGGGCTGCGGGGCTGGCTTCCAGCAAGTTCGCCCATGAGGAGTTCGTTACAGTATCCGTGGACGCTTTGAAATTCGAGAGGCCGGCATACCAGGGAGATATCATCAGGACCATAGGAAAGGTGGTTTGGACATCACCAAGGACTGTCGGAGTATTGGTCAGGTCATGCAGAATGACAAGGTCAGATTGGGACCCTGAGTTGATTTGCTCAGGATATTTTTTCATGGTTGCAATTGATGGCGATATGAGGCCGATAGAAGTCCCTCAATTTGTTCCTTCTAACGATGAAGAGCGTGCTCAGTGGGATAGTGCCAAGTCTGCCCGTGATGCCATGCGTCGATAATTGTCCCGGTGATACCATGACGGTAGTAAATGTGGCATTCTATGGGTCCGATGACCTCGCTAAATTACTGGCTAAGAAAAATGACTCCAGAGACATAGATTCCTATGTTTTCAAGGATACCAGCTCGACCCAAACTAGGATTCTCTCTCTTTTGAGGCCTCTGAAGCATCCTGAAAGTATCAGGCCCCTGCTATCAGTACTCAATGTCTCTAATGTTGGATTCATTGAGGTTACAAAAATCGATGCGGCTCTCGGAGAAGTTTTGGTAGCAATGAAAAGTTCTGGAATAGAGTCGGGAGTCGCAATGATTAATCAAAAATCAGAGAGTTGGGTGGATCCAAATCAAGTTAGGTTCATTTTTCAGCAGGCGGAGCTTGAATGGGACATTATAGAGGAGCCTCCGGAACCGCATGAGTTTCGAGAGAAGTTGTTCTCATTGCATAGAGAGAGGGAAGGCGATGATGGCCTTGTAGTCCCGATTGATCAGAGGTTTAACGTTCAGGGAATAGGAGTTGTGGGGATAGGGTACGTTCAGTCTGGTTCGATTAAGAAGCATGATCAGATAGAAATTGTCCCGGGAGGGAATAACGGTGTAGTGAGGAGCCTGCAGGTAATGGACGATGATGTTGAAGAAGCCATTACCGGAGACAGAGTCGGAGTAGCACTCCGAGGTGTCGACGATAATTCACTGGGAAAAGGGTCGTTGATAATTCATCATGGATCCGATTTAATGACTGAGGTCAATTCTTCCACATACAAGCTAAATACAACAAAGTTTCAAAAAAGGATTCTATCGATAAACGACATAGTTCATGCTTCCATAAATCTACAATTCAAAGTTGGCAGGATTGTGGGAATGGATGGTGAATTAATCACCATTGACTGGGAAACCCCACTGGTAGTCAGAAAGGATGGAGTCGGAGTAGTAATTATTGTTCAATTAGACGCCACTCCCATGAGGATCTTCGGAACTATTTCAGAAGTATCACCGGTATGAGTTCGTTTGCCCTCTAAGAGAGCAATTGAATGAAGCATCACCCCCAGAGCTTATACGAGAAATCTGACGCTCGACAACTGGGATGTACTCAGTCGGGCATAAGCCCGACCGAATGGAAGGTGAATCTGAGCTAATTGGAAACCTGAGTTTGGTCGGGATGAGAGGGAACTTCGTTGCTGTTCTTAATCAGCGACAGCTGACCATAGAGAACAGAATAGGACAAGGACTCAGGGTAGATCTCAACTCGATATCCAAAATGAGGCATATAAACATCCCAATCTTGCCTTCAGGAACGCCTGTAATTGGCGCTCTAGCGGTCGCTATTGGATATTCCATCCTGGTGCCGCCAATCGGTTGGATCGTCTCGTTGGCCGGAGCTTTTGCCACACTATCCTATTTCCGCATTAGGAGCTCCGTTCTAGTGATAGAAGACGATAATAAATCTAGGCATATGATTGGAGGAAGAGAGGGCTCTCTAATGAGGCTGTGCCTCATGACCGATAGGCTACGTAGGGGATTAAGTGTGGAGGAAGCTAGGGTAGGATTAGAAGAGATTGAAAATGAGCTTCCTATATTTCCAGCCTTCCAAGATGCGGGTGGAATACCAGCACCAAAGGCTCTCCCTTGGCCGCCATCTCCTCCAGAAATACAGACTATTGAGAGTGGTATAGAGGCTGAAATTATCATTGATTCAAGAGAAGGGGTTCCTGCGATTTCCGAGAGCATGAATTTTGATTTCAATATGTTTGGGGATGTGAAAGAGGAGTCTGGATCAAATAATGATACAGTGGTGAATCCAAATGCAGTACAAGTTGGAACTTTTGAGACATCCGGGGATAGCGCAATTTCGGCTTACGAGAGGGCATGGGGCAGGGAAGAGGCGTCTTGGTACAGGGAGAAGGAGCGTCCACCCGAAATTCAAAATGGATTTGATGCGATCGATGATGAGCCCTCCGATATGTTTGGTTTTGGAGGTATGTTTGATGATGATGTTATTCATGAGCCAAAGGCGAACTCATTTGTTGGCTTTGACAACCCCATCGAAACCATCCCAACTAATGAGGGCAGGATAAGCTCGCCTTCAAGCTCTGAAATGATAAGGAGGGCACATTCACAACATGGGGCACCCACAACCGATTACCGACGAGAGAGTTTACTTCCGAGCCCCACCCAAGAGGCAGTAAGGGAAGAGTGTGTCCCAGGAATAGTGAGGCAGGCTAGGGCAAAACAAGCAGATTCAAGGAAATCTCTAACAAACCCAGGTAGGGAAACTGCAGATTTGCACGACTACCCTGGAGTCTCAAGTCTAGTTGCTTCTATGAATGGAGGTAGATTAAGTCGCGGATTGGCGATAAGGGAGAGGAGTAAACCTAGTTGGATAGAATCTTTATTGCGGCCAAGAAGCAGGATGAGGCACATGAAAGAGGAGACTTACTCGACACAATATGGGGATCCTGATGGGGGCAACGGTCGAGAAGGAGAGAGATTTCAGTCTTCCCAACATATCAGACTGAGGAGTGACCAAGATCATCAGGCCGACCTAGTTTCAAGGAATTCAATAGTTGAAGATTCTCATCCAGTATCAGCTAAGGAAGCATTGTATTCGGTTGTTGATAGGGTGTCATCTGGAAGAGTCAAGGAGCAACGACGACTAAGTCTTCCAAGTGGGGGGTTGAAGTTCTCTCAACTAAGGAAAGCCCAATCAAAAGGAGAGAAGCACCACATTCCAGGTGTCAGAAGGTTGGAGTAATTATATCCCCACTATCCTCCGATATCTATCGGCCCTCGCATGATACTTCCCTCTACCTAAAGATCGAACGCCTTTGGTTCCCATCCCCTCCGAGCAGTACGAGGCGGAAACTGATGCATGAACCAATGATTTCCTCATCACTTCAATATCGTTCAGTGGTGATTCATGACCCACAAGAGAGGAAAATAATGCTCCTGCGAAGGTGTCCCCAAATCCAGTGGGATCTACGGGATTCTCCATAGGGTAAGCCGGGAGCGCGATTGTCCCACAAGGGAGATGCGCCAAAACCCCACTGCTCCCTCTCTTGATGATTAGGCTTCTAGGGCCCTTTCCTGCTCCCACACCTCCATGTAAGGATGCACCAGAAGTGATTGTCGCAATTGATTGAGTGAGGACCTTCTCTCCGGATAGAAGGTTAGCTTCATCCTCATCCAGAATAACTACGTCAGATAACCTCATTGCCCGAGATAAATTTTGATATTCTTCCTTAATCCACTTCTCGCTGGTATCCAGCGCATTTATTCTAGAACCCGATGATTGGTTCAGAGCCTCCAACTGTATGCTGGGATTAGAATTTGCACAAAGAAGGACCTCGGGGCTGGTCCATGCTTGGGGCAAGATAGGGGAGAAGTCTTCAAGAACATTTGATTCTATTTTTTGTGAACCTACTCTTCCCATAGTTGAGTCATACTTCCGATACCTTTTCGCAGTTTCTCCATGACTAAGTGCCACACCCGCCAGATTGAGTCCAGCGTCTTCAAGTACCATCTGATGGTATGTCGAGAAATCCTGACCTACAACGCTAACCACGCCAATTCTCGGTGGAGAGCCAGGTGGTGGTCTCAGATGAAATGAGGCCGC
>DANW01000044.1:7290-11566 GCA_002501605.1 Euryarchaeota archaeon UBA28
ACCATCTCCAAGTTATTCACCGCCAAGGAGGTTTGGGTGCTCTTCCAGAAATCTGATTGTGATATCTCGAGACAGGAAATCTTGATTATTGAGAATCGCCTTGTGGAGTGGTATTAGGGTATCTACTCCCAGCAGCATGGTCTCATCCAAAGCTGCTTTCATCCTTGAGATTGCCTCATTTCTAGTTGGGGACCAGACTATTATTTTCGCCAATAATGAGTCGAAGGAAGCTGGCATGTCATATCCAGTGTGAGCATGGGAATCTACCCTTACTCCCGGTCCGCTTGGCCAATGACATTCCCAAAGTCTTCCGGGAGAGGGGGAAAGAGTCCTCGGATTCTCTGCGTTAATCCTGGTCTGGATAGCATGGCCACTGATCTGTACGTCGTCTTGGGTCAATGGTATTCCCTCTCCCGCCGCCACTCTGATTCCCATAGAGACTAAATCCGTGCCAGTAATCATCTCAGTTACAGTATGCTCAACTTGCACTCTTGGATTGACTTCAAGAAAGTAAAAATCACCATTTGAATCTCTGAGGAATTCGAATGTAGCTAAGCCCTTGTATCCTACTGCTTCAGCCCCTGCAACTACTTTCGAGCCTAAGTCTGTCCTGACTTCTTCTGACAGCCATGGACCTTCTTCCAGAATCTTCTGATGCCTCCTCTGAATCGAACAGAATCTCTCACCGAGGTGTATGGCCTTTTCACCATCTCCTATCACTTGGAACTCTATGTGTTGCGCTCCCTGTATGAATTTCTCAAGGAAAACCCTCTCATCCCCAAAAGCTGATTTGGCCCTACCTTGACAAATTCTCAAAGCCTTGTCAAAGTCCTCCGGGGAATCTACCACTTGCATTCCAATCCCGCCTCCTCCTGCTGAGGCTTTGATAATGACAGGGTATCCGATTTCTGCAGCCTGGATGGACGCCTCCTCGGGATCTGACACGGGACCGTCTGAGCCGTGGGCAACGGGAATACCTGATTTGACCATGGCATCTCTGGCTGCTATCTTATCTCCAAGGAGGCGTAGGACACCCGGACTAGGGCCTATGAAGGTGATTCCCTCCTCTTCTAATCTCTCAGCAAAGACTGGATTTTCAGCGAGGAATCCATATCCAGGGTGAACGGCGTCTGCACCAACCTCCTTGGCGGCACTCACTATCGCTTCAATGTCCAGATATGATGCAAGTGGGTCTGAGCGTGGGATATAGACTGACTCATCGGCCAGCCTAACCGGGAGAGACAGTCGGTCTTCCTTACCGTGGATTGTCACTACTTCGACACCCATCGCCCTTAGTGAGCGAAGAATCCTGAGGGCTATCTCCCCCCTGTTCGCGATGAGTACCCTCCTAAACATCGGGGGAGCGGTGATATGGGGACCCTATGATTGAATCGGAAGAAAGGTGTCATACCAGCGCATCAGTAGACATCTCTGAGATAGCGCTTTTCCGTTTTCATCAATTTGGTTTCGACAAAATCCTTAGCTTCTTCTGGAGTCATAGAACCAAACTCTGAGCATATTTCAATGAGTGTTGAGTGCACGTCTTTTGCCATGTAATTCTTATCTCCACAGACATAGAAATACCCTCCTCCGTCAATCCAATTCCAGATCTCTTCCCCATTTTTCTTCATGAGGTGCTGGACATACACCTTTTCTGACCCTTGCCTTGACCACGCTAAGTCGTGCTTGTCTAGCACTCCCCTTTCCTTCCAAGATTCCATCTCGTCCTTGTAGTAATACTCCCCCTCTTCCGTCCAGTCACCAAAGAAGAGCCAGTTCCTACCTGTATCTCCGTTCAAGTCTCTTTGCTGTAGAAATGCTCTGAACGGTGCAATTCCAGTTCCCGGCCCCACCATGATACAATCCTTGGACCCGTCTTCAGGTAGAACGAAGGATCGAGTCGGGGACATGAAGACATCAATCTTTGATCTGTAGTATACGCTACACCTGTCAGCCAGATACCCAGTCGCAAGCCCTGTTCGATCCCTATCATGATGATTGTATCTGACTATACCGACGGTGAGGTGGACCTTGCCGGGTTCGAAATCTGGACTACTTGCGATAGAATAGAGTCTAGGTTTGAGTCTGTCCATTCCTTCAATTAGTTGCTGGGCAGTGAATCCTACATGGCCGAAATCCTGTAATGCATCCACATAATCTCTTGACCATTGGTAATCCTCCATTGAGTCTGAGTTTTCGGAAAGGTCCCTCCATAGAATCTCTGCGGGGTTGAGCACGACCCCGATCTCTTGGTAGCTATCTGGAGAATCCCCTGTCCCCGCTGAGCTTTCCCAATCTTCAATTAGTTCTCCGTCCTTGGTCGAAACCCTCTTTCTTGATGAAATCTTAATTTCGAGAGGCTTTTCACTCGTAACCCTCTCCTCGAGATTGAGAATCCATTTCTTAGATACACGGTGAATCTCGTAGTGATTTGTCAGTGCATCTGTGATTGTTGTTTCGCCCTGATGGGTTTCCACTATCTCATCGCCGTTTAGATTGGATGCATCCAGCAGTTCTTGTACGAGTTCTGGGGGACATGCAGGAATGACTCCAAGTGCGTCTCCTGCTTTGTATTCCAATCCTGAGTCGCCAAGATCGAAGACTATGTGTCTTGTCTCTTTACCCGAACCCTCTCCGTTCAAAACATAATTTTCGGTTAGGTGGGAGGAATATGGATTCTTGGCAGACCATTGTGATTTATCTTTCTTCGTGGCTACTTTTGGCGTCTCAATATTTACTTCCAAAGCTACCGGCTCGGAGGAGTTATCTTCGACCTCTGAGATATCATCCTCAATCTCGGCCATCTTCGGGATTACGGCAGCAATCCATTCAGAGGCGGGTTGCTCATAGTCAACATCGCAATCAACTCTCTGATGAATCCGGGAAGCCCCCATCTTCTCAAACCAAGCGTCCCATTCTTTCCCTGATTCGCAAAAAAGATCGTATGATGTGTCTCCTAATGCCAACACTGAGAAACTCAATCCACTCAGGCTACTGATTGCCCCACTATTTGCTGCCTCCCATAGATCCTCAGCGTTATCAGGTTGTTCACCATCCCCCCAAGTGCTACAACAAACGAGAACTCTCTTTTGTGATTGTAAATCGGTAATTTGGACATCTTCCATGGACTTAACCTCAGCATTTAGGTTATGACTGGAGCAAGCCTTCCCTGCTTGTTCAGCGAGTTCCTCGGAGTTTCCTGACTGAGAGCCATAGAGAATCAGAATAGAGCGGGGTTGCGTCATTGTATCACTAACCCGTCGGAACGAAGCCCATTTATGAATAAATGGAATACCAAATCTCCAGCTGGGTCATTAACTGCGATGAAGTCAAGTCATTGAACATAGTCCGAGGACCATGGCGAGAGTGGATTTTCTGGGTACCGGAAACGCATTTTCTCCTCACGGAAGGATGCATGCGTTGGCCTTGATTGACGGTAATATCCTAATCGACGCACCTCCGACGGTAATTACTCAGCTAAAGAGAACTGGGCATTCTAGTGGAGAGATTCGTCATCTGTTGTTCACTCACTGGCACGGGGATCACATTTTTGGATTCCCCTTTTTGCTTCTGGAGAGGAAATATGTAACTAATAGAGACTCAGAGGTAGCAATGGATGTCTATTTGCGCCCTGGGGGGAGAAAAATCCTTCATGGTTTGTGTGAAACGGGCTTCCCTGGTAGTTTGGATTCGCTGGATTCGATGGTTGCTTGGAATGAAGAGGAAAATGGGCCCATAGGGGACACAGGTTGGAGGTTCACTAGATTCCCTGTCAATCACAATCCTGAAACTGACCCTCATGGATACGAGCTTGTACATTCCAGCGGATTTAGTATCCTTCATTGCGGGGATTCTGGGCCATGTTCGGAGATAGATCGGAGAGCCCCGGATGCCGACGTTATCGTAGTGGAGATGGGAGTTCCTGATATTGGTGAGTTTCCTCATCATCACCGTCCCTCGGATGTGATCAAACTCTCAGAAAGGAATCCCCATGCGAAAATTCTCGTGACGCACAACTACTCTTCTGCGAAGGGCTGTCAAGAGGGTTTCCAGATGCCTGCATTGCCAGAGACAATATGCCAGCTTGAAGATTTTGACGCACTTCAAATATTTGAGGACGGGACATTTAAAATTATAAATAATAACCCAAAAAAATAACATACATATATACCTCAGCTCTTCAAAATTATTCTGGTGATATAATAGTCCAGATCATTCGAGTCAAAAAAATTGAGTATCATTCATACTTCATGATTGCTTGTTTTATTGTATTCTT
>DANW01000027.1:0-9406 GCA_002501605.1 Euryarchaeota archaeon UBA28
TGTTGGTTGCATAGCCGCCGAGCCCGGAAACTACGTGGCAGAGGCTGGAGCGAGCTCCCAGACCGCCTGTGCCAGTGGGGAGACACAGTCACAGTATGGTCAGACCAGCTGCGAAGAGGGAGACCAACTGGTTATGATCGTCGGTGGAGTGGCAGCGCTTGCCATCGTTCTCATGGTTTTATTTATGCAGTCCCAGAAAAAGCCCAAGGGAAGAGTAAAGAAGGGTGCGAAGAGGAGGAAGCAAGCTCCCAGGCCCCGAAAAGTCAGAGAATCCTCTGAAGAGGAGTGAGTTTCGTATTTTCCGTGCCAACCTTTGAGAAGGGGCCCCTGCAGAACCCGTCGTATGTATCGCTCCCGGAACCCTGCTCTATCTGACTCGACATTCGACAAGAGTGCCTACAAGGAGGCACCATGGTGGGATGATCGGGACTCCAACATGATGACTATGGAGGGGACCACTGAGAAGACGGGAATACTTCTGATCATCATAGCCACCACAGCAATAGGAACAGCTATGTTCATGCCAGAGACAGGGTTCCTTGCCCTTATCGGCGTAATCGGTGGCTTCATCCTTGCCATGGTTATCATCTTCTCAGGCTCTACAAACCCGGTTATGATATGCTCATACTCCCTCTGCCAAGGTCTATTTTTGGGAGGAGTGACATGGGCCTATGAGCAGTACTTCCCGGGTATCGGAATTTTAGCGGTGGTCCTAACTCTGGGGATTCTAGGAGCTATGCTGACGATTTATCGTGCAGGCCTCATCTCCTGGAGCAAGAATCTGCAGATAGCAGTTATGTCAGCCCTCACGGCCATCCTCATGATTTACCTGATCTCCTTCATTGGTGTGTTTGTGGGCTTCGAGGTCCCTTACATTCACGAGGCTAGCCCAATCGGGATACTCTTCTCTGTATTCGTGATTTGCATAGCTTCGTTGTGTCTCGTAGCCGACTTCGACTTCATAGAGAGAGGCGTTGAGAGAGGGGCCCCCAAACAGCTTGAGTGGAGGGCAGCGTTCGGCCTCATGGTAACTCTCGTCTGGCTATACTTGGAGATACTAGAGCTTCTCGCAAAGGTGGCCTCAAGGAGATAGGGCATGGACCTCTCTCTGATCCTCTCTCTCGCGGTAGCAGGTCTTGCATTGGGGGTTGTGGAGGGAGTCAAGCCAGGTCCGCTCCTCACTATGGTAATCAGAGAGACACTTTCTGGTGGCTTTAGGGCAGGAATGTGGACTGCGACCGCTCCCATATTTACCGACGGGCCACTCGTGATAGTAAGTCTACTAGCCGCTAGTTGGATAGCCACGCAACCCACTGTCCTCATTTTCATTTCCGTTCTAGGAGCATGCTATCTTCTGAAGATGGGTCTTGAGTGCTTCAGCTTGGAGCCCCCCTCTCCAGACCTAACTAATATCGATGTATCTCACTCCTTCAAGAGGGGCGTTCTGACGAATCTCCTGAATCCAAACGTGTATGTCTTCTGGTTCCTCATCGGGGGGCCTCTGATGGCTTCCGCTGCAGACCATGAACCACTCGCCCCAGTTGCCTACGCGCTAACTTTCCTTGTATCCATCATCATAGTGAAGTGCCTCATCGCCCTGGCGTTCGATAGGACTAGAGGGAACCTTTCCCATAGTACATACAAGAGAGTCCTATCACTATGTGGAGTGGCAATGATAATATTCGCGACCGGCTTCATTTTCCAAGCCTATGATCTGTACAGCACCCTCTAGAGGGTCTGGGGACCACCAATTGGGATCTCATTGAGCCCGTCTATCATGCCACGTAACGAAGGTCCCTGGGTTAAAGTCCCAAAGATCCCGATATCGTTGATATTGTGAGAGAGCCCGAACCACGGTCTTCCGTATTGATCAACGGACATGTCCAGGAAGTCCCCAAGCCCCCCACACCGGTTGTACCCGCAACCAACCTCAGTATCTAGGGGGTCGTCAAACCCATTCAGTTGCACTGTTGTCATCAGAGGGCTCTCCCCAAAGGCATCTGTGATGATAGTCATGTATCCATTCCAGGTATCGTTCCCGGAGTCTCCGACATAACCCAATGCGACCTTCCCGGCCGCACCAGCGGTTATCACAGGGAAGCCAGTACCCGATATGTTGGTCGGAGGAGCGACCATCATCGGCGCACTCCAAGTGACGCCCTCGTCGGTGGAGTAAGAGTAGTACGGCATATTGTCCAGCCCATTCCACATTGCATGTACGTTCCCCTCGTCATCAACTGCTACTTGGGCCTCCTCTCCGTTCCAGGTATCCGCAGTACCAGTCTCCTCGGTAGGCAATGGATGTTCAGTCCAAGTAAGCCCCCCGTTAACGCTCTTGTAGATCGAGTATCCATCACCGTCACATCCTATGTTGCCACGGTACAGGTTTCCGTTAACCCCTCCCTCGATGTGGGCAGTGAGTCCCCCGCTCTGGCAACTAATTGGTGCTCCAGATACCTCTGAGGTCCACGTCCTCCCACCGTCAAAGCTTGTCGAGCACAAGGGATGAGGAGCGTTCCCGTTCACACAGAAGGACCAAGTCGTTGGATAACCCGGTGCTGGAAGTAGTGCTGACCCTATTGTCTGGTGATCTTGAACAGAGTAAATTGAGGTGGCAAGTTGACCATTTTGCCATGAGCCTCCTTCATCATCAGAGAACTCAACAGTCATCCCAAGGAGAGCATGCATGTCGAACTTCATGATTCTGTCCGTCCACTTATCGACGTATATGTACGGGTCATTGCTATTGGGAACAGGAAGGAGGGGATTGTAGACGTTCTGACACGTGTAGTCTGAGAGAGATACCATCTCTATCAGCCCGGTGCACTTTATGACCGCCGTTGATCCAGATGGACCATTTCCCCAGCTAGACATGTATATGTTGTCCATCGATGTGATTCCTATAGTCGGCTCGAACGTGCTCATGCCAATTCCGTAGTATGAACCAACAGCCAAGTATGGTGCATTGTCGCCCGTTAGATTCGCTGTGATGTTAGCATTGGAAACAGCCACTGGATCCATAGCATCGATACCCCCAGAATAGTGATACCATGTTGTTGAGGGTATTTCATCGGGGAAAGCACTCTCTTTCTCAACAAAAACCTGCTCTTCTTTGCCGAAGCACCCGCTCAGAGGAACGGTCAGCATGAGGACCGTCAGTACTATCGCACCAGTGCGCATGTTACCCCAGAGGGCGAACCACTCTTGATTTGAACGGTTAGGGGAACAGCGTAGGGGTTTGTTGAAATCGAATAACCATGGCCTACAACCATGAGAGTCACCGCATTCGTCCTTGTGGCCCTTGTTGCAAGTATGTCGGGATCCCTTGCCGTCACGAGCCAACCTCAGCAAGTGGATACCTCGAAGATGACCGAGGAATTGATATCACAATTGGATAATGAGGGCCAAATAGAGGCGATTATACAATTTTACGACAAGCCTACTGAGGGGGTTTGGAGAGCCATTAGGTCAATGGGTGTAGAGGTCATATCACAACTGACGGTTCTCCACGGCGGACTTGTAGTGGGGGACTCGACAAAGATCTCAAGACTTTCTGGGCTATCTGTCGTAAAACACATGGAGGCAAACCTGCAGATTGAGCACTTCTACCTCCCCGGTGACCAAAATAACGCGGAGTCAATGATGCACGAGACGGTTACTTGGGTGAACGCTAGCCTAGCATGGCACAGGGCCATCATCGACACAGAAGGGGCCCTCAAGACAGAATCAGACCTCTCCTTATCGGAATATGACGGAGAGGGTGCCACTGCGGTAGACCTGGACACCGGCATAGACGGGGAGCACCCCGACTTCGATTGCGGCGAGCCATGGACAGGTGAGAAGCTCATATGGTCCGCTAAGTGGACTGGAGTAGCATGGGTGGATGCGCCCAACTGTAATTCAGACACATCGAGTGGACATGGGACACATGTCGGCGGAACTATAGCAGGGAACGGAGATGCGTCTGGGGGAAGGCGTCTTGGTACTGCTAAGGGAGCAACAATAGTGGCACTGGGGACAGGAGATGGGGCCTCGATTTTTGCCGCTGTCGAAGGGCTTGAATGGACTTACCAGCACAGCAGACCTGGGTTGAATGAATACAATATCAGGGTTGTTTCCAATTCATGGGGTACCAATGGGGATTACAATCCCTCCAATGCCGTAACGTTGCTAACTGACATGTTAACCTACGATAACCAAGTAGCCGTGATTTTCGCTGCTTCGAACAGTGGGGGTTCAGGGGATGAGTCGGAAGATGATTTGAGGACAAACGTGTATGCAAACACCCCTTCAGCAATCTCAGTTGCCGCACTGACCCATGATGCGAGCGCAGTTACATCATTCTCCAGCAGGGGTTGGAAAACGCAACAGCACACATGGCCAGATATCGGAGCACCCGGAAGAGATATTTGGGCTACTGCACCAAGGGCAACAGCCATCGACGCCTCAACGAGAACGCAAGGCGACATCTACTACATGTCAATATCAGGAACTAGCATGGCAACGCCACACATCGGGGGCATAGCTACACTTCTGCTCGCCGCCGCTCCGTCACTGGGTGTCGCCAACTATCAGATAGAAGATCACGATAACGAGAACAGCTTGTACTTCAACGAATCTGCGAAGGGGTTGCAGTTTGATGATTGGGAAGAGAGAAACGAATCGAGGGTTCATGAAATCGAATTGATCCTAGAACTTACTGCACACTACGACCTTCTCAGGAACTCATGTGAGGAAGGGAATGATGACGATGGTTGTAGTGATATCCCAGAGCAATGCTACGTATCGGATAAGACCGATCGATGCCATGACTGGAGAGTGGGGCATGGACTTGTGGACACAGACAAAGCTCTTGCCTTGGCAAGAACATTACAGGTTATGAGGGATCCCAACGAGGATGGCTTCTTGGACCACCCAGAAGCTACTGTATGGGACGCTTACAACCATTATGAAGGAATAATGGACACACGAGGAATCGTACTTCAGACAGATCAGCTACGGCACGCATGGAAGGGCGAGTGGAGCCATTTCAACAACGGCCCAACCAGCACCTTCGGAACATATGCAACTGACGATAGGCACTATGTCTGGGTTCCCAACGGAACCACAGAAATGCAGGTATCCTTCAGTTCGCTCGATTGGGACACCGATACCGCGCAAATTGCTCAGATAAGGCCCAATGTCGATCTAGGCTCGGATGGAAGTGACGATGCACAGGGACAAGGAACGATTGTCGGAGATACGATTTACATCTCCTTGGAGGTTACACCGGAATACTGGAGCACATGGACGGAATTCGATGTCACAGGCACGGCAATCTCACTTCCGATAACTGGTATCATCACTGGTTCAGAGTTCATGGAACCCCGGGTTCCTTACACTTATGATGTGCTATTAACATTGGACGTGACTGAGGAAAGAGTGTTCGAGGTCCCCCTCAGGACTGATGGGTATTCGGATCTAGATCCAGCTACGCCCTCTGACTTCTATGACCCAGACGAGGCGAAGAACCTCGTGATGGTGAGGCCGGTTTATGATGAAAGCCTGATTCCCCCATATAGCCAAGAGCAGAAACCATTCTCCAAATCCTCTTCCTCTCTACCATTGATCATGGGCATAGGCACGGCTCTCTTACTCATTGGACTGGGAGTCTCAGCAGTATGGTTGCGGAACAACAGATCAGAACTTTTGGAAGCTGAAATGGTTGGAGAGCAGGACTAGAGGCACTAGTCCCATCCGTTCTCCAGAATGGGGGGCACGGTATCCAATATTGATTGAAGAGGCTCCATCCATTCCATACCAAGGTCATCTTCAGCTGGAGAGGCATCCCAGTACAGACGCTTCCTGAGATGCCTCTTAGCCCACGAAACATCGATTTTTGGATGGAAGAAAGAAGCTACCAAAGCCACCCAATAAGGGGCCTCCCAAGTCACCCATCTCCTTTCAGGGTGAGACTTCTTTAGGGCCTTTGCAATATCAGTCATCATCATATCGCCTGAGACAGTTAGGTACCTTCCCTCCTCCTGCCCTCCCTCCAATGCCCTGACGTGAGCTTCTGCCACGTCCCTGACATCTACTATGTTAATCTGCATTGGAAGATTGAGTGGAACAGTGCGCCTGATCATGGCCATCAGTATTGCCAGAGACCCACGTAGATGCCTAGGTGAAAGTGGTGGGCCGAAGACCATACAGGGATGAATGGTTACTAGTCGGGGGCGAGTACCTGATTCTAGCGAAGCATGCCACTCTCTGACGATCCTCTCAGCACTGACCTTTGCCAATCCATACGGATTATTTTCCAATGTAGCATCATTGGCCCAGCTATCGGCGGTTAGGGTGGAGCCATCTTTCCATTCCATCGGCCTGATTGCTGCTGTGGAAGACGTGTGGACAAAACGCTCAATGGTACCGGACCGTTCTATCGCGGAAATCACGTTCTTCGTCCCAATAACACTAGGGTCAACGATTTTTCTCTGCGGGTCTCGGGATCTGACAATGACGGTAGCCGCAGTGTGAATCAAATCCGTGCATCCCGATATTGCCGAGTTGACAGATTCAGGATCGAACAGGTCCATTTCAACAATCTCAATACCCCCTCCCTCAGCGATTTCCATGGTTTTGAGATGCCCCACTCTTTCAGGATCCTCCAAGTCCCTCACAGTCGCCCTAACTCTCATCCCCTTTGAGAGGAGGTTAGCCACTATATGGCTACCAATGTATCCACTAGCCCCGGTTACTACCACGAGCCCCCTCACCATGCTCCTCACATGGCCATCGTATTATTCGATTTAACTATGAAACAGGCAATCACTCTTGTTCAGTAGGATCAGTCCCATCTCCCCTCGGTGCTAACCATGAGGGAGCATACCAGTTTAGGTCACCCATAAGGCGCATTGTAGAGGGAACTACCAATGCTCTTACCAGAGTAGCATCCACAGCTACTCCGAGTGCAAGCATGAAACCGAATTGCTTCATCAACGACACAGATGAAAGTCCGAATGCGGAGAAGACGGTAACCATAACTAGAGCCGCGGAGGTGATTATACGACCGCTTTTCTGGAGGCCGACGGCGACCGACTTCGTGTTATCACCCGTTCTTTCCCACTCCTCATGGATTCTGGAAAGCATCAGGACCTCGTAGTCCATACTTAACCCGAATAGTATCGCAAAAATCATCACAGGAGTCGTAGGGTCAATGGGCTGTGGTGTGAAGTTAAGTAGCTCAGAGCCATTACCCATCTGGAAGATCCATACTAGCACACCAAACGAGGCGCTGACCGAAAGGACATTCATGATCAGCGCTTTCAGGGGAAGAACGACTGACCTTACCTGTAAGAAAATAAGAATATAGCTGGTGATTAGTATGAATGCTAGTGAGATGGGCAAGTTTTCTGCAACCGCCTCGATCACATCTTGGTTGTATGCGGCCACGCCTGCCACGTTTACTATTGATGAGCCACCAAATTGGTCATCCTTCGCCTCAAGGCCCCTGATAGACAATACTGCTTCTCTCGCACTAACGCTCGCCTCATCCCCTTCTATCCCCACTACAAGCAAAACCACATTATTTCCTATGAAACTCTCTCTCAGGTATTCCCTTTGAGCTGATATCAACATAGATTCCACCGAAGAGCGCTCCCCGTCTTTGGAAGAGTCCCAGAAGTCGACTACATCGTCCTCACTCATATTCACATCAAAATGGGCATGACTGCGAACGTAAGTAGCTCCCTCGACCTCTAAAATCTCCTTCGAGAACTGGTAGAGGGAACGAATGTTGCTTTCTAGCAGTGGATCCACTCCCTCCTCTGTCTCAAATACGGCCAGCGCAGTGTTTGAGATATATTCGGGCCAGTAGTCATCCGTTAGCTCCATTCCCTGCCGGGATTCGTCATCTGGACTAAGCGCCTTGTAGGTGGTTATACCATACTCCGCCTGTAAAAACGGGGACCCAGCCAGCATTAGTACGATTACTGCAGGAACTAAGACAGCAAAGGGCCTCTTCATAACCCCGCCGGCGACATTAGACCAGAAACCCTCCTCACTGGTGTCCACCCCAAACGAGAATGGAACCTTGAATGAGTTAACCCTGTCTCCCAATAGAGATAAGGCCGCAGGAAGAAGGACTATCGAAGATGTGAGGGCTACGGCAGTTGCGCAAATCCCCCCCCATCCGAGAGATGGAAGCCCAGTATTTTCGAAGAAAAGCATTCCCATGAGGCCGACTATGACCGTCATGCCGGAGAAGAAGATGGCCCGACCCGCAGTCGCACTGGTCATCGCAATTGCTGTTCTATGGTCTCTACCCCTACCGAGCTCTTCTCTGAACCTATTCACTATGAATAGTGAGTAGTCCACGCTTAGTCCAATTCCAAGTAGGGAAACGATGTTGTTAGCGTATACTGTGATGTCATCGAATACATAACTCAGACCTGTTACTATTCCAACAGCGGCCAGAACAGTGTAGACTCCGGACAGAACAGGTAATCCGGCCGCAACCAAACTCCCGAAAACCAAAAGCAGAATAATCAGAGTTAGAGGTGCCGAGATCAATTCTGCCTGAATCAACTCTTCCTTGAGAGTCAGGTCGAAGGTGACGTCGATCGCAAGGTTGTCTGTTACCCACTTTTCCATACCCTCCGGGGCATCGTCAGGGAGTGCCAAATCGTCGAAGTTTTCCTTCAATAAAGCCTTGGAGCCGTCTCTATCAAGATTAACCTCAATTTTTATTCTGGTCCACTCGGGGTTCACCGAGCTCACCAGCTCAGACCTATTCACCTCAGTGGTTAGCCATGGATATTCAACTGACACATGATCATTTTCCGTCATTGGAGCAACAGTTTCCATCATTGCATTTTGCACTATTTCATCTTCATGACTTGCACCTGGGTGATGGAACAAAACGTGGAATGAGAAGCTGTCACTTTCATTTTCAGAGGTGAAACCTATCCTCGCGGCATCCCATCCATGCACTGATTCAAGGTCTCCCTCTCCATATCCTTCGGCATACCTGGGCTCTAGTGTCATTAACGAAGCCAACGAGCCACAAAGAATTAGAGTTAGAATCAGCACGACTTTCGCGTTGTCATAGACGAACAAACCCATCTTGAAGTACGATCTGTGTTCCAAGGCTTCAGGCTCAGTCGACCCTTCCATAGCCATTCCGAGAAATAATTCTATTTGTATAGTATAGTTTCAGGACCTACGCCAAGTTTACCACCCGGGACTCACAGAAGTGAAGCAACAGAATCGACAACGAGACTCGGCTTTTGAGAAGCTTCGGTAGCATCCAGAATTGTCGCCTCACCGGAAAGAACCAGAATTCCATGAACCCCGGCCCTATCGGCCATTTCCATATCTGTGTACAATCTATCTCCGACCATTGCACAATTCTCCGGTGATAGGCCCA
>DANW01000027.1:9803-16399 GCA_002501605.1 Euryarchaeota archaeon UBA28
GCCTGTTGTGGCCTCAAAGAGATCCATGTAAGCGCCCGTGTCTGGAAGACCACCATCTGGGGACGGACAAACTACATCTGGATGACTGGCGACCATTGGAACCCCCTTGTGGAGGTGAATCGAGGCAGTGGATAATTTCTCGTAGTTTATCTCCGTGTCATACCCTAATACCACATACTCCGGCGACTCCGAACGAGTATTGAACCCAGCACTTTCCATCATGTCACGCATCCCTTCAGTACCAACTAGGTAAGTATCTCTAACACCCATCCTTTCCAGCCACGACAGAAGGTCGTGGGTTGAGAGCAGAACATCCTCTTCCTCGGCATCTATTCCCATGGAAGTCAGTCGACTGAGATACTGAGATACGGACTTACTGGAATTATTCGATAGAAAGAACCTTCTTATTCCATTCTTTTTCAGACGTTCCAGGAATTCCAAGGCTCCCTCGATTGGCTCCCCTCCTAGGTATATGGTACCATCTAGGTCGAGGAAAACCGCATCAATTCCATCCAGTGAAGTATTGAGTCGACCCAATCAAACACCTCACGGAAGAACCAGGGTCTTGAACAGGAACCAAGGGCTCCAAAGGCTTTTTTGAGTCTCCTTGCTTGCTATCATCTCAGACATCATTGTTCCTATCTCCTCCTTCTTGGACGCCTTATTTACAAACCAGTTGGTGAGTCTCTTCCACTTCATCATGCTCTGAAGCTTCTTGGAATTGGAAAGCTCGCCTCCAAGCTCGTTCCAGAGGTCTAACATATATCTCTCGGCATCCTCTTGAGTGAAACCCTCTGAATGGCGGGCCTTGTCGAAGTGTAGACTTGTTAGCTTTCCAGATAGTAGCGCGTTACCAATACCCTCACCACTGAATGGATCTACCAGACTCGCCGCATCTCCAACTGTCATGGCGCCAGCCATTGCCCCTCTCCTAGGCTGGAAAGATGGGGCCTCTTTCCTCGGTGAACCAAATGGAAGCTGCCAGCCCTTTTCTGATCCTTTAACCAATTTCGCTTCCTTGAACCTCTCACTAAAGCGAGGATGCTCTTCAATAACCCATTTCTGGATTTTTCTAAGGGATTTTTTAATTCCCTTCTGTTTTCTTTGTTCTGAAATTAGCATCCCGATTCCAACATTGACCACTCCTTCTTTCACTGGGAACAACCAGAAGTAACCAGGCAAAACCTCATCGATAAAATGAATCTCAATTTGTCCTTCTGAGCCTTCTAGGCCCTCAACATTTTCCCAGTACTCTCTGTATCCTCCACAGAAATGATGATCATCTTTGTGTGGCTCATCGTATAAATCCGTTATTTTCCTTGAAACAGGGCAGTTATACCCCCCGGCTCCAATTGTAACTGTCGAGCCGAAGGACATCAGTGGATTATCCGAACGCCCTCCTCCAAACTTTCCAGTCACGCCAGTGATTCTGGATGAGGGGCCACTCCCCTCACTCAGTACTTCCTTTACCGTAAATCCCTGAATAACAGATCCGCCGTTCTCCCTGACAATCTCACTAGCCCTCTTGAACATCATATAATCGAACTGAACTCGGGGTAGAGCATATCCTGACATTAACCCCTTCTCCTCATAACTATCCTTGGGGAGCATCACTCGAACTTCTGAACCATTCGCGCTTCCGAATAGTATGGAATCTACTTGATAGTAAGGTGTTGCCTGTATCAATGGGAGGACTCCAAGCTCCTCCACATGCGAAAGCGATTTCCCCCCGACAGCGTCCCCGCAAACTTTGTCACGTGGCCAGACCCCCCTCTCGATTAGCAACACTTTACATCCGTTTAGTGAGTTGTAAGCAGCTGCCGCAGACCCTCCGGGACCCCCTCCGACGACTATCACATCGAAATCCGACTTATCAGGTGGCACTTCACCAGTATCGATAGGCATCTCCCAGAGCTCCACTGTCCGACCTCGCATGTGCGAACACACCATCCTCATTCAAAGTATGCCAATGGCTTCATCCCGAATCACCCTTTCCGAGGACCATGAAAAATCGCGTCTCAATTGTGCAAACCACACTTCCCGGTGACTTGTTGGAGCCAGAGGTTGGAGAATGGGTATTCTCTAAAATAAGTGACAAATTAGCCAAGTGCGCGCATAGAATCAGGGTTCAGTCAATGTACCAATGGGATGGAAAAATTGAATTTTGCCCAGAATGGAGAATACAATTCAAGACAGACCCGGAGACGAAATCGGGGCTAATCAGTGCAATTCGATCAGATCATCCATACGATGTACCGCAAATTCTCGCATGGGACGCCGAATCGACAGAGGACTACTTCAATTGGGTTCAAGGATGACACGCCTTTCGCGGAACATGGCCATACGCTCATTCCTGAAGCCTGCGAAGGAGGTTCCCACCACATGGTGGAGCTCCACCAACCCAATGGATACCAGGCCAAGAATCTCCACTCTGGTGATACTGTGTATTGGTTTGTGGATTTTCGGAACCGGTGATGCAATACTAATTGCAGCGGGAATAGGTAATACCCCTTGGACGGTCCTCGCCGAAGGTATTGCGAAAATGATGGGAGGCTCAATAGGCCAAGCCACACTGCTTGTCAGCCTCGCCGTCCTATTCCTCTGGATTCCACTCAAAGAGAGACCAGGAGTTGGCACAATACTCAATGCAGTCCTTATTGCTGCCGCGATAGAGTACATGTTGCCAGTCATGCCTACCCCCGACGGTACTATTCAAGCAGTCATTCAAGTTCTCATGGGTGTGGTATTAGTGGGAATTGGAAGTGGGATTTACCTCACTGCTAACCTAGGACCCGGCCCTCGAGATGGATGGATGACAGGAATACAGAGGATATCAGGTGTGCCGATAGGCTCGGTGCGTGCCGGTATAGAGATATCTGTAGTCATCATTGGATGGCTACTTGGGGGAACTGTTGGATTGGGGACTTTGTTGTTTGCCATCCTGATTGGCCCAATAGTGGCTGTTTCACTTAATGTAGCAGGAAGAGTCGGGGCTGAACACTAGGGAGTGAATGAGATGCAGAGATGTGGCATTAACGAGGTCCTGAAATCATTTCAAGAGAATGAGGAAATAAAGTTAGTACTGGTTAGGAGGGATTCAGAGGCCCCAGGTCTCTCCAATATTCGCTCAATGGCCAATGAACGCGGGATTCGGGTAATCGAAGGCTCTGATAATGATCTTTGGAGGATGTCAAGAGATAACTCACATGGGATACCCGATGTACTGGCTTTGGTTGGCAGGGATCCAAACCTTAGTTTTGAGGAGATTATTGCCTCTGGAGGACTAATCTGGGTCCTGGCGGGAGCTTCCTACCCGGTGAATATCGGTTTCTGCATTAGGACCGCTGAAGTTTCAGGGGCCGATGCAGTTTTTGTTGACGCAGAGCTTTCCAATACAGAAAGAAAAGCAGCTAAGAGGGCTTCGATGAAGGCGCACAGGTTTATTCCCGTCTTTTGGGGTGAGGGTTTTGAGGCAGTCAAATCTGCAAAAGAATCTGGTTTCAAAATCGTTTCTCTTGAAGATGTGGGGGACAAGACGCCTTGGGATACTGATTTGACAGGCAAAACAATGATTATTGTGGGGGGTGAGAGAAACGGAATTCCACAGAACATTCTAGAATTATCGGATGAGATAATTAGAATTCCAATGTCCGGTTTTGTCCCATCATTCAATCTCCAAGCCCCACTGAGTGTTGTGGCAGTCGAGGCACAGAGACAGAGAGGAAACTAGTATATCGGTCCCGAGTATACCCCAATCATCAGTACAAGAGTCGAGAAGATTGTAATCAGTATATTATCATCAATTGGGCCAAATTCATACCTTTCTACGAATGTTGCGACTGCGGCGGCAATCAAACCCCAGCCCGGAAGAGAGGGGTCCCCTAGTCCACCAACGTACCATCCCAATGGAGCACTTACGATGAACATGAACACGTTTCCAATGGGGCTTTTCGACCTCTTCTTGACTACAAGATTCCTCACTACTCCTGTAATTCCATCACCGAATGCCATAAACAGAGAGGGAATAATTGCCAACCAAGGATCACCAACAAGTGCCCATATCACGGTTATTGAGACCCACCACATCAGGGAAAATTTGACATCGTTCTGATTCTGTTCCGTTTGGAACCAGTACATTCTCCGGCCGGAAATATGAGCGATATATGTGAATATAGTGAGAATTATTCCGCAAACCATAGGGTACCAGAAGTCAGTGAAGAGATACGGAACGCAAAGCGATCCAACCCCCCCTGCGAAAACATGCACAATCTTTCTGTTGTAGTAGACCGCACGGATATCTTCGACCCCCCTTTCAACCATCATCTTGTAAGGGACCTTTGTGGAATAGAGAACCATCATCACGTAGATTCCCATAATAACGGAATAGTAGACCTGCTCATCCATGTTATTGCGCAGAGTTGATGACCAGATATACTCTCGCATCGCCATGAGTGTCGATGACCAAGACAAGGAACTTGGAACCAAAGCCGTACATTCTGGCATGGTTGAGATAGAGGGGGCGGCCTCAACTCCAATTTTCTTGACGTCAACTTACAGGCTTACTGACGAGAAGTACAAGGGTTGGGCCGAAGGGCTACATCATACAGGGCCGGTGTACTCCAGAATTTCAAGTGTGAACTCCGAGGTTGTTTCCGCTAAGCTGGCATCCCTCGAGAGAGCGGAGGATGCAGAAGTTTTCGCAAGCGGGATGTCAGCCATTTCGACCACTTTGTTGACATTCCTATCTGCTGGGGACCACGTCGTTGCCACACCAGACTGTTATGGGGGTACATATGCCCTTCTAACAGATATTTTACCAAGAATGGGAATCGAGGTCACAATGGCTGATATTAGGGATCCGTCAAGTTATGAAGAAGCAATTCAGGAAAACACGAAGGTGCTCTATGCGGAAACAATGACCAATCCTACTTTGAAGGTCTGTGACCTTAGGGCAATGGCCGAGATTGCTAATAGAAATGACCTAATTTCAGTCGTGGATAACACATTCGCATCCCCATGGTCTTGCAATCCTGTCAAGATGGGCTTTGATATTGTGATCCACTCTGGAACGAAATACCTCGGCGGACATTCAGATCTTACCGCAGGATTTGTGGCTGGAAAGAAGGAGCTGATTGCTAAAGTCTTCCACACTAAAATTTACCTCGGTGGAGCAGCAGATCCACACATGTGCTATCTACTGGAAAGGGGAATGAAAACCCTACATGCGAGGATGCCTATCCATGCTTCCAACTCAGCCGAGATTGCAAGGAGACTGGAGTCTCATGATATGATAGAGAAGGTCATCCATACCTCTTTGCAAAGTCACCCCGACTTTGAGATAGCCAACAGAACGATGCCGAGAGGCAGTGGAATGCTAGCGTTCGTAATCAAAGGAGGCGATGACTCAGCCCTCAGGTTCATGAAGTCATTAGAATTGATTTTCGAAGCGACCAGCCTTGGAGGAGTAGAGAGCCTCGTTGAATGTCCATTCAATTCGAGCCACATGTTTGTTCCAGAAGAAGTGAGACATGAGGCGGGAGTAGTACCTGGTTTCGTAAGAATGAGCATCGGCATAGAGGGGGTTGAAGATCTGTGGTCCGATATAGAGAAGGGCCTAGAATCGGCTAGAGAGCTATTACTTTCCAGAGCCTAGGTGTTCTTGATGGATATCGAGCTACTCATCGCCACAATGGTATTCATTGTGCCGATGTGCTTCACCCCCGGCCCAAACAACGTCCTATGCGCTGCACACGGCTCCCAGCACGGATTCCGAGCTACCCTCGTCCTGATCTCCGGAATGGCAGTAGGGTGGTCTACACTGGGTCTATTTGTAGCCGGTGCCACTGATCTCATAGAAGATAACAAAACAGCGTTTGACTTGCTAACTTACGTAGGCGCTTTGTACATAGCATATCTTTCTTACAAGATCGCCACATCAAAGACTTTGGAGAAGGGGGAGGAATCATCAGAGAGGTTGGGTTTCGTTACGGGAGCTACTATCCAGATAGTCAATGGCAAGGCATGGATTCATTTCCTAGTCCTGATGACTTCCTTCGGAACCTTGTTCGGAACAGGATTTGCTGGGAAAATCCTCCTAGTTCTCCTAAACTTAGCCTTTGGATTACCTGCAGTAATGTCATGGGCGGCCTTCGGAACAGTACTCAGAAGAGCATTCACCACTCCGAAATCTGCTAAGGCTCTCAATTTGACAATGGGACTGTCACTGTTCGCAGTGGCAATTTGGGTTGCAATGCCCCATTAGTTATCCTTGTTCCTCCTACCGGAAATATAGATCAAGCCAGATACTAAAGTGATTAGTGTAATCTCTCCCAGAGGCCACTCACGTTCCCACCTTTCTTCATCGAGAGGATAGTAGTCTGTGTTATCGCCCACCCCGTCGCCATCCGTGTCATTCCACTCACCTAGGTCGAGGGGAAAAGCATCCTCATTCTCTCCGTATCCATCGCCATCGGTGTCCTGCCACTCATCTGATCTGAATGGGAATAAATCCGAGTTGTCCCCCACGCCGTCGCCATCGGTGTCCTGCCACTCAAAGGGATTCTCGAAGAACACATCCGAGTTGTCCCCCACGCCGT
>DANW01000011.1:0-23989 GCA_002501605.1 Euryarchaeota archaeon UBA28
CTCAAGGAATGGTCAATAATGCTAAGCCTATTATCGATTATGTCTTGGTTTGCTGCTGTAATACTCATGTGGACCAGATATCCAATAATGAGAGAGAACTTAGTATTCCTAGTTGTGGCACTCTTCTCTGTCCAGCTTGGTCATATACACTCTCACTCTAAAGCTCCCTTTTTTCCGTACGATTCAGGGATTTCTGACTGGGGCGGAGTTGCGATGGGCAACATGATAATGATTTTTCTTTCTATTTTTGTTGTCCACAGGGCTGTCACGGAAACTAGGGACATACACGTCGAGGAGAAGCACGGTCATCCGGACCCCAGGCTTGTCGAAAAGGCATGGAGCGACCATCGGCTTGATGCATGGAGCTGGAGCTTAGCGCTTTGGGCCCTAATGATCAACATAATGTCTTGGTCTGGCGCTCATGCCATCTCTCAGAGGCCCCCCCTTGAGGATGGTATTTTCGGGCTATCGGTATTGTATGTATTCTCTGGCGTATTCTCCTTCTTCTTACTGATGCACGTTGTATGGTATCCTCATTTCATGCTAGGAGGGGGAGACCATACAATCCAATCCTCACGAGCGAGAGAGGTTGCGGGAATTGTGACGAGCACCAGGGAAGAAACCCTTCAAGGACTCTGTCCGGTTTGTGGTGCAGAGACCCCAGTTCTAAAGAGACCTTCCGGTTCCATAGAAGTCCACTGCTTCGATAGGGAGTGTTCGGGCTGGGGGACACCGGGAGATTCCTGCTCTTCATGCGGCAAGACAATGCCAATGAGGCTGGAATGCGGAAAATGCGGCACTAGCGCCTCTGTAACTAGTCATTTCGTTAAGTCCGATGCTTGGTGAGTAATTACTTCGGGGGAACTGTGTTGTCTGATGATGAAGTATTAAGGCATAATTTCCTTAACATAGACGATGAAGAAAGAAATCTTCAGTATAGTAATTCAGGATCAGGATTGGTTGATGATGAATTTGAAAACACCAAAACCATTGACATCTTAATCAAAGTCGTTTCTGGATTAGTAATCTTCCTAAGTATTTCCATAATATTGCTCTGGGTAACATACCAGTCTGCAGATTTGACCTTTGGCGGTCCGCCCCAATCCCTCACATTATGGGAGGACCAATACAGAGAAATGACCGGTTTAGATGATGTTAATGGATTAGATGGGAGTGGTACAGTAGTATGTATTGTTGATACCGGAATTGATTCCAATCATCCAGACTTAGAACATGCCAATGTCGTTTCTTGGATAGACCTAATTTCCGGGTCGGATTCGCCGTACGATGACGAAGGGCACGGCACTGCTATGGCAGGAATAATTGTCTCCAAGGGAGGTTTAAATGGAGTATCTCCAGGGGTTGATCTACTGATAGCAAAGGCGATTTCTGATGATGGTTCCGGAACTGATGATATCATAGCTGAGGCTGTTGATTGGTGTGTAGAAGAGGGGGCTGATGTCATATCCCTCAGCCTTGGAGGAGGTCAGGGTTTTGGATCGGGATTTTTCACGACAGATCAACTTGAGGAAGCGGTTATTCAGGCTTTAGATTCAGGAGTATTTGTGGTAGCAGCTGCAGGAAATGATGGGGAGGACGATGATGGTGACGTTGAGTCCCCTGGGTCGGTTGAGGATGTGATATGCGTAGGTGCAGTTACTAGGACTGGCAATGCATGGAGCGGAAGTTCTGAAGGGGACAATAATGGTAGACTATGGCCTAACCCAATACTGCCTCGACAGGATCCTGACAAGAAACCGGAGATCGTTGCACCCGGCCATGAAGTTCCAATACTCATGGCAAGCAGTACAGGAAGCGGGACATGGTGGGGTTGGTCTAGCGGGACCTCGGCAGCTACTGCATGGGTTGCAGGAAGTATTGCAATATTCCTCGAGGCAAATCCGGAGATGAAGAGGGGTGGGGCCCAGGGTGGAAGTTCCGCAATATCAGAACTGAAGACAATGATATCGGAAAAATCTGAGATGAAAGAGGGGCAGGAAAATCACGATGACATATACGGCTATGGATTGCTCAGAATAGATCTCCTGCTAAATGGCACAGACAACTCTAGCACTGAATTAGAGAAGGCCCCTAAGGTACAGGAGGCAGTAGGTTTCACTCGAGAACATAGTTCGGACAGTTCTCAAGCCATACGGCGGATTACTGCAAGTGTGCCCCCACTGAGCTCAACGAAAGATACTGAGTGATTCTCGCTAACCCTCTTGATGAATGAAATCCATTTATTGAAAGCAATAACCTTGGTCTGCGCCTCGGTTGGCTTCTCGCCCTCTTCAGGAAACCCAACATCCCCAGTTGGGACCTCTGGTTCGGGAACTATCAGTAGGCCGTCAGGAGATAGAATATCAAATGCTGAAGAGGCCGCCTCCGGTCTTTCTGAGTCTGGAAGGTCCACTATAATCAGAGAAACTGGGAGCGGGATATCGCTCGGCCTAGCTGACGATGGTAGTGAGGCCGCTGCCGCAGACCAGCTCGTGACCTCCGCAGTTATTTCCGACCATGGTTTCGCTACTACTCTGGACCATGTTTCAGCATTGTATCTTTTGATTAATCTATCAATTATGACCCCGAATCTGGCACCCTCTTCAACTATAATGAATGAGTCTGGTTTCAAGTCAATACTCTGTTTTTCATCGGTTGGTTCTGCACACCAGAGATCGAAAAGCCATGCCGAGAGGTGACCAATCCCTCCTCCGACCAAAATCGCGTTACCGAGAGGTACTCTTGATGTGATATCCCTGATCCTAACTCTCAATGATCTGGGCATAGTTCTGAGTCCCATTAGTAACATCTGCTCTCCAATTGATGAGGCTATCTCAGGTTCCTTATCCGATCTACCTGAGTCCCCAGACAGCAACCTTTCGAGCATCTCTGCTTCGGACATCTGAGGAAGCCCAAACCCACCAGCATCGGCGACCATGATTAGCGATAGTATCACCATTATTCAAGATTAGTCTATGAGGATGCCTTCAAGAGAGTTGTTGAAGCCGAAGGTTCATGGACGAGGAGGCGGGCGATAATGAGGTCGTTGACGTTACGGTGTGTCCAAGGTGTTCGATTATGACCGAGCACACAATTCTGAAGAAGTCTTCGAAGGGCAAAGGAGAAGACTTGCTTGTTAGATGTCAAGAGTGCTCTGAGGTGCATCTTCTAAACTTGAGGCCCTCAACTTTGGCAAAGGTAAGGGTCACCCTATCTCATGGATCGGATAGTAAGTCTATACTATTGGAGTCGGACTCTGATGAAATAATCTCAGTAGGTGATTTATTCCAGTTTGGGGACTCTCATTGGTCAGTGACTAGGATAGAGGTTGGAGACAAAATGTCTGTCGATTCCTGCCCTGCAAAGGAAATCGTATCAATGTGGTCCGTGAATAAAGACACCTGTGTTGTCAAGATTACGTTGACTGACGAAGAAAATAGTGTATCTTCAACCATTGATTGTGACCCTGAGAAAGAGTTCTCTTGTGGGACAGTGATGAGGATTGACGGAAGGAGATGGAGGATTAGGGCCATACACACTGGTGAGGGGAGGACTTTGCGTGGGAAGAGAGTCGCTGCCGACATACGCAGAATGTATCTTCACCCTGTGTTAAAGAGCTAGCTATCTTCTATTAGTCCACGGCATTAGAAGAGCCTTTAGTACATGGGTTGCAACTTCCGGGTTTTCATTTAATCTCCTGATTCCATATTCATACCAATCCTTTCCGTACGGGACGTAAATCCTAGTAAGATGTCCATCCCCTGATAGCTTTCTTCTGAGGTCCCCTCTTACACCAAGGAGGAACTGAAATTCATATCCCGGGCCCTTGCCCGCCGAGGTTGTCTTTTTGCCGGTTGAGGAGAGGCCATATTTTTCCAATAGTTTGAGTGATTTATCTATTACAGGGTAGTCATGAGACGCTATTGCAGTGTATGCCCCTCTGTCCAACATCGCTTCGATGGCGTTGTTTGTGGCATTTACAATATCATTATACCCAGTGTATGCTATTTCTTCCGGTTCAAGATATATCCCCTTGCAAATCCGGAAGTCGGCATCATCGCCTAGCATATCACAGATTTTCTCTATATCTGAGATTGTACGAAACAGCCTGCCCTGAAGAACAACGCCAATGTTTGACAAACCATGTGATCTGATTCTAGCCATAATGTCTATTGTTGAGTCTGTAACACGGCTATCTTCCATGTCGAGTCTCACGAAGATATTATTTTCTGAGGCCTTTCTAGTTATTTGAAGTATTTTATCGTATGCAGATTCTTGATCTATCAATAGTCCAAATGCTGTCGGCTTTACTGAAATATGGGCATCAATTTTGGTTTTGACTATCGAGTCAATAAGCAAGGAGTATTCTTCTAAAAAGAAATCTGCCTCCTGAAGGGAAGTTATTTCCTCTCCCAGTACGTCTACTGTGAAGCATGCCCCCTCAGATGAGAGCTTTTTCATCGTTGAGATGGCATCTTCGAGTTTCGAGCCGGCAACATACCTACTAGCCACCATTCTGATTATGAACTTAGGAGCCAGAGGCATTGTCGCGACAATTAGCCTCCCGAGCAATGCCATCCTTACGTGGGAAGGGCAGGGGAGACTTCAGAATTACCCTCCAGTAATGTCCTTTCCCCTTCTCAATTGTATTCCCCTCTCGGAAAGAAAACTCTCTACCTTTTTTCTTTGCCGACCTTTGAAAGATTTCCTATCCATGTGCACGAAAATCTGCCCGCCGGGAAAGGACTTCTTGGTAGAGCTGACAGCCGACAGTATCGTTTTTTGCCAAGGATGATTGGTTTCATCGTCTTCGAGTGATTCTGATTCGGAGAAATCGAGAGAATAACTCGCAATAATGTGTCCAAGCCACATATCACCTTCCTCTAGCACTGCCCTGTGCCGGGGAGAATAGTGCCCACCTCCTAGGCCGATCATAACCTCTCCGTCTCCTTCCCATAATCCCATTTGAATTCCATCTTTCAGTCCCAATATCTTGGAAAGAAGGTACGCCCACAGATTGAGTGCATCATCTCTAGACCAATCCGCTTCCGTGGAGCCAATCTCTAGGTAAAGGGTCGGAGTTTCGAGTACCGGGCCATGGTGAGTAGCTTCCAGAGTTAGGTCGAAATGATCGTCCAATTTCCTTTTTCTCGCCTCTACCAACATCTCTCTGAAGATAGTAGCAAATCTTGGGGAAGGAGGTACTAATACCCCGTTGATTCCCCCTGCCATACCTTTCTCTCCCTCAGGGATAACGCCAGGTAGTCCGATTGCATGTAGCGTTATTGCGGGAGTATCTGTGGATGACACGTGCCTTGAGAGAACAAGTACCTCATCCACTGTACAATTCAATTCTCTTTCATGAGCTTTGTCGATTGAATCGGCATCAACATGTATTTGTTCGATACTAAGCAAATGAACATCTGAATTGATTGATTTTGAGACTTTGCCATGGTTAAAAATTTCTGGCTTGGTCCATGAAGAGTACTCTTGTAGGGCGTTCCTGAGATTCACCGAGGCATCGTCTGCTAGGGAGCAGAGGACTAAGGTCACCATGATTGGGATAGGGCACATGTATTCAATACCACAGCCACACCTTCAAGCATTAGAGCTTCTCGGAAATGGCATGGTAGGTGGCGTTGGGTTCAGTCCGATTAGGATTGACAAAGGCAGTAGCTATTCTTTGGTAATAGGTTCTGATGGAGAGACATTGAAGGTTACCTTGGATGATTTGGGTGGCCATGAAATCTCTTTTCCATTCCCGGGCCCATCGTCCTGTGGAGCTATAATCTCAGATAGATGGATAGGGTCTTGGGCAAATTTAGCAATCCGAAAGGCATTCATGGGCTCGTTTCCATTGGATGAAAACTGGGCTGATGCAGGTGAGCAAACCGAAAAAGAAGAAGATGTCGAATCTCCCTATATCAGCAATACAGCAGTCTGGACAAGAGAGCTTCAATCTGAACCTATTGCCATGTGTAATGTCGGGGAAAATTTGGTCTTTTCATGTCTGAGAACAGGAATTTACATGATAGACTCAGAAGCGAGAGAGATTTGGCGTTCCCCCTACCCAGTATGGAGAGAGCTAGAAGATGTCGCTCACATCGATTCAATCGTTTCTATGATTCACATTGGAGATGAATTATACTGTTTTACTTCCTCGGGTGGGTTTTCCATAATTTCAGATTCAAGGGGAATAGAGAAGAGTAACGGCATTCTTCCAAACCTGCCCGGAAAGGTTCACAAGGTAATGTATAATGAAATCTCTGGATGGATAATTATGCTCCATGGGAGAAATGTGGCATTCTTGTCTGATTTATTCGCTAAACCGGAACTAATGCGTGTTCCCGGTCCCGTTCTCGATGCAATCCCTGTATCGGGCGGATGGGTGTGGACTGGCTGGAGGCATGATGGGATCATGAGGAGAGAATTATCTTCCGGAGAAATTGCCGATGGAGAGATTTGTGCGAGAGACGAGATAGGCGTATCGCTGTTAGGAGAAAAGGTCCTGACGAACAGTGGAACATGGGCTGATCTTGCGCAATCAATAAAATCTAAGGCAAAGGAATAGTGTAGCCGCACTTGCCACAGGATTTTCGATCTTTGTGGACTGCTAGAAATACACCAGCTCCGCAGCCTGGCTGTGGGCAGGTCTCTCCTCTGACGAGTTTTCCATCGTCATCAATCTTGTACTTTGACCACTTTGCATTAGCATTCGGACTATCTGACATCACTCATCGCCTCCTTCTGAATCATCTGACTGGTCACCTCGAATTCTCTTGTGCCTCTCTACAATGAAGTCTGGTTCGATATTAGATGCCTCTTCCGACGAATATATTAGAGCTAGTCCTGTTGTCCTTGGCATTCCAAATCTTGTTGAGACGTCTTTGATGAAAACCAATTCTTCTCTAGCCCCGGGCTCTGATTTAGCGGCAGCTGAGACCATTTGTGAAAGGTCGGGAGTGGGAGAATTCGGGTGGTCCCAAACGAATTTTATCTCTACTCTGTTAAGCAACGGGTTATCTTTTCTCTCAATTACCTGCATAAAATCACCTACCTAATGTTCACCTTCAGTGCGTAATTCCCTGGTCTTGAGATATTCAATCTCTTAGCTACTTCTGACCTACTCGGGTTTAGTATGACGACGAATCCTTGCCAGTCTGTGGTTACGGGTGCATTCGGGCAATGAGGGCATTGGGGGGGGTCGCTCCTCTTCTCGGGATCAGGAAGAATCTGGTTGCATTCTCCGCATGCAAACTGTTGCTTGGCCATCCTAATCAGTCTCCTTCAACCAACCTGCTGCGCCGAGACCGTCCATCTTGCAGTTGAGGCCTATCTTGCTGGCCCTTGGATCGTTCTGATTAATTGCCTTGGAGACAACCCTAGATCTTACATGAGATCCCTCTTCGATGTGCTTACCAGACTGTGACCCTTCAATTCTTCTTATGCCCATATTAACCTGGATTGGCTCATCCAGAATTTGAGACTTGTGAAGTAGCGCTTCAACAGGGCCTATCCTAACGAAAGCACCATACTCCGAGACATCTGAGACGTATCCATCTACAACTTCATTATTCTCCATGTTGAACAATAAGGCTTTGAAACTGACGGCTTGATAAATGGCTCCATCCCCATGAATAATTCTACCTCTTCCGACTGGCTTATGATCAAATGTCAAGACCGTGTAGTTCTCATCCACGTCGAACCTTCCTTCGAACGCGTCATTGGCCAGACTGTCGATATGATCTACTAGGCTCTGACCCTCTCTAATGTATTCAGCGGGAATACGGATAGTGTCCTCTCTCTCTACTATACTGTACATCGTTTTTTCCTCCGGTTGACGGCCCTCTCCGAGGTTCGCCAGGACGGGGGTTTCCCTCCCGTCCTTCATCGGCTGTGCCTCTGGAGGAGAAGTCCGTGTGTCCCGGCGACCTGCCTCTCCTGTATAAGCGCAACGGATGATTCTGGTGCTTGGCTACCTTGAATAAACATTCAGACCTACGGTCTGAGAGAGAATATGGTGCGAACGTTCAAGTGTGTTCCAAATACCATTTGTGATTCTGATGGCGACCCTCAGTGAGCGAGATGCCCCGACCGGGCGAGGAAAAGCTCTCATTATTTCTGCAATAATGCTGTTTGTTGTCATCTATCCGATTTTCTTGATTTCCGATGAGGAGTTGTCAAATTCGAATTACGAAAAGGTCTCGAGGACTAGTCCTAATATTCCATGGTCGGATGGTGACCAGCCTTGGCCTCAACCAGGAAGAACCCCGGACAGGGGCTCCGGAAGCCCGGCACATGACCCAGTTGGGGGCGCTAATTCCCTACTATCGATTACAGACCCCACGATTAATTGGGAATATGGCAACTATGATCTCGGGACGGATTCTCTTGGGACACCGATCGGGGACTTTAGCGAGTCGCTAATTGTGGATTCTGATTCATCCGAGAGGTGCGGAGGGAGCTCCCTATTCACCGTCTTGATTCAAACTGATTCATCTTCTGGAGATAGCTACCTTCGAATAGTCGAAGGTGAGGATTCAGATCTGGCATGGGAAGTTAATCTGGGCCAAAGTGAGAAGGTGAAGGCCTCTCCGTTGATTGTTGATATTAATGAGATCGGGGGCCCTGAGATAATTGTCGTTTACGATGTAATTGTTGGCAGTGATGCCAAAATGAAGGTGGAAGCATGGTCCCCTATCCTCTCCTGTAGCGTAACGGGGTGGTCTCATAGTGGAAACAAGGATAGTCAAAAGATTTGGTCATGGGAAGACACGGACCTGATGATTAGTAGCGAAGAAGGGCCTTACACTGGAAGTATATGGGGAAATCACAAACCAACCTCTCAACCACTTCTCGCTGACTTGGACCTTGATGGCGATGCAGAGCTAGTTATCTCTGCGATCAGAGAGTCTGACAACTCTCCCCAAGTTATTGCGGTCTCTTTGCCTTCTTCGGGGTCTCCTTCGATGTTATGGAGCAAAAGGCTGGGATACGGAAGCCATGGATCTGACCCAGTATTCGTACAGACCGATGAGAACACCGCATATGTTATGCTAACCACCACTGAATCAACAAACGGTGCTATGTGGCTCTGGAAGCTAGATTCATCCAGCGGAGACCCGAGTTGGGATGGTAAATCGCTGGGAAATTTAGATGGTGACTCAAATGTCCCCCATATACGACTTCCAGGTCCAATAGTCGCTAATTTGGATAGTGACGATAATCCAGAGATTATAGTCACAATTCCCACTGACAGTGACTCATCTGGCACATTGGATGGGGCTGAGTACAGGGGAATTGAGGTCTCAAATGGCTCGGAAAAGTGGTCTTATTCAGCTCCCAATGGTTATGCAGATGCTCCTCCATTGCCAATAGATACAGACGGAGATGGAGACCATGATAGAATGTGTTGGGTAACATGGTGGCAGACGACCACGGCCAGACACGGAATAGCTGGATGTGTAGATGACATAGACACTTCAAGTCCGGATGAGGCTTGGCATCGAGATCTAGAGCAGAGCAGTGGAACCCCTAATGATGAGATAGCAGTCTCACAACCGATTTGGATGGATATCGAGGGAACGGGTGAGCCTGAGTTACTGGTTGGCTTTGGACGATCTTTGTGGGCATTCGATGGATCGGAGGGGACTGGTTCGGGGATTAATACAGAATGGTCCAGTGATTTGGAGCTGAATCAGAGAACATGGTCATCTCCATCATTGGCGGATATTGATGGTGATGGAACCTTAGATGTTATCATTGGTGGAACTGTAATTTCTTTGGAAAGAGCGGATATCAGGCCTTTGCTTGATGGCAGAGGAATAGAATTCGATCCGACCTCACCAAATCCTGGCCAAGATGTACAAATTACCGCTTTCGTAGAAAATTGCGGTACATCCAATCCGGATTCCGATGTAGATGCTGTACTCTATGTAGATGGGATAGAGATAGGTAGGCACCGATTTAGCTCATTGCAGCCAGTGGCCCCGACCGGGACTGGGTCTTTTGAGTCGTTTTCCATTGAATGGTCGGGACCACTGGGTGACCATGAATTCACTTTAGAAATCGATCCGTTCGGTAATATATCCCAAACAAGGACCGATAACGACTTGTTCGCCAAAGTGTTATCGATAATTCCAACCTACAATGTAACTTTCGAAACGTCTTCAGAACCTGTAAGGATCACGCCGGGAGAGACTGAAATTATACAGCCATCAATAAGATCTACTGGCCGTCTATCTGGCACGTGGTCCCTCGGTGTTGATGACTCAGGACTGCCTTCTGGTTGGTCGTGGGCAGATGTTTCAACAGGAGGGATTGAGAATATTGAAATTCCTGTAGGGGAAACGTGGTCTCCTTCAATCGAAGTAAATGCTCCTGGAACCGCACTTGGTTCCGACTCTGGTTTTCTTACACTTAGTATGACTTTAGACAGTGACGAAAATGTCACTATTTCCTCAATAGTTCCTGTTGAGGCAAACAGAACTAGGGGTCTTTCGATAAGGGGCCCAGAGGGTGCTTCATTCAGCACCGGGTATGGATTGATCGGAGATTTTGCTAGGGCATGGATGGTAGTTGAAAATATAGGCAATGCGGCAGAAAATCAGATTTCTATGGATTGGGATAACACACTGTGGGGAAGCGATCTAAGGCTATACGATAAGGATGGCAATGAGAGGTTTGCATTGGTCCTTGGGCCGGGGGAGAAACTAGTCTTGGAAGCATACTTAGAGGTTCCTTTAACCAATCAAAATCAACAATCTGTTTCAATTGGTGATCATGTTGAGACGTCACTAACGATGTGTGTTGACGGTGATGAGTCTTGCCAGACTGTTGAGTTGACCTTCATTGCATCCGGAGTGGTCAGCCGGAGCCACATCCGAAGTGTCCCAACAACAAACCTTGTCTGGAATATAGAGGGCGACAAACCTTCTGGGTCCGATACTTTGACATGGTCTCTTTCTTCTTCTGGAATGGCAAAAACTGGCTGGATATGGTCATCATCTGGGGATTTATCGATTAATGGGGACCTTGTTACTTTGGACGTGACTGGTGGAAGCGGGGAGGGGTCGTTGATTTTGGATCTCCCCAGTACTGCCGCACCAGCTTTTCATCAATTCGAAGACTCAAGTAATGAGTCATCTGATCATTCGCTCAGATTATCACTTGAAATCCTACAAATATACAGGTCATCCATGATTACATCATCGCCTTCTGAAGTGCCATTATTGGTTGATGTCGATGAAGAAGCACTCGTTGTATTGAGGCTTGAGAACCCGGGTAACGGAGTAGACTCGTACGATTTAACTCATTCAGTGTTATTAGACCAAAACATCTCTGAAGATCCCGGAGTAATTGTATCCTTTTCAAGAGACTTAGTCTCATTATCAGCCGGAAGTCTGACCACTGTCCCCATTACTGTTATTCTCCCTGAAGAAACCCCTGCCAGAGTACCACTCAGGATCTTATTTGTGATGCAATCACTGGGGGATGTCAACGTTAGCTCTGAAGTTGAAATTGTATTTCAGGCAAGGCAGGACCACCAATGGGATATCTATCCTTATTTCGTAATTGAAGGGGAGGAAAATGAAGGTGAAGGGGCATCGGTAATGACTAATCCTGGTGAGGTCTTTGAGATGAGCGTCATAGCCACCAATGTTGGTAATCTCGATGATGATTTGGAGCTGATTACTTCCATTTCTACCACTCTAGAGGAAGGGGATGTCTCCACTGATTGGAGTTCATATGGAGATACGGTATTCGGCGTCGGAGTCAATGACAGTGTGATTATGAAAATTGGTGCGAGCATCCCTGATAACGCATGGAGTGGTTCGGAGGTTGAGGTTACCGTAACTGCGATTTCGCGAGGACAAGAGATATCCACATTCTCATTCTCAGTCCAATCGGGTCACGTACCCTCATGGAATGCAATCGTCAATCAGGCTAGCCTAGAAGTAAATCCAGGCGGGTCCGAAATCTTACTCTCAGTAGTACAGACTGGAAATTCACCCTCACGCCCCTACATCTCCATGTTCATATCCGGGGAGAGCGGTTGGCAGATTGGGGATGTTGCAGATCTTCCCGTTATCGACCCAGGCGAAAGTGCCCCCCTACTCCTCAACATTACCCCTCCTGACGATGCCATTCACGGCAGGGCGGTCGAACTGACATTAAGAATTAGAGAAGGTGACTCCACTGGTCTTTCTGAGATTGTATTCCCACTAAGAGTATCTGCGACCCATGACTTTTCCCTTACTGGATTTGGAGAATGGGTTGTGAGCCGAGATGGAGGATATCCTCTGGCTCTGTTAGAGAATACTGGAAACTCCCCGAGTACGATCTCGTTAATGGTACTAAGTCTCCCGATTGGATGGGAGGTATCTGGAGATGAGAGTGTTATTCTAGGAGCTGGAGAGATTTCGGGAGTGCCCCTAGAAGTAATTCCTGACGAATCCTGGGAGGGAGATGTAAAAACCATCCGAATCCTAGCTTCTGACACCGAAGGGAACCAGAGAGAGATTTCTTTGGATACTAGAAAAGAAGATTACTCTTGGGGAAATAGCCCTGTGATTATTTCAACTTCTGGGGATCAGTATGTGATGAAAATTCACGGGACCAACTCAAGTAGCATTGTTGTTGACTCTGAGTCAGGGATACTTCCATGGATAGATCCAATTGGTTGGCTCTGGGATTCTGAAATAGGACGAAATGGGAGCTTTATTGTAGATTCATCGATACCCTTGGAATACAAATCATGGGTCTCTGAAATACCTTCTAGAATGGCCAGTTGTTCTATCAATGGAGATGTCTCTTCAATACAGGCCAATTGTATGATCATGAATGGTACAGAAAATTTCGAATTCACAATAATTCTTTCTGATGACAAGGGGGAAATGATTGATTCCATTTCAAGTGAAGTTGGCTCGGGATTGGCTTCAGAGATAATCAATCTAAGTGCAGATGATTGGAGCCCTGAACCGGGTCTTAGCGAGTTAACAATCAGAGTGTTAGATTCTAGAGGAGTTGAGGTTTCTTCGACCAGCAGGCTATTTGATGTCAGGAGGACCGATTGGAATGTTGGCCTTGTGGGATTGGAAATTGTGGGGACGGGAGAGGGGCAAGAAATATCCATCCTAACCAAGAGAAATAATCAACAAATTTTGGATGGGTCAATTTGTAAGATTGTGGTAGAAGCCGGCTCATATTCAAGGGAGTACTCTGTGGATATGTCTGAGTCTAGTGCCCTGGCTCCAAGACCGAGTGTAGAAAGGCCAGATGTAAGCGATGGCGTGGAGCTTGTGGCGACCATCAGCTGCGAGTTCCCATGGGATGAAGACTCCGATCAGACCGATAATGAAGCCAGAATAGTCCTATCTGGTTCGGAGGGTTCAGAAGGAGGATTTAGCGATTCAAGCACTGCAATAGCTTCTGGTGCCTTGGTTATTGGGGCTTCAATTGCCTTCGCTTGGATGGCTAAAAACTTCAGGGAAGGAAGGGAGATGATGGAAAAGACTAGGGTGGCAGTAGAAAAGAAGGCATTGGAGAGGAAAACCAAATTGGCTCAAAAGGAGGAAGCCCTACGAGAAGAAGAAAGTGAAGCAGTAGAAGAGAATCTTGATGAAAAATCGGAGGAAGGGGATATCCAATCAGAAATTGATGGCTCTGAATCCGAAGATTTAGATCCATTTGAGCAGCGTCTAAATCGATTAAGGACCGGAAAATAGTGGTGAAATAGTGTCCGTACAATCAAACCTTCCAAGCTTCCATACATTCGACCCGATAACCCATGACCCAATTGAAGTGATACCTCAGATACAATCTTCCTTAGGTGGCGATCACGAAGAGCTAAAGCGGGTAAAACCCAACTCAGCGGACATTCAAAATCTTAGAGCGGGTATAGAGCCGGGTATTGATCCAGCTACATTGCTTTATCTAACAATTATTGACTTGGATGAATTTGGTGGCCGTACCGAGGGAATAGATGCGGGTGTAGGGAAGGAGAGGTTGGGCCGATTCCCCTACGCTGATGGAAATATTGTGACATACCTACTAACGTATACTAAGCAAAAGGGAGATATGACAACATTGCATGAATTGTTGTATAAGTTATCTGATGGACTCTCAGAAGATAATCTCGGAGAGGCTGGTTTCAGGGATGGATTCGGTGGATTAACTCTTCTTGGGTGGCTCAATAGAAAAGAGGTTTCTGAATTGCAGAGGTCTATCCGATCTGGCAGGTGGGAGGTACTATCTGAAGAACCGTTGGATGGGGGAGTTGACTATGCTTTTAGACTACTCTTAGCGATGTTGAGGGCTGCTCAAAGGAGAAAGTGCGGCGTATTGATGAGAAGGCATTCGTAACTAGAATTGCTGACCGGTTAATCGCTCGTACATGCTTGCGTACAGATCCGCAGTTTGTTTGATTATCTCATCTGGCAATGCTGGAATTGGTGGCTCTTCATTGCCCTTCTCTCTAGCTTCATACAGCTCTTCATAGTGACCAGTTCCCAGATAATGCTCCCTGACAAATTCCTTCGATAGGGACACTATCTTTCCGTTTCTGTAGTCCTCTGCGGCCCACCACCTATCCTCATCAAGGGTTCCAAAAGAGTCGACAAGGACAGGTATTCTGCCCGGGCCTAAAGCAAATTCCTTCTTCCCATCTACATGAATTAGACCTCTTTTTGAGGCCTCCTTGTCTATAATCTCGTCAATTTTGACTACAATATCCAAAATAGCATCGAATTCCTCCTCTCTGAGATTTGAAATCTCCAATGCCTCATCTCTATCCAATAATCTGTCAAACTTCTCAAATTTGGTTGAGACCTCTAGGTATGGTTTTGGTAGCTTCACGCCCTGATGGAGAACTGTTCCAGGGTCAAAACCGAATTCTTCTGGCCCTACGTCGCCCCTTTCGTATCTTCTCCATCCCCCACCGGCTAGATAGTGTCTACAAATTACCTCAAGGGGGACGAACACATTCTCCATATCTCTTGGAATTTGGCCTGGCTCCCTTATTACGTCAAATCTTCTTGCCAAAACTCTGTCTGGAGCGTTCATTTCGATGATATGGGTTTCACAAATATTGGCGTCCTCGACAAGCTTGAACCAGTGACAGGAAGTTCGGTTGAGGCTCTCGCCCTTCCTTGGAACGAGGCTTGGGATAATCTGATCAAAAACACTAATCTGATCGGTGTATCTGAATTCTATAATATCTGGATCCTCTGTACTCCATACTTCCTTTACCTTGCCCTTGTACAACATGCTTGCCATGAGCCAAGCGAGTGAAAGACGAAAATGAACATTACTGAAGGGCGGTCAGCCTGCCCACACCGCCGGTACTATATCCAAAGAACTGTACCAAGCTAGGGGGAGCGGATGAGTGAAACTACAATTTCTCTGAGGGATGCCCCATCTAAAGGTCGGATTTACGGATATTTTGTCTTAGCCTCATTTTCGTTTTTACTGGTCTCCACAACTGCAGTTGCTCAGGAATACAGAAGTGGGTGGGATGTGGTAGAAAGTGGGACCAATAATGACTTGTTTTCAGTTGAGGCAACGGAGGACGAAATATGGGCCTTCGGCGAGGACGGGGTCGTATTGGGGAGTCAGGATGGTGGCCTGTCATGGAGTCATGCCAACGTGATTACATCATCTGACTTGTCTATGTCTGACTCTGGATTTGGATCGATTTTAGCCGCAAGCACAGATGGTACGGTCATAATCAAACTTGAGTCTACCTCTCAATGGGCCGATATCTCATTTGAGATAGGTGAAGAGAGTATCAGTGGAGTTTCTCTTATTCGGAATAATTCTGTTATTGCAGTAGGAAGCAACGGATCCATATGGAAGTATGAATCGGAAACATGGAGTGATTACTCGGTAAGTGGAGTGGATCTTCTTGATGTTTCGTTCCTGGATTCCGAAAGAGGGATTGCCGTAGGTGAAGAGGGGGCCATCCTTTTTTCTGACGATGGGGGAGTTACCTGGGATTACAGGGATTCGCCGTCAGAAGCATCATCATCCAGAATTATTGATATCGAGTTCTATAGTGATATAAGGGCATACGCCATTACTGATAATGGAGAAGTTCTGAAGTCCTCCAGGGAGATATCCACTCAAGTTGGATTCCTTTGGAATATGCAATATTTTGAGTCAGAGGGAGGATCGAGTAACCTTGGTGCTAATTTGACATCAATCGAGGTTGCTACTACGAATAAATTCCTACTTTCTGGCTCTGGAGGATATCTCTCTATGAGCAAGGACGGCGGGAATATCGTGACCAAGCAATTGATTCCTGTGGATAATTTGACATCTTTCAATGACATTGTGATGATAGATGGGTTCAATGGAATAACCGTGGGTAGTGGCGGGACCATTCTGATTACTGAAAGATCGGGCGAGGATGAACAAGTTGGATTTGAGGTGAGAGACTTTAGTGAGTTTGGAGGCTTTGTTGACTATTCTAAAGGTATGTTGATTGATGGCCTGTTCGCTACAATAAATATCGTTTTATTCGGGATTTTCCTTGGATTCTTCTTAGGAATCACACTATCCATGATGAAGACCTCCCCTCTCACATTAAAGGAAATCGCTGAAAAAAGGAGCTTGAATTTGGTTCGACTATTCGGGGCTTTGGCCTTCATTGTTGGATTCATGTTCTTGAATTACCTCGTTCCCATAGTTAAGGGACTTGGACTAGATGGTTGGGAATACATCTATGCCCCCATTGGAATTATTAATCCGGGAGGGATAACTGGGGATTTGCAGTTCGAGAACTTCGCATACCTAATTTTTGGAGTAAGTCTGATTTTACTTGGATCATTATTTATATCCGCGAACGGCGAGTACAAGAAATCGGAGCGAGAACTCTTTGGCAGAACTGTATTATGGAATCCATGGGGAGTCCGGCCTCTGAACTTCATTGCCACCATATACACCGACATATTCAGGAATACTCCGTTGATTGTGCAGTTCCTGTTCATTCACTTTGGGATTCAAATAGGGGCCCTTATCGGAGACCCAGCCGCAGAATTGCTCGAGGGTTCGACAGGTTTCATCGCAACTTTCCTGAGGGACGATATTCTTTCAAACAGGGCGTGTGTGAGTGCAATATTCGCACTCGGACTTAATTCCGGTGCTTACCAATGTGAGACCATTAGAGGTGCAATCTCTGCGATTCCATCGGGACAAATGGAAGCAGGCAGGAGTATTGGTCTGAACTATATGCAGACAATGAGATTGATTATAATGCCTCAAGCAATCAGGATCTGTATACCCCCAATGGGAAATGAAATGGTCAATTTGGTCCTCAACTCGTCCTTGGCAATGGTTATTGGATACTCTGAATTGACAAGAAAAGCTAAGTTAATCAATGCCGTAACTTTCCAAGTCTTTTGGTCATATGGAATGGTTCTAATTTCCTACTTCATAGTCACGTGGACTTTGGCTTTGATACTACGTTACCTGGAAAATAAAACTAGGATACCAGGTTTAGGAATATCCGGAGGAGCTTGAATGAAAAACGTGCTTAGTATCGTGGACATGCACAAGACCTATCCAGGAGGCGTCCATGCAGTTAGAGGGGTTTCATTTGATGTGATGGAAGGGGAATCAGTAGCAATAATTGGTTCATCTGGAAGCGGTAAATCCACTGTACTTAGGTGCATTAATCGGCTAATAGAGCCGACAAAGGGAGAAGTTAGGCTAAGAGGTGAGATGATTAATACTCCCAATGCAGACATAAATGATGTCAGGTCAAGGATTGGCATGGTTTTCCAGTCTTTCGAGCTTTTTGCCCACCTCAGAGTTATTGACAACATTACTTTAGGACTCAGGCATGTGAGGAAAATGAGCAGAAAGCATGCAGAGAGAGAGGCCCTCCAGGTTCTTGAAAAGGTCGATATGCTTGATCGTAAAGATGCCTTTCCTGGAAACCTATCCGGAGGTCAGAAACAACGAGTAGCCATTGCAAGGGCATTGGCGATGAAACCAGAGGTCATGCTATTCGATGAGCCCACTAGTGCACTTGATCCTGAACTTATTGGCTCTGTTCTAAAAACAATCAGAGGATTAGCAGATGAGGGAATGACGATGGTAGTTGTAACCCATGAGATTAGTTTTGCTAGGGAGGTCGCTGATAGGGTGATTTACATGGACAGGGGGGTTGTAGCCGAATCTGGCCCATCATCAATTATCGACAGCCCTCAAACTGAACGTCTGAAGAAATTTCTATCTTCTATCAGCGAAGAAGACTAAATCATGCCTTGAGCAGTCATTGCCTCTGCAACCTTCAGGAACCCTGCTATATTTGCTCCTGCGACATAATTACCTGGCATTCCAAATCTTTCTGCTGTCTCATATGCATTCTTGTGTATGTCCACCATTATCGCATCGAGCCGGGAGTCTACTTCCTCTCGAGACCAAGAGAGTCTGAGGCTGTTCTGACTCATTTCCAAACCCGAGGTGGCAACCCCCCCTGCATTGGAAGCTTTTCCTGGGCCGAACAATATTCCGTTCTTCAGGAATAACTCAACGGCTTCAGGAGTACAGGGCATGTTGGCCCCTTCAGCTACCGCGATAACATTGTTCTTAACCAGCATTTCAGCTTCGGAGCCATTGAGCTCATTTTGAGTTGCGCACGGAAGTGCGACGTCAACGTTTACTCCCCAGAGCCCATTAGGGGTTGGTTCTGGAGCTGAAGCGGTGAAAGTAACACCTTCGAAATTATCTGCATACTCTGAAATTCTCCCCCTTTTATTATTTTTCAGATCCATGATCCAATCGAGCTTCTCCCTATCGATTCCAGATGGATCATGAATCCAACCACTGGAATCTGACATTGTGACGGGCTTTCCACCAAGATCGAGTACCTTCTCACATGCGTACTGAGCAACATTGCCAGAGCCCGAAATGGAAACAGTAGCACCTTCGAAGCTTTTGCCAGTGGTTGCGAGCATTTCACGAGCGAAATATACCAATCCATATCCAGTAGCTTCAGGCCTTATCAAGGAGCCTCCATAGGACCTTCCTTTGCCAGTTAGTACACCAGTGAATTCGTTGGCTAGCTTCTTGTACATTCCGAACATGTACCCTACCTCTCTGCCGCCAACACCAATATCACCTGCTGGGACATCCAGATCAGCACCAATGTGCCTCCAAAGTTCCATCATGAAAGATTGACAAAACCTCATGACCTCACTATCAGACTTCCCTTTAGGATCGAAGTCTGAACCTCCTTTTCCGCCTCCCATGGGCAAACCCGTGAGGCTGTTCTTGAATACCTGCTCAAAAGCCAGGAACTTCAATATCGACTGATTGACGCTAGGGTGAAATCTTAGCCCCCCTTTGTATGGCCCGATTGCGCTGTTCATTTGTATTCTGAATCCCCTATTGACCTGCAGATTACCTGAATCGTCATACCATGGGACTCTGAATTGAATAATTCTCTCAGCCTCTACCATGGCCCTTACTACTGGCATGTACTCGGGATACTCCTTGATTACTGGAGATAGGCTTTCTAATACCTCCTCCACAGCCTGATGGAATTCAGGTTGGTTCGGGTCTCTTGCAATTACGCTCTCGTATACTGATTTAATTTTGCTATCCATAGCACTCACCGGTGGTTGAAGATTCCTGTTTTAGGTACCAGCCACTTGCGCGAATAGCCTCGCCCTTTTGAATGATATCCCGTATGAATGTCAATAGATAATCAAACTAAGTGAACAGAATGTCTTCGGAGATCTGGGAAACCTTGCCCTCAAATCCACGAATGGTCATTACATAGAAGACTGCCTGACTGACTTGCCTTTTTCTAAGGGCCTCTGCAAGAGGAGTGTGTTCCCTAAACCACCTCGTCTTCCCATCGTCACCAATAATCCTGATATCGACCTGTGACATTCTGGGTTCTGATAGTAGGAGTTTGACGTTGGGAACGTCTATAGCGACGTAGCCGGGCTCTAATCCGGCCCTTCTTGCGATTTCATCCTCCAGGTCCATCCTCTTCTTTGAGTCAGAAGCAAGTTCGGTAAGGAGTCTTATATCCTCCTCGCTCAAATCTTGTTTCCTTCTTGAAAGGCAAACTTTGAGCAGTTGTCTATACTTCAACCTTCGAATCATGTCTCTAGAAAAATCGCCAGCTTCATGGAGTACCTGCCATATCTCGGCGTCAACTCTTCTTTGCAGGTCAAATGAGTCGGGAATATATCCTTCGCTCCTTTCTACTGCTCTTGAGAGCATGACCTCAGTCACTCTTGTGACTCTGTGGAAATATACTGCGCTGTACATCAGCCCTCTTGCTACTAGCATACCCTCCAGTGCAGGCAGACCGCCCTCTTCCACAGAAATATCGCCTCCATGACTTTCCAAGCACATAATCAGTCTTCTATGGTCGATAATCCCATGTTTGACGCCGGTAAAATGAGAGTCTCTGAGTAAATAGTCAATCTGATCACAATCGACGGGGCCATGAATTAGGTGGGCCATCGTTTTATCGTTCTCGACGAAGTTTGTCCTTCCCTCAGTCCAAGAAAGAAGATTTCGTTCAGAGCCTTTTGCGTCGGGCCCTCTGATTAAACCAGCGACTTCCTTGGGGTCTATTCCGTGGTTTTCTAGAATTTCAGGTACAGACTTTCTTTCTGGAACTGATGATTCCTCTCCTTCCCTCAGTACATCATAATCGCCCAAAATAATGCCCTCAGTGATTGACATATGATCCAACCCTCCCCTCTCATGCAAAATATGTTCTAATGTATGTGAATAAGGCCCATGGCCTACATCATGAAGAAGGGCCGCTACACCAACTGTGTCCTTCTCCAATCCATCTAATCCCAGAGATTCAGCCATCATTTCAGCTACATGGGAAACACCGAGAGAATGTTCAAACCGGGTATGGTGAGCTCCAGGGAATACTAAATGAGCCAGACCTAACTGCTTAATGTGGCTTAGTTTGTTCATTTCTGGAGTTGAGAGAAGATGCTCTCGAACCCCATCAATCCTGAACTGTCCGTGAATTGCATCATTGATAGTCTTCACAGCACACCACGAGCTTGCGAGTGTGTCTTTCCCCTTGAAGGAAACTGCCATCGAAGAAAAACCATTTCTCAAGTAACCTTTTTTGTATTTCATTTGCATTTCATTTGAGATACAATTATTACCCCTCTCCCCTCTCGATGGGCCAACGGGGGATCAGAATGACAGGCCACAGCCCGATGATTTCACTTCGAATCCCCGAAGATCATCTCCTTGAGTTAGACAGACTAGTAGGGTTGGATGGGATGAGGAACCGATCAGATGTGATTAGATTGGCAATAAGAGATTTCTTGACAGATAGTCATCAGGTTTCCGGAGACACAGTCCAAGTCAATCTCGGCCCAGATTTGAGTGCCAGAATAGAAGATTTCTGTAAATTGCATGGAGAGAAACCTGACGCAGTTCTCAGGAGTGCGGCTAGAGGTCACATTAGGAGAATTATGCTAGAGGACGACCAGGTTGGTAATCTAATTGAGGCTAGGATGGATGAGCTTCGAAGAAGAGGCGATGACGAATCAAACGCTATGTGAGGCGAGGGAAATGTGTGAGGATGGGATGCACGAGAACAACGCGGGAGGGCCGTTAGGCCCTCTCGCACACAACTCATATGGGTTCGAGGGACTAAGGAAGAGAGCTCGGAGAATCATGACTCAGCTATCCTAACTCTTCAGAACAATACCCAATCTTCTTGGTCGGCCTATTCCCGGTAGCTTCATGGAGGGCCTGATTTGAGTGACATTGGGTTATACTTCGCACACGAAAATGCCCGATCCTCCCAAAGCGAGATGATTGCTGATGGAGTGAGGGCATTGACCAGTGGAGGATTTCTTCTAGCTGCTGCACCAACTGGAATAGGCAAGACAGCGGCCGCCCTTGCTTCGGCCCTGCATTCATCATTTGACAATCATATTTCTCCAGATAGGGCCAATATCATATTCATGACTGGAAGACAGTCACAACACAAGATTGTGGTTGACACTGTCAGAAAAATCAACAATAGAATACCAGATGGATTTCCAAAAATTTCACTTGTTGACATTATTGGAAGAGAAGGCATGTGTGATCATGTAGACAAAATGACAGGAAAGTGCGACTGTGAAGATGGAGTTGTCGAGGAGTCTAGGAAATCACGTCGTGCTGACTTGAGGAAGAAGTTACTTGAGGATCCAAAACACGTAGATTGGACAGTCAAATATGGTAGAGCTAGGAAGATTTGTCCTTGGGCCTCGGCTAGGTTAGCAGCGGGACATGCAGATATCCTAGTATGCGATTATAATCACGTCTTCGTAGAAAATATTCGTGAGTCTTCTCTCCCCGCAATGGGAATCGAGCTTGAAAATTCTATCTTGATAGTCGACGAGGCACATAACCTTCCAGATAGGATCAGGAGTGGATTGGAGAGAAGAATAACAGATCAGGTATTCAGAAGAGCTCTTGATAATATCGCAGAATACAAAGGGAATCTGCAAAGAAGGGACGAGTCTCTGGATATTGGGGAATCCAATGAACTCCTGCGTGCAAGGGGTCTTGAAAAACAGATTATTGCTTTGCAGGAGCCTATGACTGAATGGTTCGAGAGGTTGAAGTCCGAGAATAATAATACCAGAGGAGATGATCTTAGAATCTCATCCAATGAGCTCCTTGATGTGATTTCTAAATCCACCCAGGGAGTCCTAGACGAAGAAGAAACCACTGAAATTGCCCGAGTCAGTGATATGATAGATAGGCTATTTTCCGTCATCATAGATGAAGAGGAGGATTCGGAAGACGAGGAGCAGAACGATTGCACCAGAATCGCGGAGATTCTAGAAATATGCATTCGATACCGCAATAGTCCAGCATTTGCATTGGTATTCGACCATAGCTTGGAACAGCCCAGACTAACAAGTCATCTTCTAGATCCCAGCCTTGTCGGTGAAGAAATATTTGAAACGTGTAGGGGTGCGATACTGATGTCTGGTACACTTTTTCCTCCAGAGATGTACTCAGAAGTACTAGGGGTTCCGAGTGAGAAATCATCTTGCAGAATTTATTCTTCGGATTTCCCGATTGCAAACAGACCGGTACTTATCGCCAACGATGTTACTAGCAAGTTTACTGAACGAGAAACTAGCATGTCCTTGATTGGCGAACACGTACGTGCAGTAATTGAGAATACCAAAGGAAATGTGGCTATTTTTGCACCTAGTTACTCAATGTTAGAAAGGGTACACTCAGATTTTGAAAATCTTGGATGGTCCAGAAAGAGGATAATCAAGGAAGAGCAACGAATGAGCAAGAGAAGAGTCGAGGGGATGATTTCGACCCTTTACGAACAGAAGGATATGGGAGGAGTTGCCATTTTCGGAGTACTTAATGGAAAGCTTTCAGAAGGCGTTGATTACTCGGACAATATTCTGGATGCTTTGGTATGCATCGGGCTACCAATGGCCCCTCCAAGTGCGAAACAGGATGCGCTGATGGAATACTTCACGGACAAGTTCGGCAGGAGTCGAGCTTGGAAGTACGTAAGCCTTCAGCCCGCCGTGAATAGTGTATTACAGGCATTGGGTAGACCCATCAGGAAAAAGGAGGATAGAGCAATAATAGTATTGCTTGAAAAAAGAATGCTTGAAAGAAGAGTTAGTGACTGCATGCCCAAAATGATGAAGATCCAAACATCAAAGCCTTCGAGGACTGCTGAAAGAGTAAGGTCCTTCTTTGAAATTTGAAACAATGGGTTCATGCCATAGCGTCTCTTCCGGATACCATGGAGTGGTCCAGAGTAGGGATATCGTGGGAGGATGATACTGAGAGTGATTTCAAAAGCTCCTTGGCTTCTCAAGCTGGTCTGGATACAGACGCTTATGCCTCGCATCATAAATTCATTAATGATATTCCGCACTTAGAAGATGTGATGAAGATGCATGGAAAGTCAATAGAGAGTGGGATATTGCCTGGTGGTGGTTCTAATTTC
>DANW01000011.1:24411-34705 GCA_002501605.1 Euryarchaeota archaeon UBA28
GAAGATATAGTACTTGAGACAACTTCAACTGCTGGGAGACAGGTTGTCAGACTTATTGCTCCTGACCGATTCGGAGGGATCTTGGAGACGTTTAGTCTGCCATCTGGTTATGAGTTGGACAGTGCAATTTGGAATGGAAACACGTTAAGAATTGAATATAAATCCTAATCCTCGATTAGTTTTCCCTTTGGCCTAGCCGGTACATCTTCCAGTTGGTCTATCTCCTGTAAGACAGAATTTAGAGCCATTTGTGCGCTCTCCCTGTGAGGCTCTCCTAGAATATGACTGGAGTATCTGGCCTCTTCGAAAATTCTATCCAAGGAAAGAAGGGATTGCTCGCTAATCGGCAAAGCGCTTCTAATTGCCATCTCGAATTCTCTGACAGTCTCGAAATCTCTCCTGAGGAAGCCCCGACTCATCAAGATGGAACAAAGTCCCTCATAACAATTGAAGATTGCTTCCCTCACTTCATCTCCTGCGGCCAGTAGTTCAGCCGTGTAACTGAATACCCCGGCTAACTCATCTATTGCAGCTTGCCTCTTTCTCCTCATTGAAACAACAAGTATTGATACTGCACCCAAGACTATCACTAGAACAATTGATAGAATTACCGGCTGTAGTAGGGACTGAGACTCCTCGGCTTGGTAGCTAATACTCACTTCGCTAAACAGAGATAACTGAGTTGAGTTGACCGGGTCAATTATTTCCGAGTCTGAACTAAACTCGATTCTTAAAACACCCCAAAAGGACCTGTCCCAGAAGGGGTGGTCTTCATGGAATGACTCGAATTGATAGTCGAAAATCCCATTCTCATCGGTCATACCGACTACAGTAAAGTGGGTTGCAGTCTCATTCACTAGTCTGGCAGTAATGGAGACCCCCTCAATTGGAGGTCTACGATTATCATCGGATGCCGTGACATTTATTTTACCAGTAATCTTAGTCTGATCTCTCTTAATGAACTGGGAGTCGGGGATAAACTCAAAGTTTACACTAACTAAAATCTGGATATCCAAATCGATGGAAGCCCCATTCAGGAATCTTTCTGCATCGGGACCTACATCTATCGTGAAGTTTGATGCACCAGGTGGCATGTATGTTTTCGCGTTGGATGTTATTAGGAACTGACCAGTTGCTGGATCCCATGAAATCACAGCATTAGGCTCGAGTGATCCTTCCCAACTCAGCGAGAGGTCCATCTCCTCCATTGTGTTGGCATCTCCTCCAATCTCCAATATCCTACCTCTAATCTTAATTGGCCTGGTTTCATCTCCCCTCACGACCTCGTCTGAGATGGTGAGTAATTCAATCTCAATGTCGGCCTTGGAGAAAACAGTGGTGCTTACTGTAGAGGAAAGGTATAGTTCCTCTCCTGCGTATAACACAGTGACTTCATGTTCGCCTCTAGATATGGAGTACCCAACATCGTATGTCAGTGAAAATGTTCCATCTGTACCTGTGGTAATTGTAGTAATTTCATTACCATCCAGTAAAAATGTAATGTTTCTTCCTTGTAATCCAGGAGTACCATCACTGTCAGAATCATAAAGCCTACCTGAAAAATCCCATTTTCCACCTCTGGTCGCCACATTATTCTCAACATTCAGATTAATGGTTGTGTGGTAGGCTATGGAGAGATTAGCTTCAGCAGTAGATTGCCTGTAATAACCCTGATCGGGAGAAATGACTGTAATCTCGTGCACTCCAACATCCAAGAACTCTGATACCACCCATGAAAGATGCCAAGAACCGTCTTCTTCAGAAACTGTAGTTCCAATCAGAATCCCATCGATGAATATCTGAAGAGAGTGATTCGAAAGCCACCCATCTGGAAGATTATCTCTAATGTCACCTCTTAGATTTAGCACATCACCCACCGCAAGCGGATCGGGACTAGTCATAGATAGCGTGGTTGGGGAGAAAACGGTGAAGATAGTCGTTGAATTTGAACCGATAATGAATTCCTCTCCCTGGAATACCAAGGTTACTTCTCTAGGCCCGAGTGGCATATCAGATGGAACCGGGAAGAAAAGACTGAATGAGCCGTTCGAATCCACATTCAGCGAGGTCAGTAATTGGCCATTCATGTAGGCATCAAGTGTCCTGTTATCCAATGGCCTTCCGGCCCCATCAGTGAGAATACCTTCAATCAATAGGAGTTCATTTCTATCGATCTCACCTTGGGGAGTGGTAAGGACAACCTGGGAAGTCTGTGTCACGTTGAATGGGAGGGTGATGTCTGAAGAGAGATAATATTCCGGATTCAATGAATCCCCCTGCCCCATTGGGTCCACCCATGTGAAGCCCCCCAGGAATTCTATTGTGAAAGTATGCTGACCATAGTCCGTATCTAGAGGGATATCATATGTTATTTGCCATGTACCTGTGGTAGAATTAGAGACGTCAATATAGATTGGCCCTACGTCTATCCCATCGATCGATAGATGCAAAACACCCCCTTTCGGGGCACCATCCTCAATCAGAGGCATTCCATGTTCATCAAGGAGGGTTCCCGAGAATATTACTTGCTCTCCCGCCACAGAAGTACCGGAGATAGCAGTCACCTCAATTACAGTCGGAGCAAGAATGACCACTCTAGTCCAAGTTTGATCTCCAAGTAAACCGGTAGTTCCATTGATACCTTCGAACACAACGGTTACCGTCATGGGCCCGGGATCCCTATTTGAGTCGGTGGAAATACTGGCATTCATCAGACCTTGGGAGTCTGTAAGTCCTGTCGAATGTTCTAGGCCATCAATTAGGACCTTTACCTCGACATCGTTGACGTTTGCTCCTGAATTGTCGATTACAGAAATGTTGAGATCGAATGAGTCTCCCCTGATTGTTCTTGCATCTGGATCGAGGTCAGTTGGGTCGATAATTGAAATCATCGAAAAACCACGGCTATCGAAAGTAGTGTTGCCAGAGCTGGAGCTGTAATAGTTTACAGTTGGGGTATATGTAGCTGTGATGTTGTGGGTTCCCCTTGGGAATGACATATCCAAAAATATCCTAGCATTCCAACTTCCGTTGGGGTTAACTGAACCTCCGGTGACAGAAAATCCACTTGATGCCCCGTCTATCAAGAAAGTCAGGCTGGGCGATAATGGATTTCCTGACCTGTCTACGATTCCACTGCCGTTGCTAGAAGTAAGGTTTCCAGATACATCAAGGAAGTCTCCTGCAGAGGGATTAGAGGTAATCGGGCTAAAGGTAATTGAGGTGGGAGATCTGATAATTATCGTATTGATAAATGTGAATGACGAGTGCAGTGTCTCAGTACCATTTGATCCATTGAACATCAGCATGACCGATATTGTTCCGAGGGGGTGAGAGTGGGGAACATCAAATGAGAAATTAACGATACCTTGGGAGTCAGATACAGCCTCTGTAGAAATCCAAGTATCGTGGAATCTGGCAGATACATTCATTCCTTGGATTTCCCTATCGTTGTCAGATGACTCAACAATTTTAGCTCCAAATGAGATGGATGACCCTCTGTCTACAATCGTATTGATCAGGGGAACCCTATCATTGAACTGAACAACGCCCCTCACCAGAATAGATTCTGAACCAGTCCCAGTGAGGTAAAATGGGCTACTTCCATTTTCTACACTGATCACGACAGTCTTCGGTCCACTAGTGACCCCATCGCCGAATGGATCTGTGGGAACTGTGAGGCTGAATGAGCCATTTTGGGAGGTGGCAAAGCCAGTGATAAGTTTCTCACTCGGATCGTTTAAGAAAAAGACCTCCAAAGACACCGGGCCATCAACTGACCTATTTTGATCGAAGGAATCCAAAACTTGCCCGTCAATCAAGAAGGATTGTCCTGCAGTAACCTCTGGAAGAGGAGAATTATCGATTCTTACATTGCTTTGAACTTGCACAGTTAGATTAAGGAGAGTTTCGCCGGATAACCACCTTCCCGCATTGGGAGTATCTAGTGAGTCGGTCAAGTCATCGGGAGCGAGTACAAGGACATCATAGTACCCCGGGGGAGAATTGCTCGGAATCAAAGTTTGGAATTCAACTATTCCATCCGTGCCGGTGATGGAAGTGTTCAACAGTTGTTGTAGGGGGCCTCCCCAATCAAAGTAAATCTCCACAGTTGCATTGTTCAATCGTTCATTGTTTTCGATGTCTACAACAGTGGCAGAGACTGTCAGGTTCTCTCCTGCAACAACTATAGCACTTGTGACATTAGATTCAACATCAAACATTGTCTGTATGCCAACATCAAATATATTTTCTGAGGATGGATCAAAATAGTACGGGACTCCTCCTGGAGAGTTTTTCTCAAAGTCCAGTATGATTACTGCATCATAGACGCCAGAGCCGATTCCGCCCGGCATAGAGAATGTGATATTGAATTCGCCATTGGATAAATCTAGCCAGTCTGAGCCTAATGGATACCTGTCAGGAGGAAGCGGGTTGCCATCTGGACCGGCAGGGAGTGAAGAGGGGACATCTAGGAACAGAGATACGGTTGTATTGTTCCCAGTAACTGTGGTGTTTAGGTCAAAATCAACGACTGTTCCAGTGACCCATGTTGTGTTGCCCATTGGGACCCATTCGGTACCTAACGAAATACTAGGGGAAGCCCTTCCTTGAATCCTGACTGTATCGTTGGTGGAGTTAGGGCCGATCCATAAGGAACCGGTATAGCTCAAAACCCATGGATAATCTCCTGCATCAACTAGAAGTGAGGGCGTCCACGATGTCATTACCTTGGGGACATCTGGGGCAGATTCGTTCCATACCTCTGTTCCATCAACTGAGAGTGAGAAGAGTCCGGGGAATGAGGTAATCTCGGATCCAGTGTGATCTGATAGCCTGACAAGGACTTCCGATACACTACCTTTGGGGGATGGAGACATTGTGTAATTGAATTGTATGTAGCTCTTTATTCCATGCTGATCCACGACAGTAATTTCATCTCTAGCAAATAACTGATCGGCCAGATATTGATACCTTACTTCAACTAGCCCAGCGGGGATGGGGACATCGGAGTCTAGGAATGACCAATTCAAAGAAAATTGGCCCGGCGAAGAGAGCCAATTAGAATCATTAAGATACCAAGTAGCAAGAGTGAGAAATGGGGCATTGGTGCCTGATCTTCTCATCTGGAGTTCCAGAGTCCCATTAAGAGCCTCGGGCGTCTCAGATTTGCTTAGAGCGGTCCCGTTGAGGTAAATAGGCCTGTTAATCTCTAATAAGGTATTATTCAGGCCATCTCCTTCTAAGGTGATTGTTAAATTCGGTGCCTGTGTTAGGTTTAGATTCAAGGACTTAGAGGTTGGTCTGATATGATAAATTGGGCTTGTAGCATTGTTCAAATCGTATTGATGCCATCCTACATAATCAATCGTCGCGGCTACAAGACCTTCTTGTTCACTCTCATTAATTGAGACGGAGAACTCGAAATAACCGCCTGGTCCCACACTTGAGATAAGACTCACGGGGCCATCCTGAACCGTCGTATAGTTCATTATGACCTGCATGGAATCAATTAGGGAAACATCGTTATACGGAGCATTCTCAAGCGTCATTAAGCCTGATATTGTGGTATTTACTCCAATTCCTAACTTGGGTTCTACGATTGGCTGTGGCTCACTGATATTGATTGAGATATCATCCGAGATGTTCAAATTCCAATTGGAGTAGATTCCTTGAACTCCTACATAGCCCAATGCTTTTGTTAGGATTACCAGTGAGGCATTACCGGGATCTACGGCTTCTGACGGTAGGCCAGTGATATTGAACGAGCCATTTGCATCCGTGACTGAAGAACCAACTAGGTGCTCAGAAGATGCTGCGATTCCAGGAATTAACGAAGTCATATTTGATTTGACTAGATACATCTCTACACTGACCCCTTCAACAGCTGTTTGGTTGTCTGAGAACCTCAGAGTACCATTCATCCAAATTGACTCTCCCGACAAGTCTCTATCGACTGATAATGGCCCCCATGTCTCATCTGATACCTCGACTATGGAAATGGGTGGACAAGCCTCGAATGGTATCCAGCCAAGATCCGCATCACCTAGATTCTGATTGGTCTGCAGGTGTACTTCGACCCAAGATGTGAAATCTTTTCCATATACTTCGAATGCTTCTCCGTTCCAATAACCGCCGGAAAACCCTGTAACTTTTCTGGATGGTATGTCGACGGTCCTGAGCATAACAGCGAATAACGAAGAGAATTGATCACAACTTCCTTCGAATGAGTTATTTAGCATCCAGTAGGCTAAATCTCCTTCATCCTCAACCCTATTGGGGACCTCAGTGCCATTATTATTCCTGAGGAATGTGAATGTATCATTTCCGTTAGTTAGGAAGTTCGCGATAGCCGAAACTTTGTCCCACGCTGAGAGTGCGCCTGAATCGTTTATCACAGATTGGGTGATTCCGGATACGAGCTCGAAGGCCCCTCCTCTATCAGTAAATTCTCGTGGCAGGTCTGTAGCATAGTCGGTGCCGGTGAAAACTGTGGTATTCTCTCGTATTGCCTGTGTGATTGTCACTTGAGGAGTGGTTATGAAAACCGTATCGATGGAGGACCCGTCTACTATGACGTCTCTGGTGAAGTTTGAGAAATTCAATCCTGCTGTTGGGTCAATCCATCCAGTGAAATTGACCGTGTTATGAGGGAGGATCAATTCCTCACCCGGGTCAGCTACTCCTGGACCCTTGTATTGTATCTCCCAGCCCATGAGTGTCGAGTTATCCCAGAACTGCTGATCAGCCACCCCTTGTGTTGTCGAGAAATCTGATGTCATTTGGGTATTTCCAACCAGGGTTGTATTTACCCCCCATGAGACTCTTGTGTATTGATCATAGGTATGCCATCTCCAATAGATTGTGTTTGTAGGGTCCAAAATAGAAGATTGGTTGGTTGCTATGAGATAAATTGAGTTTGGTGAAATGTCATCGGATGGGTCCCATGGGTCCCCCGTTGAGCCTTCACACTGTCCATCCCAAAACTCTGAGGTACACTCCTGTCCATCGGGAATTCCTCCTCCATCGGTATCGGGGTCTCTCCAGTCGGTTCCTGTTGAGTTTTCGATAGTGTCAGGTATTCCATCTCCATCAGTGTCTACTGGATTTCTATCGTCATTAGGATTATCCTGTGGGTTTGTTCCGTCTAGATACTCCTGGAAGTCTGTGACACCACCATTATCTGTATCAGACTCATTCCATAGGGTGAAGTACGCGTCATTGGTAAGGTTGCCCCCCATCCCTGGGAAGATAACAACGCAACCCGTGGTGTTCTCGAAGTAGTTGTTTAGGCCATCTCCATCAGTATCAAGTAAATTTTCACAAGGATCTAATGGGTCTGTTCCATCCAATATCTCGTCTAAATCTTCGACGCCATCGGAGTCCGTATCGATTAAATTCGGATTAGTTGGGAATCCCCATGTCGACAGGTATTCCTCCCAATCCGCCAATCCATCTCCATCTGAATCAGAGTAGTCATCATCGCAAATAGGATCGTTAACAGCACCTACAGATGCATCCCAACACCATGAGAAATTGGTAAAGAGGACTGTTGAGGTGTTAGTAGGAAGGTCAGTATCGACATTCCTTAGAACTCCAGAATCTATTGATTCGTACCTGAAGTCGACGAGAGTGCCGTTTGATTGAACATAGTATGCCATAGGGGCATCATTTTGCCTCCAATCTACCGGGGATTGATCTAACTCAGTTGTGGAGTTGAGTGTTAGTGCTGATGTGACAGCGTCCCAAGCGAGTATCTGTAGTGTTAGGGTCTGTTCTGATAGGCATGGGTCTGAGTTGTGGAAAGGTAAGAGTTCGTCACCGTCTGAAACTCCTCCTCCGTCAGTATCGAAAACGTTCCAGAGAGTGCAAGTCATATTCTCTTCCCAATTTTGGATACCATCTCCATCGAAGTCTCCTGAATCTTCTATCCTTGTGGGGTCAGTCTCATTCATGTCAACAATCCCATTGCCATTGAGATCTTCCTCCCCATCATCGAATTGGTCCCCGTCTGTATTATTGTTCCTAGGGTCACTAGCCTGTGGAGGGTCTCCATACTGGCCTAGAACCTCTACACCATCTTCTATACCGTCGGAATCGGTATCAACGGATGTCGGATCAGTGAGAAGAATAAGTGCCTCGTAGGAGTCGTTGAGACCATCCCCATCTGTATCATTTGATTGGGGGTCTGTTGAGGTTATTCCATCAACTTCAGCAGTGAGGAATTGACATCCTCCCGGCCCCAAGGACAATACAGGGTTGCATGGGGTCTCAGTGGCAGTCATTGCAAGAGGGCCGGGTCGGAAATATTGTGTAGGGGGCGTGGTTGTACCGTTTCTAGTGCCCCATGCCGGATTTACATACTCCTTGATGTTGATCAGCCCATCGCCGTCTGGATCGCCGAAGGTCCCGTCTTGGTTACTATTTGATGTTGGGTCCAAACCGTTTGCTGCCTCCCAGCCATCCGGCATACCGTCTCCATCAGTGTCCCATCCGTCCGGGTCCTCGTCGATTAAACCATCACCATCGTCATCATCACTAGAACAATCTGAGTCACCATCTCCATCGCCGTCGAAGTTGTCGACCATTCCGTCTCTATCATCATCAAATGTATTGAAGCAAATATTTCCCCTAGGGTCCTCATCTGCACCATCTGAGTTTAGGCCCTGTATAAGTTGCATTGCGCTCTCTTCGTCCCAATCTCTAACTGGTACTGTACCGTTCCACCAAACTCCATTATCCAGAACATTTGGAGTTGATGAAAGATCCCATCCAGTGGGAATAGAATATTGATACTCATTGAGGTTACTGAAAGCGTCACCATCTGGATCACCCGTAGAGCCATTGTCTCCGTTGGGAGATAGTGGATTTAGCCCATATTGCCATTCCCACCCGTCGGGAAGGCCGTCATTATCTGAATCCCAGTCTTGAGGTTGGGTATTGATGTAGAATTCTAACCCGTACGAAAGTCCGTCGCCATCCTGGTCAGATGACGCTAAAGCCTCCCATGCACTGAATTCCAATGCAGAATATGATGAAAGAAGCATCAAGGCGGAGAATACAATTGCGGAGCGTTTTTTGATAAGTCGAGCGTCATCTTGCCACCGTCCTCCTGCATTGCGCACGCTACCACCTAAGTTGTTGGCACAAAGTAGGGCACTTAAGAGAAATGGAGCGTCGTTCGGACATTGCCTCAACAAGCTCAGACTAGTTCGATGTCATCATCGTCGTAGGCTATGTCTTCTTCTTCCTCGGGCTCCTCAACAGAAACAACTGGCGCAGGAATGTCGTCTTGGTCATCAATATCTTCCTCGGAGTCGTCTGAGATCGCCTCCAAGTAAGCCATGTGTGACTTCCACCTTCTCCGATTTAGAGCTGATTGCGTTCCTGCTATCAATAGCATGAAGGCAATTATTCCCACTACATATGTGGAAATCCGTGGGTGGGTAAATTCGTTCACTAAACGATCTACTAGAGAGCTAATGCCTACAGTCATGACCACGGAGGTTTTTGCTGTTGATTCATCTGGCCAGCTTTGATCTGTATCGAAGGGTGTGGCCGATACTTCAATGATGGATCTATCACCATTATTTGACGAAGCTGGCACTGACACCTCAAGGACGAAAGTAACTTCATCAAATGCGTCCAGAACAATTAGTACTGATCCAGAAGGTCCATCGATTTCTACACTCCAACCTGATGACTCAGATTCAGCCTCCAGAAGGATGGTGAGGGGGCTGTTACCCAAATTCTTCACTTTCATCTGGATCTCAACAGTATCTCCCGGGGAGAGGAGTCTATTTGGAGAAACTTGGACGATTTCCAATTTTGGTTCGTCTGAGTCTATTTCGAATATCATTGGTAGATCGAAATATCTCGGATCTGCGTCGGGGGTATCCTCGACGATTCTAAGGTAAACCGTGTGATTGCCGAATTCCACCTGACTAGTAAGAGTCACAGTCACAAATACTTCGATTTCATCGCCCGGTGCCAAGGAAACTCTGGGTATGGCGTTCCCTGAATCGTCTTCAATTCTGAATTGCCATTGCCCATAGGCTGCATTTCTTTCTGTATTCTCTTCCAGTGAAGCGGGATTCTGTATCCTCCACCATGTTGCTGATTCGCCCGATGTCATCGTATTGGTAATTTTAGCTCTGAGTGTGACTTCTGAATTACCTGGTCCTGGAGAGCAAAGAGACACTTTGATGTGTCCTAGGGGGGATCCATCGCAATCGTAAGACACTTCGGCCCTGATACCGAATGTCCTTTGTATGGTGAAATCTATCGTGGAAGA
>DANW01000011.1:35095-55982 GCA_002501605.1 Euryarchaeota archaeon UBA28
AGTCTATCGGAAGAGGGTTTGACTAAAATTCTCAGGGTTTGTGTCTGATGCCTGTCCAGCAGTGCAGTGTGGAAAGTTCCATCGCCATCATCCTCGAGTATTCTTTCCCCAGTGTCATTGTCGTAAACTTGGATTATAGCCTTGGCTCTCTGCAGTACGTCGATTTTGAACTCATCTGCATCAAAGCCTGTATTGAAGATCTCCATCAGAAACGGCGTAAATTGATTATAATCGACATAGCTGTTCGCTGAAGCATCAAAGTCATCCGGCCTCGAAGAGTTCGCTACTGCGATTTCGTGGTCATCAGACCATATGGAAACTTGGGGTGGCTGGAAAACATCCATCTTCTCCAGGTCTATCTGAAGTGTATCCTGATGAACTACTTGCAACACTCCATCGACTTCTGCCTCGGCTACAGCTCTGATATCAATCGAGCTCGGGGAACCAGTCAAATCCTCCGGTGCGGTAAGTGTCAAAATTGGGTTAAGGATGTCTCCTCCAGAGTTAAGTGTATAGCCGCCTGGAGAGTCAAATTCAATTAGCCATGAGCTGGGGAAATTGGTCAATACTTCAAGATCTACATCCATTGACTTGGTTGAGTCTCCCCTGTGTACCATCTGTAAGGGAACGGCGGTCGTTTGTTCGGGAGCTATGTACTCTGTTGACCTATCAAGTCGGTGATTAAGAGCAACCCCCCACTGTTCCATTATAACAGGCTCATGCTCCACAATGACACTATTTCCCTGTATGTCAGAAACCTCTAGTTCGACTGTGTACTCGCCGGATGGAATCCCACTTGGGTAAGACCATAGGTATTCTCCAAAAATACCCTGGCTGGTATCTTCGATGTCCTCGTCGTCCTCATCGATAACATGATCTATTCTATATGCGCCATTGGGGTCCCTCATTAACAGCCTTACTGAGTCGACATCATACCTTCCGAAACTGCTCTTTACATCGAAAGAGAACTGCATTACCCTCTCTGAAAGAATATCATTGGGATACCAATCTAGTTCGGGCCCCTCGGCGAGCTCAGCACCCTCCCTCTGAAGAAGGACGAGGCTGTTTGCTATGGCGTTTGCCTCTATCTCGATAGTGCTAAATCTTTCATCGCCATCAATTTCATTCCACGCGACCTCTGCCTCACAACTAGAACCGCCACCCCAGGGACTCCCTCCTCCCCCTTCGCATCCAGACATGTCTGCATCAATGATTAATTCTAATCTCTCATCTTTGTCTATGGTGAAGGTTTCGTCGCTTCCGATATCTATCTCAAAGGTCTCATGGTCAAAGCTACAACTCTGAGTCAGCCCGGGATTACACGCCTCGGAGGACCATGATGCAGAACCAACTTGTGATCCGGAGGACTTCAGAGTAATCGTCCAATCAACAGTTGCTGTATCCGGACCAGTCGATCTCAAGAAAACCCCAATCGGAAGGTAATATGAGCCAGACCCGGAACCATGATTTGGCCTTCCAGCCACTTCCAAACTAGAGAGCATTGGGCTTGTCCTGAATTCCACACTGCTGCTCAAGGCGCTCATTGACTCTTGGCCCCCTGACTCCGGAACCTGGGTAGTGATGAATCCATCACCTCCAGCAGAGGAGTTTTGAGAGGCTATGTACATTGTGTAAAGGTTCATTTGTACATCACTTGAAGAGTTGAATTTGACTCCATTTTCCAACTCTGCATCTGAGACGGCAGTTACCCATGAAGAGGCTATGAAAAGGAGGCTGAGTACCAATGCTGACGCGAATCGCCCTTGGACAGAGTTCGCTATACTCCTCTCTTGCACAACTAACCGCCGACACAAGTGGCGTTAAAGCGTTCGTGCGCCATGGGCAGCATATACGTCAATTGTCCAGTATGTCAATACGACTCAATCGTAGGCTATCTTGCGCTCTATTCAAGGAGTATGGCCCCCTCCTAGCAACCTGCAGAGGTACCCGAGCTGGTCAAAGGGGCCGGACTTAAGCTCCGGTGCAAAGTGCTTCGCAGGTTCAAATCCTGCCCTCTGCACCATTATCTCTCTCTAGTCATTTGACAGCCTAAGACACCGCTCTCATCAAGAATATCAACCTTTGAGATTTGAACTGTTGCGCTAGATACTTGAGGGGGTATCATCAGCCTTTCGAGGATTTTTGAGCAAAGTGATTCTAACAATGAGACTCTGCCATCACTGATTGAGGATTCCAGAGACCCCAGTAGGTACTCATAGTCCAAAACATGGCTTATTTCATCAATAATTGGGGATTCTGCACTGGGAATCGACACCTCCAAATCGAAACGTAGGCTTTGAGGACGACCCATCTCATGATCGTGTATTCCAATATCTACTTCCCTTATGAGGTCCCTGAGGAAAATCGTAGTTTTTCCAGAGCTGTATTTTGTTCCATTTTTTTGAGGGACACTACCGGGCGCACTCATCTTAATCCTCCGTCTCAAATACTACATCCCTGGAACGAGACAAGAATCTCTCCCCCGAATCAACGTAGATGATTTGTCCGGTCACTGAATTTGCTTTAATAAGATAATTTACAGCATCTGCTATATCTCCCGGAGATGGACCTGATTGCAAGGGGGACTGGGATTGCGCTTTCTTGAAGCCCTCGGGAGTCTGTTCAGGGCTTGGGAGAGTGTGCCCAGGGGCCACTGCATTGACCCTGACACTGGGACAGAGGCTTCTAGCTAGAGTTTCCGTCATACCTGCCATGGCATACCTGGAAGCTGTGTAGGAAAGGTAGTCTGGGTTGGGCTGGGAAATTTTCTGGTCCAATATGTTGACTACCGATCCGACGCAATCAGATGGTAAATTTCGACTCAATTCCGATATCATCAACAAAGGGACTAGGGCATTGACATGCATATGGCTATCCCAAGATTGCTTGGAAAGGCTGTTTATGTCGTCAAACGAAAATAGTGATGCGTTGTTAACGATGCCTATTACGGCCCCCAAGGAATCTTTGATATCTGAAAATAAATTCTCGACCATGGATACATCTGAAAGATCGCCTGAAAATGACTGGGCCATACCTCCGTTTGAGGTTATTTTTTCTACTAATGAGTTCGCTTCACTTGATGAGGAATTATAGTGAACTGCTATGCTAAATCCTTCTTTTGCTAGATTCAAGCAAATCTCCCTTCCAATCCTAACAGCGCCCCCAGTAACTAAGATCACTCCCCCTCGCATAGTACTCGGAAGGGTTTCTTGCCTATTACGGGTTGTATTGCACGGCCCCAAAGGGGCCGATGAGAACGATTAACTTCGATACTCTACCCGGAGTTTTGATGGCGACTCGTTTACCCACCATAGGAGAGGAGGAAATGGGGCCTAGTTCATGCTCAGGTGGTCAATCATTGGAACGACTGAAAAAAACTGGCGCAGGAAGAAAAAGGCTCCCAGGGTGGTTCAAGACCAGTCTCCCAGTAGGGAAGTCGCAAAACAGATACAACTCAACTATGAGTAGCGTGAAGGAGAACGGTCTCCATACTGTTTGCGAGGAGGCTCGGTGCCCAAACATCTATGATTGCTGGGGAAGGGGTACTGCCACTTTCATGATAGCCGGTGATGTCTGTACCCGTGGATGCAGGTTCTGCGCGGTTGATACGGCAAGGAATCCTCCTCCCTTGAATCCTGACGAGCCGGATGATTTGGCATCCGCTATTGAAAAAATGGGAATTGAGCACGCTGTAATTACCGTGGTAAACAGGGATGATCTTGCGGATGGAGGAGCTTCACACTACAGAGAATGCATTATGGCAGTGCACCACAGGTGTCCTGAAGTGGGAATTGAACTTCTGTGTTCAGATTTAGATGGAAATCTAGACTCCCTACGTGCCCTTTTGGTGGGGCTTCCGATTCGTGTTTTTGCACACAATGTGGAATGTGTCCCTCGCCTAGACAGCCATGTACGAGATAGGAGGGCTTCATTTTCACAATCACTAGAAATTTTGGCTGAAGCCAAAAAAATTCGACCTAATCTCAAAACTAAGACTAGCATTATGGTTGGCTTGGGAGAGACTGATTCAGAAGTAGTTGAGGCGATGAGAAAGATCAGATCCTGTGGCGTTGACATGATTACCCTTGGTCAATATCTGCAACCAGGAGGGAGGCATATACCCGTAGAGAGGTTTCCCGAGCCCTCTAAGTTTGCTGATTGGGACAGAGAGGCCAGAGAAATGGGGTTCTCTGCTGTGGCCAGCGGACCGTTAGTTAGGTCCAGCTACAGGGCTGGACTACTTTGGGAAGAGTCGACTGGTTTAGAGCCAGTGGTGACTAGAGAATCAACCGGTTCGGCGGTCAGTTACCTAACCTTCCCCTACACTGATGGAGGCCAAACAATATGAGCAAGTGGAGGGTTTGTACATCATGAGCGGCGGGGGCGGTGTGGATCCGTTGTATGTACCTGATGCCCCGCACAGGCCGGGAGATGAGGCCGATTTCACGGAATGGCCTTGGTCTCCGGGAGATCTTGGAAGGCCTGAAATCGATTGTGACGCATCCGAGACTTTAGATTTGGCAGAGGGTTTGGTCCGAGTACTTGGCGATGACAACAAAACATCTGGAGACTGGGACCCAAAACTAAGCCCCGAAGTTCTGATTCAGGGCTTGGAGCATATGATGAGGCTTCGGATATTTGACGATAGGATGATGAAGATGCAGAGGACTGGAAAATTGTCCTTCTACATGCGTTCATTCGGGGAAGAAGCAGTTGCTATCGCTCAAACAATGGCTCTGGAGGACCGGGACTGGTTGTTTCCGACCTACAGACAGCCCGGTGCACAATTTGTCAGGAATAGGGACATGGTTAGCATGATTTGTCATTGTATAGGAAACGAGATGGACAATGTCAAGGGCAGGCAAATGCCAGTTCACTACACATACAAAGAGGGTCGTTTCATCTCGGTCTCCAGTCCCGTGGGAACCCAGTTCAGTCAGGCAGTTGGCGTGGCCCTTGCATCGAACTACAAAGGCCTTGATGAAGTTACGATAACGTGGATTGGCGATGGTGCCAGTGCCGAGGGAGACTACCACTACGCATTGAACTTCGCTAGTATCTTTCAAGCACCGGTTATTCTCAATGTTGTAAATAATCAGTGGGCAATCTCAACACACAAGAATTTTGCAAGTAAAAATGGAAATTTTGCCGTAAGAGGAATTCCCTATGGAATACCTAGTATCAGAGTTGATGGGAATGACTTCCTAGCTTTGTACTCGGTGACTTCTTGGGCCAGAGATCGGGCATCAAAGGGATTTGGCCCCACTCACATTGAAGTTCTCACATATCGTGCAGGGGCTCACAGCAGTAGTGATGATCCCTCCAGATACAGGCCATCCGATGTTCACAATTACTGGCCAGGAGGCGACCCAATATCGCGTTTATCCGAACATCTAAAACAAATAGGAAAGTGGTCTGATAAACAACATCAAGAGCTCTCGGAAAGAATAGACTCAGAGGTTATGGCGGCATACAAGGAGGCTGTCAAATTCGGGGACCTCGCAAACGGTCCTTACCCTTCTTCGGATGCCATATTTACAGAAGTGTACGAAGAGCCTCCCTGGCACCTAATGGAACAGTGGGATGAAATGAAGAAATGGAGGGAATCATAATGCCTAACATGAACATGGTAGAAGCTGTGAACAGTGCTATCGATACCATGCTTTCAAAAGATGAGGAAGTCATAATGTTTGGTGAAGATGTTGGATACTTTGGCGGAGTTTTCAGAACGTCGGATGGACTTCAAGAAAGGCATGGAAAACACAGGGTTTTCGATTCCCCACTTTCGGAAGGAGGGATTGCGGCAACAGCTTTTGGGATGGGCATCAATGGACTTAGGCCTGTAGTTGAGATTCAGTTTGCGGATTACATATTCCCAGCATATGATCAGATTGTGAATGAAATGGCAAAAGTAAGACATAGGTCGGGTGGAGAGTTCTGGTGCCCGGTCACTATCAGAACTCCAGCAGGAGGAGGGATCCGAGGCGGCCATCATCACTCCCAATCCCCTGAATCACAATTTACTCACACCCCCGGACTGAAAGTCGTATATTGCTCAACACCATACAATGCCAAAGGGCTACTTATTAGCGCAATCGAAGACAACGACCCTGTAATTTTCTTCGAGCCGAAGAGGTGCTACAGGGGCCCCTTTTACGGAGACCCCCACAATGTACCAACTTGGTCAGACCACCCAGAAGCTGAGGTTCCAGAATCACACTACAAGATACCCCTTGGAGAGGCCAGGTTAGCTATGGAGGGAGACAGATGCACAGTCATATCATGGGGGGCGATGGTCCATGTTTGTGAACAGGCAATAAAATCCAGTGGCGTTTCATGTGACTTAATCGATCTACAAACATTAGTTCCATGGGACGTGGAAGCAGTGGTAAAATCCGTAGCCAAGACAGGAAGATGCGTGATAGTTCATGAAGCCCCAAAAACAAGTGGTTTTGGGGCCGAAATGGCTGCTTCTATACAGGAAAGGTGCTTCTGGAATCTAGAATCTCCCATCGAGAGAGTTACTGGTTGGGATACTCCTTTCCCACATACAACTGAATGGGATTATATGCCCGGACCTGACAGGGTTATTGCAGCGATAGTGAGGACACAGGAGGATTGACATGGCAAATTATGAGTTCAAGTTACCCGATATTGGAGAAGGTGTAGTCGAGGGAGAGGTAGTGACATGGCATGTTTCTGTCGGAGACTCTGTCTCGGAGGATGATCCTGTAGTGGACGTGATGACGGACAAGGCCACGGTTACGATACCTTCCCCGACAGATGGAACGGTAGTGTCCCTAAACGGAGAAGTCGGAGACATGATCGCAGTTGGCTCAGTGTTAATTGAGTTCGACACAGGAGTGGCCGGCACTACTCCAGTCAATGTATCTGAGAACGTGCCCATGGAATTGGAAGTTGAGCCTGAGGAAGTAGCGCCACCTGAGATAGAAGAAAAGAAGGCAGAGATAGAGAAGCCATCCACAAAACCGAGAACTCCTGCTCCCGAGATTGTCCCAGTCATTACCAAGGGTACCGGGGGGTCAATTTTGGCTAGTCCTGCAGTTAGGAAGAGGGCAAGAGAGGCGGGAATAAATCTTGGTTCACTTAGTGGAAGTGGTCCCGCCGGTAGAATAAGGCATGCCGACATTGACGCGTTCGTAGCAGGTGGAGGAGCTGTCATGGGAGCCCCACCGTCGGCCTATTCCACGAAAAGGAGCGGAGTCAACGAGGTCAAGATTGTGGGTTTGAGAAGGAAAATTTCTGAGCAGATGGTCAAGAGTGCGTTCTCAATACCACATTTCTCATACTTCGAAGAAGTAGATGTTACTGAGCTGGAGGCACTTAGGCAGGCACTAAACTCTAGTAGGTCTCAAGATCAACCCAAACTAACTTATCTTCCATTCATAATGATGGCACTGGCCAAGATAATGCCCGAGCACCCCGAATGTAATGGGCATTTCTATGATGAGGACGGAGTCGTTCATCGACATGAGGCCGTACACATCGGAATTGCCACACAGACTGATAGGGGGCTTTACGTTCCGGTTGTCAAGAACGTTGAGGCTATGGATGTCTGGCAGGCCGCTAGTGATCTAATTAGAGTCTCAGGAGATGCCCGGGCAGGTACTTCAAGTCTCGATGACCTAACAGGTTCAACCTTCACAATAACCAGCTTGGGCAGGGATGGTGGACTTGGTGCAACGCCAATCATTAACCATCCTGAAATGGCAATTCTGGGAGTCCATAAAGCCAGAGAAAAGCCTGTTGTCAGAAATGGTCAGATTGTTGTAAGGAGGATGATGAATCTATCCAGCTCATTCGATCACAGAGTAATTGATGGCGCCGATGGAGCAAAATTGATACAGCACCTAAAAAGGATGTTGGAGCATCCTGCAATGATTTTCATGTAGGGATAACTATGGCTGAAGTTAGGAAATGTCAGGTGTTGATAGTAGGGGCTGGTCCCGGTGGATATGTTGCTGGGATTAGGTCTGGACAATTGGGTTTAGACACTATTGTTGTGGAAGGAGACAGGGCAGGAGGTACCTGTCTGATTAGGGGGTGCATTCCCAGTAAGGCGATGATACATGCCGCTGAGAGGTTTGAGTCAGTATCTATGCACAGTTCAGAGAATGGTCACATGGGAATCACCATTGACTCTTCGCCTCAGCTGAATATGGCATCACTAGTTTCTTGGAAGGATTCCATCGTTGACCGCCTAAACAAGGGTGTCGAGTCCTTACTGAAAGGTTCTGGAGTCGAGCTAATCAAAGGATGGGCAAATTTTACTGGCCCCAAGAGGTGTATTGTATCTTCCAACGATGGAGATGTTGAGATAGAAGCTGAGAATGTCATTATCGCTACTGGATCCTCTCACATTGACCTCCCTTTCATGCCCTGTGATGAAGAGTTTATTCTGTCATCAACCGGTGCTCTTGATCTAGACTCCCTTCCTTCCAAAGTTGCTATAGTTGGAGGGGGTTACATAGGACTGGAGCTTGGTTGCGCACTTTCTAAACTTGGGTCCGAAGTCACTGTAATCGAAGGAATGGAAAGTATCTTGGGAATTTTTGACAAGGAGCTTAGAAGGCCACTTGAGCTGTGGATGAAAAAGCATGGAGTAACTGTACATACTGGAGCGCTGGCTAGAGGCGCAGAAATAAAGGGCAAAGGAGCTTCCAAGAAAGTGGAGCTCGCTTATGAGAAGGAAGGAGAGGTTAGAACACTAAAGGTCGATAAGATTCTCGTAACAGTTGGGAGGAGGCCGAATACCAAAGACTGGGGCTTAGAGACAATGGGAGTCAGAATGGACCAATCTGGAAGATTCATCAGGACTGACAGACAATGCAGAACAAACGTCCCGGGAGTCTACGCTATTGGAGATGTGGCTGGGGAGCCGATGCTCGCCCACAAGGCAAGTGCCCAAGGAGAGATGGTCGCAGAGATAATCTCCGGTATGGCTAGGGAGTTTGATAAGGTTGCAATACCGGCCATCGTTTTCACCGAGCCTGAGATCGTATCTGTCGGGCTAAGCCCCGATGAAGCGAGAGAGCGTGGAGAGGAGATAATAGTAGGAAAATTTCCCCTTGCCGCTAATGGAAGAGCGCTCACGTTAGAGGCCGAGAAAACTGGGGGGTTCGTCAGAGTCGTTGCCAGAGAGAGTGATAATGTCATACTTGGAATTCAAGCGGTTGGGAGCCATGTTGCCGAGTTGCATGGGGAATTTGTACTGGCTTTGGAAATGGGCGCCCTCCTAGAGGATATATCAGGAACAGTCCACGCCCACCCGACAATGGCAGAAGCATTCCATGAGAGTGTTCTGAAAACACTTGGACACGCTATTCATTCTGTCTGAGGTGTGTCCTTGAAGGAAATTCATATCCTCAATCTTGGGATCAGAGATTACTCGGCTGTGTTTGATTTAATGAAGGAGCTCCAAAGGAAGAGGATAGATGAAGAGATTCCAGACACACTGATATTTGTGGAGCATGAAGAGGTCGTTACTTTAGGCCCCAAGGCTAGAAGAGAACAGGCCTCAGTAGTCGACTATCCTACATTCGAAACGGATAGAGGAGGCGGAGTTACGTGGCATGGGCCCGGTCAATTGGTTGTTTACCCGATTATCAAGTGGGAAGGAGACATGCAGAACGTTAGAGCAGTTATTGGAGCGTTAGAGGATTGGGCGGTTGCCGCTCTGGCGGATTGTGGCATTAGTTCCTACAAAGATGAGGCTATGCAAGGAGTTTGGGTCGATGGATACAAGGTTTGTTCGATAGGCCTGTCTTTTCTCAAGTGGGTAAGCAGGCATGGAATGTCAATTAATGTCAACACACCGGGAGATAGGGTGGAGAGGCTCTCAGGATGTGGTTTGGAAGAGGGAGTTCACACCTGCCTGAATAAGCTTGGATACAGAGAGGATACTGATGGCCTAACCATAGATACCCAGCGCATCCAGAAATCGTTCATTTACACGTGTGATGTTGTTCTCAAAAGAAGACCGGTTTTAGAGTACATGAGGGAGGGGGACTCGTGATTCCCAAGAAAAGCGAGATGTTCAGTCATTGGGGATTGAGTCAGAAAACCGTTTTCCTAAATCATGGATCATTCGGCGCCACCCCTGTTTCGGTTATGGAAGAGCAGAATAGGATTAGAAGACTGATGGAAAGTGATCCTGTTCACTTTATAGAAAGGCTCAGCAATGAGATGTGGCTAGATTCTGTGTTGGAGCTGTCAAGATTTCTTAATGCCGATCCTGAAGGCATGTTGTTCGTTACTAATGCTACTACTGGGGTTAATACAATTCTCAGGTCGCTTGACCTCTCAGAAGGAGATGAGATAATTGTCCCTGACCACGCTTACCAAGCATGCAGAAATGCGATTGATTTCGTCACAAATATGTCAGGGGCTAAGACGGTTGTCGTTAGGATTCCGTTCAGGATAGATGATGATTCTGATATTATCGACCCGATTATGTCTGCGATCAACGAAAAAACAGTTCTAGCAATGATCGATACTGTGTCGAGTCCTACAGGAATTAGGATGCCATTTGAGAAACTGGTTGAAATGATTCAAGAAAGGGGAGTTGATGTCCTAGTGGATGCCGCACATGGCCCGGGAATTGTTCCTTTGGATATCGACAAACTGAATGCTTGTTACATAACTGGAAACTGTCACAAATGGATTTGTACTCCGAAGGGCTCTGCATTCCTTCATATCAGGGAAGATAAGAGGGACGGGGTAAAGCCACTTGTAATCGGGCACGGCCACACAAGTGAGTTAGAATCCAAGGAAAAATTCAGACTGGAATTCGACTGGACGGGCACTCGTGACCCAAGTCCATGGCTATGCATACCACATGCGATTAAGCATGTAGGTTCCATGGTCCCTGGAGGATGGACAGAGATAATGGAGAGAAACCGTCAGATGGCAATTTTTGGAAGGGACTTGATATGTGAGGCTTTAGATACCACTCCCCCGACGCCAGATTTCATGATTTCCTCGATGTCGTGTGTTGAATTTCCCTCGAACGAGGATGTCAAATCAATTCCGCTTGATGGAGATCCAATACATAACCAACTTTTTGATGAATACAAAATACAAGTCCCGGTAATTTCCTGGCCTAATCATAACAGTAGATATATCAGGATTTCAGCTCAATTATACAATAGCAAAGAAGAGTACGAATACCTTTCAGATTCATTGATTTCCATCCTAGGGCTCTAGGCAACCATTCAAGGGCAAGGTCATCACCGTTACATCATGCCCAGTGCGGTAGTGGCGGTGACGGGGGCGTCAGGAGCCCGTTATGGAGTAAGACTGATTGAAGAGTTAAGCAAGGCTGGATGGGAGATAGACCTAATCGTAAGTAAGGCCGGAGATATCAACCTTCAATTAGAGTGTAAAATTTCTTCAAAAGACTTAGCTAAAATCCCCGGGGTGTCCTTGCACAAAAATGCGAATCTAGCCGCTCGTCCCGCATCGGGATCAGCTTTGTATGACGCATACGTTATATGCCCCGCGAGCGGAACCACAATTGGAAAAATAGGCGCTGGAATATCAGATAATTTGTCCACGCGAAGTGCGTTGGTAGCGATTAAGGAGAGGAGGAAGCTAATATTGGTCCCCAGAGAAACCCCTGCTCCGACACCTCATCTTGAGGCAATGGCTAAATTGTCCTCTTGGGGAGTAGTTATTCTTCCTGCAAATCCGGGTTTCTACAACTCACCTGAAAGCATTGAAGACCTGATAGACTTCGTAGTTGCAAGAATTCTTGACCAAATGGGAGTCCAACATAGTCTTGGAAGACGTTGGACTGGAGACGAAACTTCCCTTGACTAATCCGACATTAATAGAGCTAGTTCCAAATGGGTTCAATAGTCAGTATGATCTAACGTGGCCATGGAAGACGCGAAACCTTGGTCTGACTATTCGGTTTCTGAACTGAAAGAGGCTTTGAGGGCCAGGGGAATGCCGGTTTCTGGTAGAAAGGATGTGCTAATTGAACGTCTAGAAAACTCGGTTTTTGATGCGATTATCGCTGAAGAATCCCCTGAGAATGGGAAAATAGACTTCCTAGGAAGGGTTAGGTCAGTCCCGCTGCCCACTTTGATTGTTATCTCTGTATTGTTAGTCGGTGGATCAGGAGGAGCTATAATCTACAGTGATGAAATATTGGATTTGGTTAAAGGGGAGCCGGACTATGTTTTACTGGAATTTGATTACGCCATGACAAGGGATTACGCGCAAACCTTGGTGGATTTGGGACACCCAGAGTGGGAGGGCAGGATGTCAGGTACTGTCGAAGAGGAAAATACTGCGAACTCAATCAAGACTAACTTCACATCAATGGGAATACCATCCACTATGGATGATTTTGACGTAAATATTTTTCAAATTGGCGACGAACCGGATCTCTCCATATGTATCCCCGGAGACATTGGCTCGGTATTCGGAGGACCCACGCCATGCTCAGCTGCAGATTTAAATCGTGAAATTATCCAATATACGCACAGAGAGGACTATGTGATCCAAGGCTACAGTGGTTCAGTGGATGTCCTCCACTCAGAGAATGCGGAAATTATCGATCTCGGAAATGGCAGTGAAGATTCTGATTGGGCCTCCGCCGCGAGTAAGATTGCGATGATTTGGATAGAAGATGGGACAGATGGGAACACGGATTTACTGGAAAGAGCATTGGCAAATGACGTGAATTCAATGATTACAGTCAACACCAAGGTTAACTGTGATGAGTTAATAATGAACGATTGTGTCCCTTATTTCAAGGGTATAGACATCTCAAGATTTGACTTCATACCGGATTCTTTCGGTTTCATTATGGTCTCAAAGAGCGTTGGTAATGCTATCTCTGAGAATGTCATAGGTGGTGACGGTAGATTACAGATGAGAGTTGATGTAGACAATCAAGCGATTTCAACTATTCATGTTCCATGTGGAATTATCGAGGGGAAATCTGAGTCAGTGATTGTCATTGGGGCGCATCATGATACAGTATACAATGGGGCTGGGGCAGTGGATGATACATCTGGAGTGGCTACTCTGCAAGAAATGGCTAGGCAGTTCTCAATCCTCCAATCCGAACTAGGAGATCCTGAATTCACTATTTACTTCTGCACATGGGGAGGGGAGGAAGAAGGCCTCTGGGGGTCAAAAGAATGGGTCGACAAGTATCGGGGGATGTTGTCTGAGGGTTTGCGATTACACATTAACATGGACATGAACCATGTCGATTTGGAGAGAAATAATGGGTTAACAATTTATGGAAATAGTGCTAAGGATGTGGAAATTCTCAGAGGAATAAATTCTGAATTCTCCAAAGTATATCCGGAACTGACATCGAAATACAATGTGAATGTGAACAGGCTTCCCTCTAGTTCCATGCCCTACAATTCGGACCATGCCCCATTTGTATACGAAATTGACAATAGGCCGGAAGACGGCATAGATTACGGTAGAGCCGTGGTATGCTATGGTTCAGGATCTAGCGAGTATCACACATATCTCGATAGAATGGACAGATTCAATGAGGAAAGCCTAGCTGTTTCTGGAATCATCCTAGGATCCTTGGTAAGATACTTGTCCTACGGGGAAAGGACTTAACCGCATTGGATCAGAGTTAGTTGGAATACGAAACCGATATACGCTACCGATTGCCGGGCGTGGACATGGTCAAAGTTGGAGATGCCGCTCCTGCCTTTACACTGAAAACGACTGATAAGAGTGATGTTAACCTCGCAGATTACCATGGAAAAAATGTTATTCTAGCATTCTATCCTGGAGCATTTACGGGTGTTTGCGACAAAGAAATGTGCACTTTTCAAGACAATTTCAGTAGACTCAGTGAGTCGGACACTGTAGTTCTTGGAATCAGTGTAGATTCACCTTGGGCGAATGCTGAGTTCGCAAGAAAATATGGAATTGAATTCCCACTCCTATCAGATATCGATAGGAAGGTTGTCCAAAGTTATGGCGCTTCTTTCGAGGGGCTTGGGGGTATTGAGGGGTACATTTCTGCAAATCGAGTTGTGATAATAGTGGATGGCGAGGGCGTTATTCAATACCGTTGGGAAGCTGAAAATCCTGGTGTCGAGCCTGATTATGATGAAGTACTAGAATTCGCATCATCAATGTGAGGATATTTTACTTTCCTTCTATCGATACTACATCTTCTCTGGGGACTGGATTCCTAGCATTCCTAAGCCGATTGAGATGGATCTAGCCGTCAAATCACATAATGCAAGCCTACTTTTCATTAGGGCCTCATCCTCTGTCTTCAGTATTGGGCAAGCCTCGTAGAAACTCGCGAATGCAGAAGAAGTTGAGTGGATGTGAGTACATAATTTGTGAGGGTGGAGTGTTGATGATGCGTTGTCGACAGCCTCTGAGAAGTTCACGATGCATCTGGCTAAGTTCAACTCCTCCTCGGTTTCAATAATTATATTGGCATCTTTGACGTCATCTCTGTCCATATTGGATAGTGAAAAAACTCTACATATCCTGGCATGTGAGTATTGCAGATAAGGGGCGGTATTCCCTTCGAAGGATAGCATTTTTTCCCAGTCAAAGGTATAGTCCCTAGTTCTGTCTGTGCATAAATCTGCATACTTCACTGCACCGATTCCTATCATCTTAGAGACTCTCTCCTTTTCTTCTCCCTTGAGGTTAGGATTCTTCAAGGAAATCGAGTCTCTGGCCCTTGATACGGCCTCTCTCAACAAGTCAACAAGCTTCACCGAGTGCCCGGCCCTACTCTTCAACATCTGGCCATTGGAGTCTAGAACTGATCCAAAATTAACATGGATGGCATTATTTCTACTTTGCATAAATCCGGCTCTTTTTGCTACTTCGAAAACCATCTCAAAATGCTGTTTTTGAGGAGTGCCAACCACATACAACAGGTCGTCACAGGATAATCTCTCGACACGATCGATAATGCATGCTAGATCTGAGGTTGAGTAATTGAATCCGCCATCACCTTTTCTAATAATTACAGGGAGTGGTTCGCCCTTTCTGTTTACCCACTTTCCTCCTAAATAGACAACACTGGCTCCATCGCTGTTTTCCAATAATCCTGATTCATACAGCCTATCCACCACCTGTGGAAGAAGATGCCTGTAGGCTGACTCCCCCATTAGGTCGTTATCCTCCAAAAGGACATCCAGCATCTGGTAAACCTCATTGAAATAGGTTGTAGAGACACCAACTAATATTCCCCATAAGCGCAAGGTATTGCCATCCTCGCCCTGTAGAAGTACAACCCTAGATCTAGACCGATCAGCGAAGATTTCATCACTCTCGAACTTAGACCTAGCTTCTTTGTAGAAGTGGTCGAAATCTGATATCCCCTTTTCCAAAGTGAAATCCTCCTCTCCAATATCAATTAGATGCTCGATAAGCATTCCGAATGGGGTGCCCCAGTCGCCTATGTGATTCTCCCTGATAACATTATGACCCTTGAATTCAAGCATCCTGACTATAGAGTCTCCAATAACAGTAGATCTCAAGTGGCCAACGTGCATTTCTTTGGCTACATTTGGCGCTGAGTAGTCAACAACAATTTTCCTTGGCTTATCTTTGGCCACTCCAAGCCTCTCATCCGGAAGAAGGGCCATTATTTTCGATGAAAGCCATTCTGGATTAGCCTTGAGATTAACAAATCCGTTGGCTGATGATGTAAAGGCAATACCCTCCAGAGGGGGAGAAATAAGGCTGCATATTTCTTCGGAAACATTCACCGGGGACTTCTTTAGAAGTGCAGACAGGGAATGGCATGGCATTGCCACATCTGCCATCCTTGTGTCTGTGGCTGGGCCCAATAAACTTAGAATCTGTTCATCTCGGATGCCCATATCAGAAACGGCCTTGAGAATTAGTGGGGCGCATTCATGGATTAGTTGTCTCATTTTCCACCTCACGAAATTGGATACCTGAGTAGTGCGGCTATTCCTCCAAAGGCATCGTATAGAGTTGCTCCTTCCTCTGTATCCATCGAAATAAGTGTCACAGCCGCAGAAGTGTGACCGGCCAGAACGGTTAGTTCGTCAATGAGGTCCATTGACCTCTCTGAGTCCTCAATTATTTCCTCAGAGGAGCAGGTGGGACAAACTGGAATTTCAGACCTCCGGCTCTGAGTACCTTCCCATTCTTCTTTGCATTGTCTGCAAACCCACGTTACTCTCCGTTTTCGCACGTTCTCTGAGATAAGTAGCCTCTCCACAGCTCCTTGATCCAAGGCGTTCCTAATCATCATCTCACCGTATGTAGCTTTGGGATGAGATTTCATCACTTCACTCAAGAATCTGTCAACTAATCTCCTCTCGGTATCTAATTCAATTTGATCCATCAGGCCACCTGCCCTCTGAACGAGTTCTCTAAGTCCACTCTCATTGGAGTACCCAACATCGAAGAATGGTTCTCTGATTAGTTTCTTGATTTCATGATGAAAATAATCATTTTTTACAACATAATCTTTGGTAGCTCCCGGTCCTCCGATGATTATCCCTTGCAAGTCCTCTATCATTGGAAGCCAGTATGAAGAAGCCCTCTCGGATGATTTTTTGAAAAACTTGTCTGCAGCTTCCTCGATCAGTCTCTCAAACCTCTGAGCTGATTGCCCCCCTCTTCCATGTTTTGAGGGAACTAGCGAAGTAACATGTTCTTGACAATGAAGCCTCTTACCACTGGCCAATCCGTATGCTGCTTCTGACCTGTCGATGACAAAGAGCCCGTAAGCGGTTCTATCAATGAGCATTTCTTCAAGCTGACTAATCTCAAATGTTGAGCCACATCTGTATCTGTAGGAGGTAAACGAGTCAGGGGGATCGTCAATAACAATTGACATTAGCCTTGTCTTATTGTTTCCAACAATTACATGGCCAACAAAAAGAGCTAGTCCTCTCTCTCCGGGTGTTTTGTATCTATTCAAGGTCGCTATAGCTGATTCTATGGCATCAGAAACATGTTTTCTGGTTAATTTTGATTTGATGTTCGCGGCCTGACCTGCCTCATTGGATAGCTGATGCCTAACGTCGCTGATCATCCTATCAGGAGGAACTACAACAGAAACTAACTCTGTCCCCATGCCTTTCATCGAAGAGAGGTCTTCAACGGCCTTCTTGAGGCGTAACCTCCTTTGTTGGACTTCGATCTCGTCGGACATGGCATGACCTCCAGTATAAGGCCGGAGGGGCAGCATTTCAACCCTTAGACTGCTGTTGGACGAAGGCATTGAAAGGGAGCGTCCTAGCTCAATAGTCGATGACGACGGTGATTGTCGCACTCGGGGGGAGTCTGCTTCGTCCTGAGATCGAGGAAAGACACACTTGGCTGGAAGGCTTAGTATCTATAATCAGAGAAAGGGTGTCTATGAATGACCGGATCGGTATTGTAGTTGGAGGTGGCGCTCCCGCAAGAGAAGGGATTGAGCTCGCAAGGCCTCTGATTAGTGACGAGTCTCACTTGGATAAAATCGGCATTGCTGCAACAAGACTGAATGCAACGATAGTTAGGGAGTGTCTATCGGACTCAGGCATTCCCGTTTCTGGGACCATTCCAAAGAGTATCGATGAAGCTGTTCTATTGCTCGAAGAGAGGCAAGTAGTGGTAATGGGGGGAACAAATCCAGGTCACACCACAGATGCCGTTGCCATTCGCTTTGCTGTAGCATCAGATGCAAAAAAGTGTATCATTGCGACAAACGTCCCCAGGGTTTTTGACGAGGACCCGAAACAGAATCCAAAGGCCCTGTCACATGATTTTCTGACTCATCACCAGCTTCTTGATATCATTGGTTCTTCAGAACATTCCAAGGCAGGTGACTCTCAAATTGTCGATCCTGTCGGTGCAAGAGAAGCTCTTGAGTCGGGGATGATATTGAATATTCTGGATGGAAGGAAAACTGAGTTAATCAAAGAAGCAATAGTTGGCGGGGACTTCAAGGGTACGGAAGTAGGGGTGATGAGTTCTTGAGCAGGGCGGATAGGATCGCGGCTGCTGGCATGAGGACGGCTAAAGAGGCCCGTGAAGCTGCAAGTAAGAGGAAGCGATCTGAGAAAAGAAGGGCCTCTGACAAATTACTTGATGTAGAATCTCACAGGCACTGTGTAGTTTGCTGGAAACCGATTCCTCTTGATAGTGAACCAGCGGTCTGTGGCGATATTACGTGCATCGAAAATAATAAAAAAAGAGAGTCATCTAGGAAGAGATTGACAATAATGCTATACTTATTTCCAGGTATAGCAATTCTACTAATTTTCCTTCAACTGATGACAGGCGGAGCATAGGCGGGGGCAAAATTCAATGAATATGATTAGAATTTTGGCATCATTTCCATTTTTGGTAGGGGGCCTCTGCATCCTGATAACATTTGGTAGCCTTGTTGGGATAGACATAGATGATTCGAGAACAGATGTGCCGATAGTTCCATGCTCTGACGAATCAGTCGGTTGTATGGTCGGGATGACCACGGAAGACCTAGAGGTTCCCAACGCCTTCATCTTACTAGAAATTGGTATGGAACTGGAATGGGATGAACCAGACAGAAGTTGGATTGGGGTGATTTCTGATTACCCAGAAGAATGCGAGCCTGATTCCAATGGACTCACTACGTGTACATCAGATGATTTTGATTTCGTTGCGGGAGGCCCAGATTCGGAAGATGGTAGCTTCAAATTCACTCTGGAGCCTGGAGAGTACCGCTTTGTTACTGCTGGGAAAGATGGTTCTACGCTAGATGAACAGTTGGTAACAATAAACCCCGAGATTCACCTTGCTGGTTTCGTTGAGATTATTCTATTTGCGATAGGATTAACATTGTTATTGGGAGCTAGTGAGATGGCATTTCCCATCAGAGAGATGTGGAAAAGATTCAGAGATGCATAAGTCTCCATAGATTGCTTGAATAACCTGTTCCCATCCGTTAGGCCATGGCTGACCGCTGTCCGGGGTGTGGGTCTAAGTTGGACATAGGGGGACTTCCGATAACCATAGGTGGTTACAATATGTATTGCACTACATGTGGACATATTTGGCACACCAACTAGTCCAGGTCACTTCTTGGCCAATCCTCAGGTAGGTTCAGTGGATCAGATATATCATCGGCTCTGATCATTTCAACTAGAGTTTGCCTCAATTCCTCTATACCTTCTCCGGATATCGAGCTGACTGCAACTTTATCTTCTAGACTGCCCTTTTCGTGTAAATCCGACTTGCTATGAACTATTATTATTGGCCTCTCTGAAATTAGGCCTGTGACCTCTTGGAGAAGATTCATTTGCTCTTCAAGTGATGTTGTTGCATTGGAAGTTGAATCTATCAGAAATAGAAGTACGTCTCCAACATTCTCCAAAGCAGCGATTGCTTGCATCTCAATATTATTCCTCTCAGACATGGGACGATCAAGCAAACCCGGGGTGTCTACCATCTGATATTTCCTTCTTCTATGGATAAAATGTCCCAAATGTAGTTGTTTTGTCGTAAATGGATAGGCGGCGATCTCTGGCTCACCACTGGAGAGGGATGAAATTAATGCGGACTTGCCAACATTGGGGGAGCCTGCAACAACTATGCATGGTTCTGAGGGGTCTATTGATGGTAGTTTTCTGAGTGTATCCCTAGCCTCTCCAAGCCAATCAATCTCAGGCGATATCTGTTCCATGATTGATGAAAATCTACCGTAAGCGGCCCTCCTCGCTTGATGAAAACCATCTATATCCCTAAGTCTGAGAATCTTCCTCTGGGTCTCGCCTGCAATGGACCTAACTCTTTCAGCCCCCCATTGAATCGCACCAAGGCTTTTTCGATAGTTATCACTTCCAACTGCTGCATCAACCAACGCTTGATCAAAATCTGAAAGAGCATTGAGGCTGGGCCATCTTTCGACATAGGCAATGAGGGTTGAATCAATGATTGAAGCCGCTGATTGAACCATTTTGTTCATCTGCTTGCGCACTCTGTGATATTTGTCGGGATCCTCGACAGTATCGGACTGTTTACTGGCTTTCCTGAATGCTTTGTCGAGAATCTCATCTGTTTTCAAGACAGTTGGGATTTTTCTCCACTCTACAGATGCCATGTGTCTCAGACTCCACGGCCAGTTCATTCCTATTGAAGCCAATAGACAGAAATTGTATTGTTTTTCAAATCAAGGGCTTTTTCTACATGCCCCCCATGCGGAGTCTCATGCCAGACATAGAGGGCACTCTTCCGGAGTGGGCGATTAGGATTCACGAGGCTCATGGTTCACCAAATTTAGATGAAATTCAGGATGTTTTCCATGGCCCTCTGTCAGAACGTAGTTCTGGACTAAGAAAGGATGACTTAGTCGAGATACTGATTGACTCGAGGGCACTGTCCTCAGATAGTGAGACATTAGCCAAGGGGATGCTAGTTGGAACCACAAGAAACGCAGTAGAAATTGTTGATGACAAGGGTACGTTTAGATCAATAGCGAGAGATGTGATTGTAGAAGTTAGGCTAATTGCCCACATGAGAGTGCCATATCTTGAGGACAGGGAGATGATGACATTTGAGAAAGAGGATATGCGTCGCAGATCAAGTATGTTGGAAAAGGCTGAGCAATTAGCCGAAGGCGGAATAGACAGCCATCTTTGGGGATGAGATAATGACAGGCGGTCTAGAAGGAAAAAGATGCATACCTTGCGAGGGAGGGGTTCCCCCTTTAACTGAAGAAGAATCTAACAACTTGTTAAACAAAATAAATGAAAGCTGGGATCTAATTGATAACCACCATATTGAGAGAACTTGGGAATTTGACGATTTTCAAAATGCTCTCAATTTTGTAAATATGGCCGGAGCGATATGTGAAGAAGAAAATCATCACGCCGAATTTGAAATCGGATGGGGGCGT
>DANW01000015.1:0-29228 GCA_002501605.1 Euryarchaeota archaeon UBA28
CCTGCAGATGGATCACCTCCTACGAAACTCGGAAAACGGGGGTTGGGGTGGCTTCGGTCACCCCTTCTCCCAACCTAAATCAACTCATATCCTCTAATCTTGGAACATTTTCAGATGCTCTAATCGGCATATTCAGCAACATCTTGGAGAAGGTATATACCATCCACAGGTCGTAGCACCTTCATGCGACGCATGCTCGCTATGACAATGATGATGTTAATGACGACTGCGGCCCTTGCGGGCTGTGCGGGTTCCGACCTCACCGATGAGGACGTGGATGCCGCGAGAGAAGAGGGAAGACTAGCAGGTATTGCTGAAGCAACACCAGTCAGCACCCTGGACACGATCCACGAGCGTGGAATGATGAAGTGTGGAGTCAAGGACTCCCAGTGGGGCATGGGCTTCGCTGACGCTGATGGTGTTCGATCCGGACTCGATATAGAGTACTGCAGGGCTGTAGCTGCTGCAATTGGACTGAATCCAGATACTCAGATTGAGTACATCTTAGCGAGCGCTGGTGACCGCTTCGAGAAGCTTGCTTCCGGAGAGATTGACGTCCTAATCAGGACTACCACATGGACAACAAGCCGTGACGTAGGGCTGAACGCTGACTTCGCAGGGATGAACTTCTTCGATGGCCAGGGAATTCTGATCAGAGGAGATGCATACCCACAGGATGACATGTCCAACTCCGCACTGAATCTAGCAAGCGCTAAGGTTTGTGTAGGAACTGGAACTACAACTGAAGGTAACATCGCCGACTGGAACACAGTAAATAGCGTTGGCATGGAAATAGTTCCTGTCGCTGACGCTGCTGAGGCAACTGCAGAGCTAGTTTCTGGCTCCTGTGACGCATTCACCGGCGACATGTCAGCAATGGTTGCTAAGAAGTACACCCTCGAGGCTGCTGGAGATTGCTCTGACTGTGATCTATGGATTGCTCCTGAGCTACTTTCAAAGGAACCCCTAGGTGCAGCAGTTCGTGACATGGATTCCGACTGGAAGGATGTCGTGACATGGGTATGGTTCGGAATGGTTACCGCTGAAGAGATGGGAATCGACTCCGAGAACTACATGGACGCAGATACATCTAACCCAGCTGTTGATAGGCTATTGAACCAGAACCTAGGACTAGGTACTGATGCAAACCCACTGCCAGCTACATGGATGCAAAACGTTCTATCCACCTCTGGAAACTACGGAGAGGCTTGGGACAACTCATTCTGTGATGGTTCCTATGACGGTACTAGCGGCTCAGCCGCAATGACAGGATGCGTCCTGTCCCGTGTCGGTACTGCTAACGCTCTTGTTTCTGAGGGTGGCCTGCAGTTCGCACCTCCAATGCGCTGATCGTTTAGTTGACAGCGAATAGTAAACGAAAGCCCTCGAGGGGGGATCACCTCCCTCGGGGGCCTCAAATTTAATCTCATTACTACGGAAGAATTTGTATGGATTTCAAATCTCTCCAAAATAGAATTAATATCCTCTCAGGGAGCAAACTCTTGTTGGCTGTTGTAATTTTGTGGGTTTACAATAACAAGATGCTCTCTCCCTCTATCGAAGCGATCTCTAGTATGTCTAGGTCGTTCGTAGTGGAGGGTGTTCAACAAAATCCAGCATATTATGATCCATATTCACTTTCGAGTGCAATAATTTTCTTTTTCCTAATATTCATGACACTAGCCAGGAACGAGATAGCTCCTGCCATCCGATCCAAGAATTTCAAAATCGCCTCAATCTCTCTGACACTATCTTCTCTGATAATATCAATACTGGTCATTACCCTATCGATTATCGGCGACTTCTCTCCCGCTAAGGGGATGCCATTTCTACTAGTTGGTGCCCCAATTGTACTAGCGTCCCTTCTAGTGTTGGATAATTCAGACATTTTACCTGTAAAGAGGTTATCCGGCCTTCACCCATTAGTTGACTGGGCGGACGGTAATCCGAGAATCATAAACACAGTGATAATCTTCTCAGCATTCTTGGGTATGGCACTCAATATCTCGTTTATTCCTCCGATGATCTCCTCAGATTTATCCTCGTTCTTTTCCATTATACTGATTATAATGGCTCTCTACGTGTATTATCAGATATCTTCAGAGTCGGGGAACCCTCTCATTCATGACCAGAGGTCCTCAACAATGGTCCTAATAATTGGACTTCCTTTGATTATATACCTCAGTACTAGAATACTGTTCCTATTGCACAATCCAGACTCCGTCACTAGGGAGAGGTGGGACCTCTCATGGTCATTCATGGATATGAAGAATACCTTCGAGATTAATGCATGGCCTATACAGCCAGACTTCCCGGAAGATACTAGGTGGCAGTTCTTATTCAGTGCGATTTTGAACTCTGCAAGGGCGACTCTACTGAGTATCGTTCTTTGTACGATTCTTGGTGTGATTATCGGAGTCACAAGACTATCGAGCAATAAGCTCGCATCAGCATTAGCTACCGTTTACGTGGAGGTATTCAGAAATATGCCCCTTGCAGTTCTACTCTTCTTGGTGATGTTACAGCTTGGAGAGACTCTCCCCCTGTTCAAGGAAGAAGCTAATATCGGCGGATGGATATACTACAGTAATCAGGGACTTTACTTGCCTCGTCCGGAAACTCTCCGAATCATCATCGCACTAGCAATAGTCTTCTCACTGTGGGCTTGGGGCCGTTACAGGGATAGAGACGGTATTGATGACTCGTCGGAGGCACTGGCCAGAAAATCTCTGGTTTGGTCCATGGCGCTAGTAGCTTGTCTAGGTATACTACTTACCGGAGATATGTCCCTGCCAAATTATGTTAAGCCGAATCCTAATATCCCGGGAACTTGGAATATAGAGGAAGGCTCAGCTTTCGAAGTTACTAAAGCATTCATGGCTCTGATAATAGGGTTAACTCTGTTCACTGCTTCTGTTGTCGCTGAAATCGTCAGGGGCAGTATCCAGGCTCTTCCACGAGGACAGGTGGAGGCTGCTATTTCACTGGGATTATCTCCTTATCAGAGACTCAGACTTGTTATTTTGCCACAGGCCCTCAGGAGTATGATACCCCTGCTAAATAGTCAATATATGAACGTCTGGAAAAATTCCAGTCTTGCCATTATTGTGGCATACAGCGATATCTTCTATGTCATATTCGTAATGATGAACAATGTTGGGAAATTAATTCCCCTATTCCTGCTTCTCCTAGTAATTTATCAGGCAGGTAGCCTATTAATTTCAGGCATAATGAACTTCTACAATGCAAGGGTAACGAGGGTTAAGATATGAGTCAGGATGAAAGTTTCTTCGAGTCCTCAATGAAGAGGATCCTAGAATTGGAGAGAGGAGTTGCTGGGAGGTCCAGATGGGATTCAGATACCAGAGTGGACTCTAGCCTCTCACTACTGTGCATTCTGTTCTCTGGCCTATTCTCAGTTTCTGTTTTACTAAACACCGAATCTTCAATCGATATAGGAGGAGAAGTCACCGCAGGGGATGTCTGGATTTATTCGACCGCAGTCGCACTATCATGGTTAGTGGCCTCGTGGATAATTCTGATTTCAGTTGTCAAACGTACTAGAATGGCTTCTGCATTCAATGGCCGGATTAGATTACCTTGGTTCGGCTCGACGGCGCTTCTTGGAATCTTATCGTCTTTCATCATGCTATTCTTGGTCGAATGGATCTTCGATATACTGGTAATCAGCATGAGGTGGGATATCGTATGGGCCAACAGGGTATCCGTGATGTTAGGCCCTAATCTCACGGAGGCGATGACCCAAGATTACCTGGTTTCAGAAAATTGGAGGATTTGGCCTATAATATTCCTAGTTTGGGCACTAGCAGGCGCCGCCTATGGAGCCTCCAATACCTCTGTGAGGTCTTTCCTTATTGGATTCGGTTTAGTGACAGCAGTGGTGTTTCTATTCGCAGGCAACCCACTGGAAGCCAATTACAATATCGACAGAGTTCTTTTTAGATTCTCTTTAGCAACCGCTTTATCCCTAGCCTGTTTTGTAGCAATGAGGGCTTATTCCCATAGGGTCGAGGAGTACAAGGTAAACAGGGCCAAGAGAAATATCGGACTCACAGCCGTGGCAACTTTCTTCTTGACAATCATTCTGCTTGACCCGCCTGAGTTCGTAAAGGATATTGCCGGATTCCTAGCCGGATTCGGAATTCTAGAGTCACAATTAGAACTGATTACCAGGGACGGAGTCCCTCCAGCCAGATGGGGGGGTTTACTCATCAATCTAATCGTAGCCGCCGCGGGTTGCGTTCTTGGTTTCGTAATTGGAGTCGTTCTGGCATTTTCGAGACAGAGCAATCTTCCCATATTGAAGTGGCCGGGAATTGCCATCATCGAGATAGTAAGGTCTGGACCACTAATCTGCTGGCTATACTTCGCAATGTACCTCCTCCCAGACGTCGCTGATCCCCTGTTTACAAATCCCGAAGATTTTGATAACATTGTTAGGATGATGGCAATTTTCAGTTTGTTCGGAGGGTGCTACATTGCTGAAGTTATCAGAGGGGGGCTTCAAGCCGTAGACAGTGGCCAGAAAGAAGCCGCCTTAGCCCTGGGTCTTAGCCCGATGCAAATTAAGCTACAAGTAGAGCTACCAAACGCTGTCAGGACTACCCTGCCCTCAATTGTAAGCGTCTTCATAGGACTGTGGAAGGATACAACACTGCTATTTATCATTGAAATCATAGACTTTTTCAGAATCGCAAAGACAATGGCGAACACCGATCTAAGATTCCTAGGGGATTTCCTAGAGCCAGTTTACTTCACAGCTCTTGTGTTCTGGGTTTTCGCATTCTACCTTTCCAGGGTCTCCATGAACGTGGAGAAAGGCCTCGGATTAGTTAAGGAAGGAGGAGGAGACGTAGCATGACCACCAGCAAAGAATTGATAATTAAGACAGAAGGAGTTAAGGTTAATTTTGGAGATTTTTGGGCTCTAAAGGGGATTGACATCGAGGTCACCAGAGGTGAAATTATAGTTATCCTAGGGCCATCTGGTTCAGGTAAATCGACATTTATCAGGACTCTGAATAGGCTACAACCGCACAGTGGTGGATCGATTGAGATAGATGGAATAATGATAGACGAGGATACGTCGGTAAAGGATCTTAAGTATGTCAGGTCGGAGGTAGGTTTCGTTTTCCAACAGTTCAATCTGTTCCCTCACCTGACAATCATGGAGAACATTACGCTAGCACCCATGAAGGTAAAGGGAATGTCAAAAAGTGAATCTGAGGATAGGGCATTGGAGCTACTAGAGAGAGTCGGAATTCCGGAGCAGGCATTCAAGTACCCCTCAGAGCTATCTGGGGGACAGCAACAGAGAGTAGCCATCGCACGGGCTCTTGCCATGGACCCGAAAATAATGCTCTTTGATGAGCCTACATCGGCCCTCGACCCTGAGATGATCAAGGAAGTCCTGGACGTAATGGTCGACCTGGCAAAGGAAGATGTTACGATGATAGTGGTAACGCACGAGATGGGTTTCGCCAAGGAGGTTGCAGACAGGGTGATACTATTCGACGAAGGTCTTCTGATAGAGGAGAACACCCCAGATGAGTTCTTCGATAATCCAAAGCATGAAAGGACCAAGCTATTTTTGGAGCAAATTCTTTGATCTCAAATATTGATTCTTTCACTGCCCTATCCAATGGGCGACTCTATCGTAGATCGTACTCCTGAACGTTAGAAGTTGAAGCGTAGGACCACCTAGATCAACAGTAACAGTTGCTCCCCTTGTGAAATGGAACTCATCCCATCCGTCTGCAACGACATATCCCCTGTGCATATCGCTCGTCATCACCGTAGGGGAATTGGTCCAAGACCAATATGAACCGTCATCATTACGGTCACTTCTCGGCAGATCCCTGGAAACAAAAAGATATTTTTCATCGATCTGCTCTATTGGAAATTCCGTCCCTTCGATATTCGCGACATGCCGGAACCAAGCCCCTTGACCCAAGAAGGTAGAGAAGAGGCAGCCGGATGACTGCTGAACAACATCAATTCCCTCGGACAATCTTTGAAGTCGGTATTTAGACGGCTGGTACTGATGTGTGTTTGCGACCAGAAGGTCATTCAAAGCCGGGTCGGTCAATATTTTATTCCCACTTGTCGTTACTATTTCCGCTTGGAGCCTCGGCAACACATTTACAATTGCCTTACCGTCCATTGCCATCTTGATATCTTCCTCAAAATTATCCGGATCACTTCCCATGTAAAATCCATAGGAACCATCTGAGTCTTTCATCCTGGGATGGCTATTGACCCCCATAATAGGTGTCTCGTCATCTATTGAATGGGCTATAGATGTCAGAGTACCGTCACCGCCCAGTACTATCACCAAGTCAGGCCCCACAAAGTCGGCCCTACGTACAGTTTCCCTCGCAGTGTAATCAACGCGTGCTCTGTTCTTAGACACAAACCCATCAAGAACAGTCCTAACTGTTGCTAACGCAGTGTCATGAACTTCCTCGAAATTCTTCTTGTAAACCACCAAGATGTTCTTGTACACTCCAACTCCTCCATACGCCTCCACTAGTATGTCCCATATAGGGGGAACGGATAATATTCCAGCCAACAAATGACTGCGTTTGAATACCCTCATCTATGTAACCGCCCTCCAAAGAGACATGACACGTGCAGCCATCATTGGTTTTCTTCTGATTCTGGCTAGCTCTGCAGGTTGCATCAGCTCAGAGGTCGAGGGGTGTCCAGATGGGGGTTGCTTCCCAATGACCTCAGACGAATTGAATGAAATTCTCTCACAGGAAAACGCACTCGATGTGTTGCTTTTTGCTTCAGAAAATAGTAGGCTTAGAGTCGATACCACCTCTTCTTCAACGATACAAGGACAGTTTGGAGAAGTGCACTGGAGCGTCTCAAAGGATGATGAGAAAGAACTTAGATCCATATCCACGAGGGTCACTATAGGTACTTACACCTACAACAATGAGGTCATAGACGGGGGCCCTATTACCAATATCAGAGTGGGTAGTGTTTGGTTTGAAGGAAGAGACGCCCACCCTAGCTATTCCGATCCATTCGTAGATTTTGCAGTTCTTTCATCTCAGGGGCAGACTGAGAATATTCCCCCATTCGGATTTGATACGAATTCAATTTCCAATCTAGATTGGAGGATAACAGGGGACGAGGAATCAACTCAACAGGTCGCGACATCATCCAACTCCACCCATTCAATCGTCGTGGAATTAATCGGCGAGCCTCCAAGAATAACCTCAATCGAGACTTACTCAGGGGACGAGGAGCAATTCACAATTAGAGTGAGGACAGGACAGGATGTCGAGCTTAGCGTCAGTCAAGGTTTGACTAGGGCCCCATTGGGTTTTGATTCATTCAGCGAACCCATAGAGTACGGCGGAATATCAGTATGGGCTGGCGAGGTCCCATCGAACCTTCTCTCAGAGGCCCTACCCGAGGAAATTGAAATCAGAGGGCTATCTACCGATGACGAAAATGCCACCATTATGGCTAGCCTAAGGCTTGACTCGAGATACTCTAACGAAACTACTCCAGACGGCCACTGGTGGGAGTTCCAATGGGACGATAGGGACTCGGATAACCTAGTCTCAGCCGGAGATCTCTACGCCGTTAGGACCAACTCGACAGGAAAACCTTCTATTGCCATATTCGATATCTGGGCCAACTCTTGGACAGGAGGGCCCTTGGCATCCAGTTAATACACGGCATATTCATACTTACAACCAGAGACGGTTAGGCATGTCCGAAGTCAGACACCCATTGTCCAGGCTTCTTTCGAAACTCGAAGACCATAGGTCAACCGTCATCCTAGCCTCCATCTGCTCTGTATTGAACAAGGTATGGGACCTAGCCCCGCCAGTCCTAATCGGAATGGCAATAGATGTCGTGTCATCCAGAGAGAACTCTTTCCTAGCAGAGCTGGGATATCCTGATGTGTACCAGCAACTGTATATACTGACTGGATTCACAGTGTTAATTTGGGTGTTGGAATCAATCTTCCAATATCTGTATGCAGTCCTTTGGAGGAACCTGGCCCAAACAGCTCAGCACGAACTGAGGATGTCTGCATACTCCCATATCCAAGATTTAGAGATGCAATGGTTCTCACAGCAGTCTACTGGTAGTTTAATGGCAATTATGAATGACGATGTTAACCAGCTAGAGAGGTTTCTGGATCAAGGGGCAACAGACCTTCTACAAGTCGCTACCACCATTATTGTGGTAGGGGGAATCATGTTCTCAGTTGCTCCTGAGGTGGCTTTGTGGGCAATAGTCCCGATACCTGTGATTGTTGCAGGCTCATTCATCTATCAGAGGAGAATCGGCGTCAGATATTCCAAAGTGAGGTCTCAAGTAGCAGATTTGAATGCTCTCTTGAATAACAATCTACAAGGCATTACCACGATTAAATCATTCACTGCAGAGAGACGGGAAGCTAAGAGGGTAAGTGATGCTTCTGAGTCGTATAAGGAGGCAAATAGAGAGGCAATCAGGCTTTCTGCCTCATTCGTCCCAATCATTAGGATGGCAATCCTATTCGCATTCTCCGCTAACATGCTCGTTGGGGGCTGGATGGCACTTGAGGGCACTATCAGTCTCGGCGCGTATTCAGTAATCGTATTCATAACTCAAAGACTTCTATGGCCATTAACTAGACTTGGCGAGACTTTCGATTTGTATCAGAGAGCGATGGCTTCAACGACCAGAGTACTTGATCTCCTTGATACCGAAGTAGGGATAATCGAAGGAGATTTGGAGATGGATCGAGTCGTTGGCGAGATATCATTCAATAAACTGGTATTCTCCTATCCAGAAAGAGAGAAAGTATTGGATGGCTTAGAATTGGTCATTCCCGCTGGGCAGACGGTGGGCCTCGTAGGCTCTACAGGTTCTGGAAAAACTACACTTGTCAGGCTCCTAATGAGATTCCATGATCCAGATTCAGGCAGGATATTGCTAGATGGCAACCATCTTACTGAACTCAAGCTCGATTCCCTGAGGAGCTCCATCTCACTAGTAAGTCAGAACACTACGTTGTTTCCGGGTTCCGTTCTTGATAACATCAGATATGGCAAGCCAGACGCTTCTATTGAATCCGCAAGAGAGGCGGCCAATATAGCCGAAGCCACTGAATTCATCGATATTCTCCCTAACGGCTGGCACACTGAGATAGGAGAGGGGGGACACCGTCTATCGGGGGGCCAAAGACAGAGAATAGCCATAGCCAGAGCAGTTCTGAAGGATGCTCCAATACTAATTCTCGATGAAGCAACAAGCAATGTGGATAACGAGACTGAAGCTGCTTTGAAGAGATCTATAGAGAGAATATCAAGGGGAAGGACAACGCTGATAATCGCACACAGACTTTCCACAGTCAGAAATGCAGACATCATTGCAGTCTTGAACAAGGGAAGAATATCAGAAATAGGCACTCATGAGTCATTGTTAGAAAAAGACGGAATTTACTCTAAACTATGGTCAGTCCAGACTGGCGAGTGAAACTTCAGCACCTGAGGAGTCATTAAATCGCCCCCTCTCCGAAAGCTATGGAAGATGACACTATGTTCCCACCTACCTTTCCGGGTTTCGGACGTATGGTCGGCCTTAGACCAGTATCTATTGGTGACGGGGAATGCACAGTTGAAGTTACGGTTTTACAATCACACCTGAATGCTGGCAGTGTTGCGCATGGGGGCCTGCATGCTACCCTCCTAGATACTGCCCTTGGGGGTGCCCTATTGTCACTGGTAGCCCCGAAGGAATGGTGCGCAACCGCGGAGATTGTTGTTTCCTACATAAGGCCCTCAAAAGAGGGAACGACTCTTACTGCCAATGGAAGAGTGGTCAAGAGAGGTAAGAACATCGCACACATGGAGGGGGAAATCACTGATTCGAAAGGACTCCTGATTGCCACAGCAAAGGGTACATGGGCAATCTGGAAAGTGGATTGAAAATCAAAAATGATCAATCTGCCGGGAACACCTTGATGAGCCACCGCCCCCTCCTGTTAGCATGGCAAGAGTCGACTCGCTTCTTTGGTTTATGCTTGGTGTTGCACAACTCCTCATTGGATCACAAGTAGGATCATCTGGCGTATTCCTTGAGTTATTGAGTATCTTGCTTAACGTTTCGGGGGGTAGCTCCTTGATGCTGGGACTTTATTTCCTAATATTCCTCGCTAGGCATGAAAAGGAATTTTCCGAGGCATATTCAAAGATGGAGAAGACCGAATTTGTTAGGGACGGAACCGGTAGAATAATTGATGTGGCAGACAAAACTCCAAAGGCAGTAAAGGCAATATGGTACTCAATCCCGGCTTTCATGACATTTCTAGGTCTTCTAGCATGGCTCATAGGCTGAGATTATGAATGACAAGAATTCGGGCTTTGAGGATCTGATTGATCGAATGATAGAGAATCCTGCCTATGATCAAATGGGCGGGTATCAGATTTTCCTAAGAAGATTCGCGATCCCTGTGATTATGATTCTCATCGCCCTTTTCATTTACACTTCATTAGACGAGTATATTAGCAGTAGCTGGAACCTAGTAATTACATCGATAATCACCGGCTCCTCACTAGGTCCAATACTCGCCGCAGAAAGGTATCTTGCAATGAGAAACAGCAAGAAGTAAGTAAATCAACCGAGAAGAATAAAACCCAGTTATTCCCAATAGTTTCATGGATCACGATCACTGTAAGTCAATGACCTGTGTCTGTGGGTACAGGGGGGACGCTGTTCCGAGGAGACAGCACATGGAATGCCCTAATTGCCTCAGAGTGGTCGAGGCGTGTTGTGAAGGAGTCCCTAACTATTGAATAGAGTGAAATTAGCCGAATGTGTCAAATGCCGTAGCCCCTAGGCAGGGCCATGGTGGATATCAACGATTTCAACCTGTTCGACCTTGTCGGGCTTGGCGATGCAACTGGTTTAGAGTGGATTTTTGGAATTTCTGCCTTGTTAGGTGGAATCCTCTTCCTACTCTGGTTCATACTAATGCTAGTCGGGGGAGTTGCTGAAGGAGTATTCGAAGGGCTATTTGGAATAGAGATAGATGTCATGAGCTCAGACGCCTCATTCAAGGCACTAACATTCCAAGGAGTAATGGCGTTCATGATGTTCTTCGGTCTCGCGGGCCTGTGGGTCCTGAAATCAGATGGAACCGATCCAGTAGCTGTTGCTGCAGGCGGAATTGCAGGTACAGCATCCATGTATGGGACGGCAAAACTGTTTGAGTTATTTATTGCCATGCAATCATCAGGGAACGTGGAGATAGGAGACACAGTGGGTTCCAAGGGGCAAGTTTACCTTGTCATCCCACACGAGGGAGTGGGGCAAGTTCAGATAGAGACTAACGGCTCATTGAGTACATACAATGCAAGGTCAGAGGACCAGCAAGAGATTGGAACGGGAAGACTGATAGAGGTAGTTGGAACGATGGGAGAAGTCCTATTGGTCAAACGAATATGATTCGCGTCTGGAGTAACGTAAAACCAACATTTCGGGAAAGACTTCATGACCTGTACCTTCGTCTTGGGTACAGGAGTGGAACGTAATGATAATGGCAGCGCTCAGACAATCAGAAGGAGCAGACGGTGGAACGATAGGTACAATAATGATTTTTGCGATCATTTTAGTGCTTGTCGCAGCAGTGATATTTTTCTCACAGAGGTACAAAAGGTGCCCCCCAGATCAGGTAATGGTCATCTATGGTAGGACTGCAAAAGCTGCTGATGGAAGGGCCAAACCTTCTAGGGTAGTACATGGCGGAGCGGCGCTGGTTTGGCCACTGATCCAGGACTATGCGTACATTTCCCTCAAACCAATGCCCATCAATATCGACTTGAAAGGTGCGCTTTCACTACAGAATATCAGGATAAATGTCCCTAGCACATTCACGGTCGGTGTAAGTAAGGAGCCCTCAATTATGGCCAATGCGGCTGAGAGGCTTCTTGGATTCAAGATACCAGAGATAGAAAAACTCGCAGAAGAAATCATTCTAGGTCAATTGCGTCTCACTGTCGCATCGTTGACAATCGAGCAAATTAATCAGGACCGTGATGCTTTCCTATCTCTAATCACCCAGAACGTAGACCAAGAGCTTAGGAAATTCGGACTCACTCAGCTTAACGTGAATATCGTGGATATAACAGACGAATCTGACTATATCGAGAGCATTGGTAAGAAGGCGGCGGCTACCGCAGTCGAAAATGCAAGGGTCGATGTAGCCAACGCTGAGAGGGATGGGGCAATCGGTGCCGCCATCGCCAGTAAGGAAAGGGAAATCACTGTTGCAGAGAATATGGCTGCAGCCGAGAAAGGAAGGAAGGCGGCTGAAGCAGATCAGCGTGTTTTCGTAGAACAGCAAGAGGCGATGGCAATTTCTGGGGAGAATGCCGCTCAAGCAGAAATAGCCCGTGCTAATGCAGATCTAGCCGAAGCTGAAGCCTCAGCTAAACAAAGGGCTGATATTGCCAAGGCGCAAGCAGAAGCGGAAATACAGAAGGCTTTCTACTCTGAGGAGGAGGAGAGGCTAAAGGCCAGTGAGATCGTCCAAGTAACTATCCAAAAGCAACAGATAGAGATAGCTGCGGAAGCCGAAGCTGAGAGACAGAGAAGAGTGGCCAGAGGAGAGGCTGATGCAATTTTGGCCAAGTACGAGGCAGAAGCAGAAGGAATCCAGAAGGTTTTGGATGCTAAGGCCCAGGGTTACAGCAACCTGGTGAGTAGTGCCTCAGGCGATCCAAAAGCTGCCGCAACACTATTGATGGTTGAGAAAATAGAGAACATGGTCGCGGCACAAACCGAGGCCATCAGAAATCTGAAGATCGACAAAATTACTGTTTGGGACAGTGGCAATAATTCAGAGGGTTCCTCTGCCACTAGCAACTTTGTCAGTAGTCTCGTTCAGAGCCTCCCTCCAATACACGATGTAGCCAAGATGTCAGGTGTCGAATTACCGGACTATCTAGGTTCAATGACAGAAGACGATCAGTCTTGAAGAAGCTGATAATAGTCAGACTCTTGAGGAATATCCTCCTGCGTCAATCATGGAAGATGACGACGTAGTCATAGTTGGTGGCGCAAGAACTCCCTTTTGCGAGTGGCTAGGGGGGAAGAGAGGAGATGGCGGTAAAGGCGGAAGGCTATCATCCATATCCGCCGAAGAGCTCGGCTCAATCGCAATAAAGGGAGCGTTGGAAAAAACCGGTACAGAACCGTCAGAAGTCGATCACGTAGTCATGGGACACGCTCTTCAGACCTCTCCTCAGGCCATTTTTGGTGCTCGTAGGGCAGGATTACTATCCGGAATACCCCAAGAAGTGCCCATGCTCACTCTCAATAGACTCTGTGGGAGTGGCGCTCAATCAGTAGTCTCCGCAGCCCAAATGATCATGTTAGGAGAAGCTGAGACTGTAATAGCCGGAGGGATGGAAAATCTCAGTCAAGCCCCTCATGTGTTGAGAGATATGAGGGATATCTACAAACTCGGAAGGCCACCTAGGATGGGAGATGAGATTCCAAAGGATATGGAAGATTACCTCTTCACTAATCTAAGAGATGATGTCTGTGGATACTTCATGGCCCAAACCAGTGATGAACTCTGCAGAAGGCTCGAAATATCACGAGAAGAGGCAGACAAATTTGCTGCGTTGAGCCACCAGAGAACCGAGGAAAGTATCAGGAATGGAATATGGGATGAGGAGATTGTCGAGGTAGTCACAGATGAAGGGATTCTAGGCCCCTCTCACGATGACCATGTAGTATTGGGTACGACTGAAGAATCCCTGTCTGAGCTTAGGACTCATTTCGGCCCAGAATCATTGGTCACAGCTGGTAATGCGTCAGGGGTAGTAGATGGGGCAGCAGCTCTCGTAATCAAGTCTGGATCTAGAGCAAAGTCAGATGGCGACTCCCCTCTATCGAGGATATTGTCATGGGGGATAGTGGGACTAGATCCAAAAATTATGGCTCACGGGCCCGTTCCAAGTAGCCTTCTTGCGTTGCAGAAAGCTGGTTTGGGAATAGGGGACATCGATCTCTGGGAGATTAACGAAGCCTTTGCCGGACAGTGCGTTGCCTGTATCAAGGACCTCGGAATTGATCCAGACAGGGTGAATGTAAATGGGGGCGCAGTAGGTCTCGGACACCCACTCGCCGCTACAGGGACCCGACTCCTTCTCACACTGTCGTTGGAACTGAAGAGAAGAGGCGGAAAGTATGGAGTTGCTACTGCATGCATAGGCGGAGGCCAGGGCATAGCAGTTGTAATCGAGTCATTGTAAGCAATCAGATTCAGAAGGTGTGTTCATGAGCTCGACAAAAAAACGTAGTTTGATCAAGACTGTGACGTGGAGGATAATAGCTACGACTGATACCTTCATCCTGACACTACTTTCTGCAACATGGTTCTCTGATGACTTAGGTATTGACTCATCAGAGGCATTTGCATTGGCGGGAACCGTTGCTGGACTGGAGGTTGTTACGAAGATGATATTGTATTATCTTCATGAGAGGGGATGGAGCTCACTAGAATGGGGCCAAATTTGACGTAGCTGGGATTGGGAGTTTTTGGGACGGAAGCCGAATTCCTTTCATCCAACTAGTATTCCGATAATGGCCCCGCCTGCAATCCAAGCACCAGCCATCGAACCAACATTTCCCATTGCAGTCACCAATAGGACCTTCCCCACCCTATTCTTCCAGAATAATGAGATATCGTCAAGGGCCAAGAAATCCTTAGTGTCCCCAACCGTGGGGCTATCTAACTTGAATTGTGTATAGCCTGCGAACCAACCCGCGGCTAGCGTTGGATTCAGAGAGGTGATAGGTGACGCCAAAGCCCCAACAAGTGCAGAAAGCGGGTGTCCCCTGGCTATTATGACCCCGATTCCAGCAAGGGCCGCATTGAGGATGAGCCATGTCACTGCCGTCTGCCTAATTTGTGCTATTTCGCCATTGAGGGCCATGTATCCTAATGCACCAAATAGAAACAGAGGAATCGAAGCTAGCAGGACCCTCGGCCAGATTCTCTTCGGAGGCTCTAAACTTAGCGTTGGAAGCTTTGATGTGAGCTCAATATCAGGCAAATTTAGATTCTCAATTATTCCCTCCAAATGTCCAGCACCAACTACCGCCAGAACTTTCCCCCTGCCCCTGATTTGTTGAATTCTGCCAGCTAAAAACGTGTCCCTTTCATCAATTAGCACCCCTCCTGCATTAGGGGCGACTGCTCTGGCCTCCTCCATGAGCTTACTCATCATGTCAGAATCCTCCAATACCTCTTCGATGGAAACTTCTTCTTCATCACCATCAAAAATAAGGGTGTTCACAACCCTCCATCTTTCCATCATTCCCATTTTATGCCATGCCCTCTTGAGCGTAATTACAACGTCTCTGTCTATCATTTCATATGGGATTTGAGCCTCTTCTGCACCCTCAACAGCAGCTAGTAGCTCAGCTCCCGGTTTTTCTCCGGTAGACAGCCCCATTTTTCTCTGTTGGACAGCAAGAGCTGACTGCAGTAGTATCATAGCAGATTTCCCCTCCTTGATGATCTTCAACAAGTCCTCAGAATCAAGCGTCTCAGGCTCTCTTAGGTTAGAAAGTCTGGAATCGCACAATTCGACCGCGACTACGTCAGGACTATACTCGAGGATCTGTGCCTTTACCGTCTCCACCGATTTACTACTAACGTGGGCAGTACCAACGAGCCTGAGATTCTCATCAAAATCAACAACATTGTATTCATCGGACAAACTATCGCCTCAGGGATTCGATCGCAGCAAAGAGGTCTGCATGCTCAGCTACGTCATGCACTCTGATTATATCAACACCGAGCCCTCGTGCTTGAGAAGCGATACCCAACGTTCCTGCGAGACGTTCATTTGTTGATTTCCTACCTAGAAGGTCAGAAAACATACTTTTTCGACTAACCCCCCACATCAACCCCATATCTTCGCTGGGAAGCACGTCCCTGCCGGCCGAAAGTAGTGAGAGATTATGTTCCAAAAGCTTCCCAAATCCAATTCCCGGGTCACCAATAATTCTTGAATTTTCTACCCCATTATCATTGAGGATAGATGCAGATTTTGCGAGGCCCTCTCTCACTTCATACACAACATCGTCATATCTTGGATTTTCTTGCATATTTTTTGGACTTCCACTCATGTGCATAATGCATATCGGGCAGTCATATTCAATTACCACTTCAACCATTTCAGGGTCGCTAATTGACGAAACGTCATTTACCATGTCAGCGCCAGATTCTAATGCTTCCATGGCGACAGAAGGCCTCCTCGTATCGATGGAAATCCCAATATTTGGCAACTCGTCCCTTATTGCCTCAATTACTGGTACTACCCGCAAGGCCTCTTGCTGAGGATCTACCTCGCTAGCGCCCGGTCTTGTCGATTCTCCTCCGATATCGATCCATTCAGCACCCTCATCTGACATCGATATTGCAGATTCAGTAGCAAGCTCGACCGAATTGTATCTGGAATCGCTATGGAACGAGTCAGGGGTGATGTTCAAGATCCCCATTATACGAGGATTTCCATCGTCACGGCATCTCAGAATAGGTCGCCAGTCGGGCATGTTCGGTACGCCATTCTACGCATGCTTTATGATGTGACCGAGTCGCATTCCACCGATGGTAATGGGAGAGCAGGGCTTAGATGACTCTCAAAATCAGAATATTGGCACTATTCAGCAAACTGAAAACCCGGAGGGTCCGACCAGTGAATCTTTGGAATTGATGGAGTCAATAATACAGAGACTTCAGCCTACGGATCGACATGATATAAGGGAAATGATTAGTTTTAGAGGGTTAGTTTCCGGTTCACTAGCATCTATGACAGCAGTATTCTGGTGGATTTCAGTCGATAAGGGTGGAGATTCACTCGGGGATGCAGATATCCCGATATCTCTAATTGGAGGATTTACATTCAGGGAAATAAGCATCATTGTCCCAATCTTGGCTCTTGCAGCGACTTTTATTATGTCAGTCGGAAGAGAGACTGGGAATGCTATAATGAATAACATAGGGGGCATATTGATTGTCATTATTCTTTTCTACATACTTGAACCACTTGGAAATGCTATCATGGGTCCCGAAATAGAAATGCAGGTTGCCGTGTTCGCTTCGGGGAGGCTCATAGCAATGGCAATAATGTTGGGAATGGCCACTACGTTCTTCTGGGATGCAATTCTTCTTCAGTGGGTCAGGAGTACAATGATGAATCTCGGTGTAGACTTGTTCCCCCCCAGTTCCAATCAAGAGTTAACTTCTCCAGTTGATGATGGACTCCCTCCGCTGGGGTGACCCATGGAGGAGGAAATGAATCTGGATGTATCTGTCCTTAGACTCGGACATAGGGTTGACAGGGACAAGAGAATGACGTCTCACTTGGGACTCACCGCAAGGGCATTGGGTGCAAATAGAGTAATCCTCGCAGGTGATAATGACAAAACTCCTCTAGAAACATGGAGATCAGTGACATCCAGATTTGGAGGCGATTTTGAATGCAGATATGAGCCTAAACCAATGAAATGGCTGAAATCGTTTTCGAAGTCCGGTGGTAAAATTGTACATTTGACAATGTATGGCAAGTCCTGGAAGGAGTCTGTCAGAGAAATCCCAATGGAAGGAAATGTCGTGATTGTGGTGGGAGGTACCAAAGTCCCGGGAGAATTGTTCGGCATCGCAGATTACAATGTATCAATTGGAAACCAACCACATTCTGAGGTTGCAGCTCTGGCCGTTTTCCTAGACACATATCTGGGGCCAGTAGGGGAAGAACGATTCGAGGGAGGAGAAGTTTCTGTGATGCCAAGCGAGCAGGGAAAAATCCTGATTACAAAAGACGATCCATAGGCCGTGAATTAGCTTTTCTTTGTCAATGATTAAGTGACGTACTTGAGCAGGTTCGCTGATGTCGGACGTTGCGATGCGCCAAGGATTCTCCCCGGGAGAGGGGGCTCCGGGCGTTACCAATCCTCCTATTTTCCCAGATGCCACAGATCAACTCCTAGAGTCAGCAATCCGAGACGCACCTAGCGATGTACGAGGAATGCTAATTTTGGCTGATGGAACCAAGTATGAAGGAGTGCTATTCGGAGCCGAGGGCATCGCTGAGGGAGAACTTGTTTTCACGACTGGAATGGCAGGTTATCAGGAAAGCCTCACAGACCCCTCTTTCGCCGGCCAAGTGCTGACATTTACATGGCCTCTTCTGGGAAATTACGGAATAATTCCTGGCATCTCCGAGTCTTCTCGTGTGCATCCCAGAGGAGTGGTATGCAAGCAGATGATGAGAGTACCAGACCATAGGGACTCAGTCGGAAGTGTGCACGATCTCCTAGTTTCACATGGTATTCCCGGTATCGAGGGAGTTGATACCAGGGACCTTACCAGGAGAGTCAGGGAGTATGGTACCCTTCTCTGTGTTTTCGGGCCTGCAGACAGGGAATCCGAGATGGAAGTGATACTCTCAAAAATGACTCCCCCAGATAAGGGAGACCTGGTCCAATCGGTAACAATCGAGAAATCAGTAATCGCTAACCCCGGGGCTACTGACAATCAAGGACAGAAACTACCAAGGCTTGCAGTTTTGGATTGTGGAATAAAATACAATATCATCAGAGAGCTCTGCAGGAGGTTCGAGGTCGTCTGGTGCCCCGCTTCGATGACATTCGACGAGATAATGGATCAGTGGAGGCCTGATGCATTATTCGCTTCAAACGGTCCAGGCGATCCCGCCCACGAAGGTACTGCTACTGTGGCCAGAGAGTCCTTGGCTGCCGCAGTTAGGGCTGATATGCCTGTAATGGGAATTTGCTTGGGTCACCAATTGATGGGCCTAGCAGCGGGACTAAGGACCTACAAACTGAGATATGGCCATAGGGGTTCTAACCAACCAGTAGTCGACCTAGTTACTGGAAAGGTCAATATCACCAGCCAGAACCACGGTTTCGCTGTTGAAGATCCCAGCAGGGGGATGCTGGCCCCTCACCCATCAGGGGCCTGCTCAGAGAAAGGAAGTAACATCTTGGACGCAGAATTCACGGTCAGGCATGTTAATGCCAACGACAGAACGGTCGAGGGCTTGGACTTGGTGGGGAAGCCTGCATTTACAATCCAATTTCATCCAGAAGCCTGTCCTGGGCCCCACGACGCAGCCCGCCTTTTCGATCGATTCGCTGACATAGTAGCTGATCACCTCTCAGGAGATCCACAGCCCGCGATAATAGGTGGAGGTGGAAATTAGTGCCCAGAAGGAACGACCTATCTAGAATCGTTATTCTGGGAAGTGGCCCAATTAGGATCGGCCAAGCCGCGGAGTTTGATTTCTCAGGATCCCAAGCTTGCAGGGCCTTAAGGGATGATGGATATGAGGTAATTCTGATTAATTCTAATCCTGCAACTATCCAAAACGACCCTGAAATGGCTGACAGGATATACATCGAACCACTTCTGCCAGAGGTAGTCAAGAGAATTTTAGAGATAGAGAAGCCGGACGCACTTTTGGCAGGGATGGGCGGACAAACCGCATTGAACATAGCGTCAGCGCTTGCCAAGGACGGATCGTTAGATGAACTGGAAGTAGAGCTCATTGGATGCGATCTGGCATCAATTGATGAAGCCGAAGATAGGGATTTATTCAAGAGAGTCTGTGAAAGCATAGACCTCCCTGTTTGTGAGGCAGTTGCCTGCTCCTCGATCAGTGAGGTCCTTGACGCAGCAGAAAAAATCGGGAAATATCCACTACTTATACGCCCTGCATTCACTCTTGGGGGGCTGGGAGGAGGAACTGCATTCAACAAAGGTGAACTTGTAGAGATTGCAAGTCAAGGTTTGCTTCAATCTGCTATAGGTCAGGTACTGATAGAGGTAAGCATTCTTGGTTGGCAGGAGCATGAATATGAGGTAATGAGAGACGCATCTGACAATGCTATCATTGTCTGTACTATGGAGAATCTTGATCCAATGGGGGTCCACACGGGGGAGTCAGTTGTCGTCGCACCCCAACAAACTCTCTCAGACAGGGATCATCAGATGCTCAGAGATGCCGCCTTGAAGTTGATCAGAAGACTGAATATCAAAGGGGGCTGCAATGTACAGTTCGCTGTTGAACAATCTACAGGTCAGTACAGGGTTATAGAGGTCAACCCTCGAGTATCCCGGTCTTCGGCCCTTGCATCGAAAGCAACTGGATATCCCATAGCTAGAATGGCCGCTTTGATTGCTGTCGGCTACACACTTGACGAGCTTCCCAATCCAATTACAGGTCAAGGAACCACTGCTGCCTTCGAACCCACACTGGATTACTGTGTAGTGAAAATTCCAAGATGGCCTTTCGATAAGTTCAGGACTGCTGATAGAACAATAGGGACATCAATGAAATCAACGGGTGAGGTCATGGCAATAGGAAGGTGCTTCGAGGAGGCTTTCCTCAAAGCTTGGGCCAGCCTAGAGTACGGTAAGCCTCATCCAAGGCCCCTTACTATGGCAGATTCTTCAGGAGGGGAGACTATGGACGAGAGATCATCAGAGCCTTTGCCCACTGCAATTTTAGAAGACTGGCTCAGAGTGCCCACGGATAGGAGGATGTCCGCAATCATGGAGGCATTCAGAAGAGGGTATTCGCTAGAGGATGTCAGGGATCTCACAGGGGGAGTGACGAGGTGGTTCTTGCATAGATTCGAAAAAATGGCAGCAATAGAGACTGAGATAAGAGCCGCTGGTGAGATGGGACTACGCCCCTCAGAAATCCCAGAGTCAGAAATGAGGTCTTGGAAGGGAGTAGGATTTACCGACTTGCACATAGCAGATGCATTGTGTGGATTCCCCTCTGCAGGTTTCAAAGACCTCCCTGCAGGAAGAGGTGAAGTTGCCGTCACAATTAGGAGGCACGAGATGGGAATCCATCCGAGATTCAGAATGGTCGACTCATGTGCAGCAGAATTTGCAGCCGTCACCCCGTATTATTACTCCACGTATGAAGGTGGCACAGGTGAAAATGGAATTGACCTAGTTCCCGGGATTGAAGACAAGACAAAACATAGGGTCGTCGTAATCGGGTCTGGTCCGATAAGAATTGGCCAGGGTATAGAGTTTGACTATGGGTGTGTTCATGCTGTGGGGGCGATCAGAGAGATGGGTCACGAGGCCATAATTATCAATAATAATCCAGAAACAGTTTCCACGGATTTCGATACTAGTGACAGGCTATATTTCGATCCATTGAATCTAGAATCAGTATCTGAAATTCTCCTAAGGGAAAAGGCCCACGGAATACTATTGCAATTTGGGGGTCAGACAGCAATAAATCTAGCTCTTCCTCTATCTGAAAACCTAAACCATTTGGAAAGAATGGGCCTAAACCTGAGTATCGAAGGAACAACTCCTGAATCTGTAGATGAAGCGAGCGATAGGAAGAGATTCGAGGATTTTGCAAAAAGATGTAATCTAAGGATGCCCAGAGGTACGACTGCAATTGAACCCGAGGGAGTCAGGGAGGCAGTTTCTAGAATTGGGTATCCTGTCCTAATAAGGCCGTCGTATGTTCTGGGCGGAAGAGGAATGGAAATACTGTCGAATGACGATCAGTTGGAAGCATACATGAGAGAGGCTTACTTGTCTCCGGAAAGGCCTTTGCTAATTGATGAGTACCTCGGTAATGCTATCGAACTTGATGTGGATGCGGTCTGTGACGGTAAAGAAGTACTAATCGGCGCCATAATGGAACATCTGGAAGAAGCAGGAATACACTCAGGGGACTCAACCTGTTTCATACCACCTCAGAATATTCCAGAGAAGACACTAGATTTGGTTGAGCAATGGACTACGGTAATAGGTTTGGAACTAGGAATAATGGGTTGTTACAACATACAATTCGCGATTCGGGGCGAGGATTTGTATGTCTTGGAAGTCAATCCAAGAGGATCTAGGACATTCCCATTCGTTGCTAAGGCTACTGGCGTACCATTAGCTAGAATTGCCGCTAGAGTTGCTCTGGGAGAGAAACTATCCTCATTGGATATCCCGAAGCCTCAGAGTGAAGCTGTCTCGGTAAAAGCTCCTGTCTTCCCCTTCATCAAACTCAGGGGGCTCGATCCAGCTCCAGGGCCAGAGATGAAGTCAACTGGAGAGGTCATGGGGTCCCATGCTAGGCCTGCGGCGGCTTATCTCAAGGCAAGAATGGCTACTGAACTCCCTGTCCCAACAACTGGAGGAGTGTACATAACTGTGAAGGACGAGGATAAGCATGACACAATTCCTTTGGCCAAAAGGCTTCAGGAAATGGGGTTCAAAATTTTCGCAACACCTGGAACAGCGTCGGAACTTAGAAACGGGTCAGTAGATGTAGAAACCTGCTACAGGATTGCAGAAAGAAAGTCTCCGGATGCCCTAGACCTAATGAGGCGGGGTATGATACAATTAGTGATCAATACTCCGACCGCAACCGGCGGTGCAGTACTGGATGGTAATATGATGAGAAGACTGGCAGTGGAGCTGAACATTCCATTTGTAACCACCATGGCAGGAGCTAGAATGGAAGTTGAAGCTATAGCAGAAATGCAGATGGGTACTCCAGAACCAAGGCTACTAGAAATTTCAACTCTGCAGTGAACATGGGCTATATACGGCTAATTATGTCCTCCCTGGCTACTTCTAAATATTGACCTGGATTAAGTGAAAATTCGTCAAGCTCTAATTTTCCGATCGAGGACCTGTGCAGATCCAAAACCCGATTTCCAAGTTTTTCCATCATTCTCCTTATCTGTCTCTTCTTTCCCTCAAATATTGTAATCTCAATACTGTAGTCACCGATTCTAAGTACATTAGCAGGAGTGGTGGTGTATCTAACCTGTTCCCCGTCATCTGAATGGGAAATCTCAATCCCATCCCGGAGGGATGAGATATCTTCCGAGGTAATCTTACTTAATGCCCTCAAAATATACGTCTTCCCTACGTTACTTTTTGGATTGGCAATCTCATTTACCAAGATTCCATCATTAGAAACAATCAGGAGGCCAGTCGTCCCTTCATCCAATCTTCCTACGGTGACCAGGGAATCAGCTGTATTCGAGTCAAGACCGTCAGAAAATATGTCGAATACAGACTTCTTACCTAGAAAACTCTCATGTTTGTTTATTCTGGAGCATATGACTCCTTTCGGCTTATTCAAGATGAAGTAACTATAATTCTCAGGAATCGTTAGAGTTAAATTATCGATTTTTACTTCCCTTTTAGCTGGGTTGAATTCGTAAGATATGTCTTTGACAGTTTTACCGCCAACGGTAATCTTGCCGTCCCATACTGCCTGCTTAGCTTTATTCTTGCTATTGAAATACCCAGTTCGAGATAGAAATTGATGAAGTCTAATTTTCATACTATTACCTAGTCTATTCTAAATGTGCATATTTCAGGTCGCCGGAAAATCATATGCCGATACTTTGCAACTATTCCGTATGCAAAATCCCTCAAAGGAAGGGGAATAATCCAGACTAAAGGGTAAATCACTCTCCAGTGAAGCCTCATATACTTCAGACACCTAATTGCGGCAGAAGATCTGATGTAGGTTTTACCATTTCTAATTAGGTATACAGTATCAGCTTCCCGCAAAGAAGCCGGTAGTTTAGTGATTACCAACTGTGCATCCTCTGAATCGCTAGCCCTGAATGCTAGCGTTCTTCTGTCCACAATCCTTCGGTCTACGAAGTTGGCGAGACGATGACATAATCCACAATCGCCATCTAGAATCAGTAGGTCTCTCCCATCCATAATTTCTATTTTACCACCTCAGCTGACCATGTCTTAACATATACTCCTTCAGAAACGTGGACCATGTCTGGAGTAAGCAACTCATCTATCCCGAGATCGAACTCCTCAGTTAGAGAGTTAGACTCAAGCTTCACTGTACCCGTTCCAAATTTCCAGGGTTCATGATGGGTGTAGGCCACACATAACCTTCCCTTATGGGTCGTGTATAGGCAATATCTCTCAAAGAGAAACTCCTCCAGTGTTCCTCGACTGGCGTAATCTCCTTGATTATCCCATTTACACTCCCCAACAAACTCGTGTCCTCCACCCCTTCGTCTGGTTTCCCATTTGTACGATCCTTCAGAAGCACTCACCCTGGCTTTCGAATATCTATATGGCAAACCATACGCTCTCGGGGCGTAGGCACATGTTACCATACTTTGAGCTTCCAATGTTAGAAATAGTACACCAGCCCTCCCATTCCTTTTCACATATGTCCTGATGTTTATCTCGGGAAATGTTGAGATTCCGGGCACTGAGAAGGCGATTCTGGGTCTTACATTGGTCATCATGAATGGAATTACCCCAATAAACGCCCTACCCTCATAAAGGTCAATTTCCAAACCATCTGGAATAAATTTCGCTAACTTCTTTGGATCAACTTCCCAGTGCAAGAAGGTCAAAAATTTCCATTCCTGATCCAATGAATACGCCCTCTCTGGCATCGGAAATGGTAAGTGGTCGGTCCTCATACTAACTTCCTTTAGATATCTGAAAGAATGGCCAAGACGTCATCTTTACCTATCTCTGCAATTAATGAGGAAGCCCTTGGCCCGTGTTTGGCTCCAAGTATTGCCAAGTATATTCCAGAAAACGCGTCCTTCCCGGCTATTTCTGTGTTTTTTATTGAATTTCTTATAGCATCTGTGATGGAATTTTCTAACCATTCGCAACTGCTAAGATTCGCCGATAGCTCCCTGAGGAAGGATACTTGATTATCTGAGATTTCCCTTCTTATTACCTCGTCTATCTCCATTTGGATATTTATCCTCGCGGTTTCTGGAAAGTGCTCACTTTCGACCCAATTCCTCATCTTTGAGAGTCTACAAATAATCGACTTACTGGGTTCCCCAGAGATATGCTTGCTTTTCCTAAGAGACTGCCAGACCTCTTCATCTGACGATTTAATCTGTGCCAACATGGCAAGATGTCTGAACGAGACTCCAGCAAACGACTCCAATGGGTCCGAACCTCTGACTACCTGACTCATCCTAAGGGCCCCTTCCCTTGTGTCTATTCTGGTTCGCATCCTCTTTGTGATCTCTCCCTCATCAGGCTTGGTTAAGAGCCTTTCATATTCATCAGCCATCTCGAAAAGAGCTCCTCCTGTATCGAATTCGATATGACGTCCGATCTTACTCCTCGCAATAACATACCTCAGAATCTCCGGAGGGACTAGGGAAAGTGCTTCCATGGGCCCTATTGTGACTCCAGAAGAACTCGACATTGGTCCCATCCCCTTCAGTTGGATCCATTCGTAAACTATCTTATCAGGAGGGGATCCACCAAGCAACTCACAGATTGGAATGCCCGTGTCATAGCTTCCACCCGCGGCCCCGTGGTCTTTCCCAGCGGGCTCGCATGTGACTCCATGTATTATCCATCTAGCCGCCCAGTCCAACCTCCATGGCATCTTTCCATCTGCCCTCCTAATATCTGATTCTCCGGTAACGCCATTCTCATCAACCCAGTAGACATGGGGATATTCGTACGATGTAACAGTGATTCCATCCATACTTCCATCGGAGCCACGAGGGCTGTAAGGAAACCAATCATGGGGGAGTTCTCTTCCCGAGACCCTCATTATAATCTCCCTAATTTCCTCCCTTTTTCTAATTGCTAAATCTATTTTTTCTGAGAATTGACCACTTTCATAAGTTTCGTGATTCATCACAATCTCAGGGAAGACCCCTATTTCCTTCAATGCCTCCAGAAATGGTTTAAGGAAGTACTCTGCATAACTCGTCTCCCCATTACTTGGAGTTCCGTCTGTATTTGGCGCGGGAATATACGCTAAAGGGACCCCAATGAACTGCTCATACTCTTTAGAGAGAAAATCGTAAACTCTCCTGAGAGGGTCCATGGAGTCCACAATGAACACATATCTTGACTCTAGGCCAGCGTCAAGGCATGCTCTATGAATCATCTCTGCGGTCAGAATTTCCCTTAAGTGTCCTATGTGAAACTCTCCAGAGGGAGTAATCCCAGAGACGATCACCTGGGGGGTGCCTCTGTCACGAAGTCTCTGAGCCCTAAAGTCTGCCCAGTGCATCTTTCTTCCTCAAACAGTCACTACTCTGACGAGTCCCCTCAGTGGGACTCCTTCAATGTGATTCCTATGGGATTTATTCGCCAAAACCATGCAAAGCTTGACATCTGCCCCAGCAGCTCTTAGATTACTGACAGTTTTGCTCATGGTAGTTCCGCCCGATAGAACGTCGTCAACAACTACGCATCTCTTTCCTTCAACATCGGCAAAAACCTCTGAAATATGACCTCCCCCGTCGTCACTGATGCTTCTACTGATGGCAATATCGAGATCCATCTGGCCCCCAATGGCCTGAGCAAATGCGATTCCATTGATACTTATCCCAACAATAGTGTCTACCTCGTCCCCAATCTCCTCTTCCATTATATCACAGAAAACATACGAAATAGCTTCTATTCTACCAGATTTAACTGCAATTGACCTCCACCCCACTCTGATATCTTCTGGCCTATCCTCTGATCCAATACCTCCGGAGGAAAGCCACTTAATAGTGGTCTGTGAAAGCGACATTTCGTCAGCAATCTGCTGTGTGTTAAGTCCCTTGGACCGGTATTCTTCAACGGTGGTCCGTAAATCATCCACGCTACTCGTCATCATACTGTGCCACTATCCGCTTCCTATGAACCTATTGAGAATAGAGCATTGAATATCATTAGTTCACGACCACTAGAATCGTCCGGTACTGCCAAATCCACCGGCCCCTCTTTTTGTAATACCTAGATCTTCCACGGAAACCTCATCGAAACGAACCTCTGGGATTGGAGAAATGAGCAGTTGGGCAATCCTCTCCCCTGATTTCACGGTGTAGGATTCCCCTTCTCCTATCCAAGTCATTAGGACAAATAACTCCCCCCTGTAGTCTGCATCTATAGTGCCAATACTGTGCGGAAGGATAAGCCCCTTCGATCCTAGAGAAGATCTAGCTCTGACCTGCCCCTCATAACCATCCGGGATAGCCACAATTATCCCCGTGCGAAGTTTTACGCTCTTTCTGAATGGAACTATCGAGTCTTCCAGCGCGTAGAGATCCCAACCAGCTGCATACTCGCTACCCTTGGTCGGCAATCTGGCATTATCCTCGGTTCTCGCTACAAGTACCTGCACTGCTCCATTCATGAGCAACCCTGCAGTATATTGGATTTTACATTCACCGATAGACGCTCCCCCGGTGAGGTGAAAAGGGAGACTACGTTCGCAAGCCCCATGAGCGGTTTTGATTACGAGGATTTACTCGACAGGGCTCGTGAAAGGATCCCGCTGGGAATCAGTCAAAGATCTAGGTGGACAATGCCCGAGCCGGAAATCCTAATCGAGGGTAGCCAGACCATTTTACGAAATTTCTCAGATGTAGTCGATGCCATGGATAGGGACGCTAATCATGTCTATCAGTATCTCCTCAACGAGCTTGGAACCTCAGGGACGAGAGAGCAGACTAGGATTATGCTCAAGGGAAGGGTCCCACCCAAGAGGATAAAGGAAAAATTAGTCAGCTACGTCAAGACTTTCATCCTTTGTAATCAATGCAGGGCCCCTGATACGAGATTTATCAAAGAGGATCGTACTACTCTCCTAAAGTGTCAGGCTTGCGGTGCCACTAGACCAGTAAGGCTCTGAGTGGTGACGCAGGATATTACGGAGAGAAGTCCAGAAGGATCTTTCCACGATTTTTTCTGTTATGCATGTGCATCTGGGCTTCAGCAACTTCTTCGAATCTCCAAACTCCATCGATTATTGGGTCAATTTCCCCTCTCTCAAGCATGTTGGAAATTGCATCCAAGTGACCCTTGAATATCGAAGGATCCTCCAATAATCCCATGTGCACGCCGAATAATGCCTTATTTGATGACATCAACTTAATCGGATCGAACTTAGGTGTATTTAACCACATCTTCAAAGCAGTCATTGGAGATCTCCTATCTCCCTTTACTGCAGATGATGCTCCGAAAAAATACAATTTACCACCCTTTCTAGTTGCTTTGTAGGACCTCAAAAGATTACTTCCCCCCACTGGATCAATTGAATGATGTACTCCCTTTCCTCCTGTAAGATCCCTGCAAATTTTCACGAAGTCTTCCTTTTCTCTATCAACAAATTTGACTCCTAGAGATTCAACAAATTCCCTTTTCGAAGAAGAAGCAGTGCCAACTACTAACGATGCCCCTGCCACTTTACATAATTGCGCCACAGCGGTCCCCACCCCTCCTGCGGCATGATGTAGAAGGACAGTGTCTCCTGGACTAATTCTACCGAGATGAAAAAGCATGTGATATGCAGTACCGTAGGTGACGGGTATGGCGGCAGCTTGATCTAATGTAATGGAGTCAGGCAATTTGATGACCCTAGACGAGTCAATGGATACTTTCTCAGCATAACCTCCGAATCCGGTCATTGCTAATACACGATCCCCCTCTTTCAATCCATTGACTCCCTTCCCAATTTCAGAAACTACTCCCGATGCTTCGTACCCCGGAGTGAAAGGAAAATCCGGATTCGAACCATATAGCCCCTGCCTCATCATCAAGTCTGCAAAATTTATCCCAGCCCTGTGTATCCTGATTACAACTTCCCCTTCAGAGGCAACTGGGTCGTCCTCCTCGATTATTTCTATTGAGTCAACACCCCCGACCCTCGGATAGATCACCCTCTTCATATGATCGCCTCAAGGGAGATATTTGACAATCTCTCGTGCCTCCCCTTCTTTCTTCACAGGAATCGACTTTGGATAACCAACCTTGACAAATCCAATAATTCTTTCTTGATTTTCAGAAATTCCAAGATTTTTGTAGGTAGATTGGTGTCTTGTTATCCCACCGGTACTCCATTGTGAGCCAATCCCCCTGCTCCAGAGGGACAAAACAAGATTATGCAAAGAACACACAGTCGCTGCGTAATCTTCCTCCTCTCTAAGATCATCCTCGGGAGTGAGTTTTGTCGTTACTGCAATTATTACCGGGACATCCATGATTTTCGAAATCGCCCTGGCTTCGGATTCCTCGCTAGCAACATTTCCCTTACTTTCCTCCTTCCTTCTGCATAGAGAGATTACCGTCGGTAGCAACATTTCTCTTGTCTTCCTCCCCACTACATAGTATTTCCAAGGGTAGGTTTTCTTATGGCA
>DANW01000015.1:29580-29812 GCA_002501605.1 Euryarchaeota archaeon UBA28
GGGGCGTTATCGGCCGCTTCAAAAGCAAGCTCTAGTTCAGAATAATCAACCCGCTTATCGCTGAATTTGTAGATAGTTCTTCTACTGTTAAGAATTTCTTGGGCCTCATTCATGAAAATTCCTATCCCAATGAGTCTAGTTTCGCTGCTAGGATAAAATCCGATTCAGTCAAGCCATCGATCTTATGGGTCCAAATCAATGCCTTTGCACGCCCCCATCCGATTTCAAATTC
>DANW01000014.1 GCA_002501605.1 Euryarchaeota archaeon UBA28
GCGAGGATTCTCTACGGAACCAGTGGTCACCCTTGGAAATGGTTGACGAAGACCTACGTTAGTTTCGGTACCACTGGAGATTACGTTAACATGTTGGAAGAGCAAGGTTTCCAAAATGTCAGGGGAAATGTTGTTTTCCCTGGTATGGTTACAATATGGCAGGGGAAAAAGTAGAATTTGGGTGGTTGAATGATTTCGTATTTTCCGGGAATGGCAGTTGGGATGATTTTACTTCAGACCGCTATCGTTGCGCCGGGACTTTTCAGAACCTTGGAAATCGAAGACTTTGGTCGCTCTATCAGGAGTCTTTGGCCGAAATTTTTCGCTTCCCTCGCAATTGTTGGTCTTTTGGGGACACTGGTACTTTATCTGGGTGGGGACACTGCCACTCATCGCTATGTTATCACGGGACTCACTTTCTTTCTATCATCTATTTGTTACCTAATGATACCCGCTACCAACAAGGCCACGGACGAGGGTAACCAGCGACGTTTCGATATCCTCCACAGACTGAGCGTCTCTTTCACGTTGTTGATTTTGATAGCTAATATCGCGTACTACTTTTTGTGATTTAGAAGACTACAAATTACTAAATGAGTTGTGACTGTGCAATAAACATGAAATCTTCTGTCTCTGGGGTTTGCGAATATTGCCCGGAAAAAGCCGAGACCAATCTCTATCACAGTAACCTGACTTTGACCAGAACGGACGGAACCGAATATATGGGACTGGATTCGAAGTTGGAGCTCTGCGGTGAATGCTATGAGAAAATGGTCATATCGGAACAAATAGAGTACTGGAAAATACACATGGCAGAGGAGAGGAATCGCTCATCCTGACCGATGATCAGAAGATAAAAAATGGCTTGCGACAAGTCACAAACCTCCAGATGAATGGTTTGGTGAGGGGGTTGAATGCTATGTTCAAAACCCAGTCTGGCAACCTCATTATCCAGCTTCCTATTCGGAATGAGAGCTTCGAGTTCCTCATTACGGAGCCCATCTGGCGTTTCCATTCAATTTCATATTCGTGCAAGGATGTTCCATTCTCCAAATGTGACACTATTTTTTGTCCTGCAATCCTGCCTCCAATCATAGCAATAGTGATCCCTGCACCATTAGAGGGAAGAACCATGCCCGCGGAGTCCCCTACTAGTAGGTGGCTTCCTTTCACGAAACTCTGTATCGTCCCCGACATAGGAAGAGAACCAGCTCCTCTGAAAGTAATCTCGCCTTGATACCTTGATATGAATTGGTCCGCAAGAGAATTCAACGAGCTACCCTTGGAGAATTCCCTCTGGATTCCAAGTCCTATGTTTGCACCACTTTCCTTGGGGAAAACCCAGGCATAACCTCCTGGGGCCATGGAGCCAAAATGAAGTTCTACTGCGTCGCCAAAATCACCATCCATGAGGACGAATTTTATTGGAATCTTGAGTGAAGATTCATCCCAATGGCTTCTTCTCAAAGGATCATTGTGCCCCCCAGCTCCAACGATTACCCCAGCCTTGAGTCGTCTTCCATCCCTCAAAATGACCGTATTTTCCTCAATCGCCTCTACTCTCGCTCCAGTCATGAACTCTGCTCCCTTGGTCGAGGCAAGTTTGACCAACCACTCATCATGGATTACCCTGTTGAGCATCAGTCCGTCAAATGGATATTTCAGAGGTTTTCCGGAAGGGGGGACTATATGCATCTCAGAGGTCCTTCGGGAGATTGCCTCCTCTGGGGTTTGCAATAGGTCATCAATGTCTGGAACGTTTGGGCATAGCCTCCTCATCTCATCATTTGTTGGCACGAGTTCACCACACTGTAATGGAGACCCAATTGAGTCCCTACGATCAATGACTAGCACCTTCTTACCTCCCTCAGCCACATACCTAGCAGTGGTGGAGCCTGCAGGCCCTCCTCCAATTATGATGACATCCCAAACTTCAAGATCTTCAGTCATGATATCCCTGAGATTACACTTTCCTGTTTCTGGAGATTAACGCTACCTCTGAGATGAGGTCCTTAGCATCTGAGGAAGGAAGATTGGAAATTATCTCGAGGGCGCGATCGACGTGATTCTGGATGAGTTGCCTAGTGTACGAAAAGGACCCCGAGATCTCCAGCAGGGTAGTCAGCTCGTTCCATCTGTCATCGCTAAAATTATTCAGTACGTCAGCTAGGTGCTCCCTTTCAGATCCGTGTAAGATTGTTAGTGCATGGATGATTGGAAGGGTCATCTTGCCCTCGTGGACATCAGTACCCCTGGGCTTTCCCATTTCTGGGTCCCCAGTGAGGTCAAGGAGATCATCAACAAGCTGGAAGGCTCTGCCAAACTCAGTCCCAAAATCATACATCATATCTGATACGTCCTTGGACGCTCCAGCAACTAAGGCGGCACATGCAGTTACTGTGGCAAACGGACCGACGGTTTTTCCGTCTATGATAGAGTAGTAATCTTCGGGGGTAGTTGTCAAGTCACCGATGTGGTTGAACTGTTGTAGTTCACCCCTTGCGATATTCGTACAGGAGCTCGCTATCATGTCAACTACATCCATTTCGTATCTCCCTCCCCTAGAAAAACCGAGAGCAAATAGATAATCTCCAGCAATTATTGCATGAGCTAGGCCATGGGATGAGTGAATAGTGGGCCTTCCTCTTCTGAATCTGGACTGGTCGTAGATATCATCGTGTATTAGTGTAGCAGTATGGATCAACTCCGCGGAAAGAGCTAGGTCCATCACTTCCTTGGCGTCTTTACCCCCAGAGGCCTCGTAAGTCAGGATGGCCAGAAGAGGTCTGAGTCTTTTCCCGCCTGAGAGAAGTACGTCACGGGCTAGGTCCATTGCGGGGGCACCGGTTGATGAGATTGCATCTTGGACTAGATTCTCTAGTTCTTCCTCGAAGAGATTCAATCTCCTCTCCAATCCGCGCTTAACAGATAGCTTGGATACCACGTTATCATTACCATGGGCTGGGGTCGCATATATCAACGAGTGTGCGTGCGCTTGGTCGGGCACAGTGGGTGCTCCCTCCCTAGAGGTGGATGCGATGGAAGAAGGAATTACTCTAGCTACACTGGATTCCCATGACTGCCCTGTTGAGTCCAGAATGGCTTCTTTTCTCTCCTCTGAGGGGTCTCCGGGAATTAAAATCAGTCTGACGAAGGCTGATAGTCTAGAAAATGGCCTTAGAGAACTAGAGTCGGGTGAGATAGACGTTCTGGCAATTCCTGCCGGAATGATACACGGCAATATGCTTGGCGTTCTCCAAGCTGGCTGTAAGATAGTTGGAGCGAGGACCCCCGTTAGACCATACCCCGTGCTCGTCTCGGAGAACAAATTGCAGTATCAACCTAAGTCGGCGATTCTATTGTGCGAAAGCAAGCTAGGCAGGAGGCAATTGAGGAGGGCTCGAAGAGGAATCAGGGTACTTTCGCCAGATGCATATGCCGATATTGAAGGGAGGGCGGATATCCCTTCCGATCCGATCAGTCTGACGAAATGGATGGAGGAACTGAGGGAGTCTGGAGATATTGATGGATTCGTTGTGGCAAGGGGACTCTATGACAAATGCCAACTTGTAACTAGGAGGCACTCCCTCCTTCCTGATGGATTGAACGAGGGGGATCCCCAATTCATTCCACCTGCTTATTCTGACTTGATAGTTTTCGTGGCACGGAGTCGCTTCCCGAAAAGTATCGCAGATGAAATTTCTGAGAAAGAGGGGGAGACTGCTTGGTGGGTCCAGAATAACTTCGTTGGCTCCTCAGATGCTGAATCTCTCGCAAAGATGGGCATCATGGTCAGGCATCGTCAAGTCAGATCGTTGATCAAGCAGGCAGAAGCTACTCGTGATCTGACATTAGAGCAGGTCTGCAAAGACCCTGACGGAGATGTTACAGAGGAAGAAGTACATGTTGAAATTAGGATGGAAATAGTTTCCAAGGATGGGACAAGAACTGTAGGACTTCACCGAGTAATTAGATACTCTGATTTCGAAAGAGCTACTGTTGCATCCTTGAGGGATTGGGAGATTATCATGAAGGAAGTTTCTAGAAATGTTCCAAAAGATTTCCATACAGATCCTGAAAGTCCTCCTTTCATTGTTCTTGATGATTAACGAAAGATTTCATTACCCATCAAACCGCACTGATGAGGCTGATGACGCACGCAACGGATATGACTGCCCTGTCTTCCCGAGAACTGGTGATGTCTTGATTTACGACGCGTCCTTCCTCGATATCCTGTATCGGGGCAGGTTAGTAGAGTTACGAGAAATGGCAGAATCCAGGAAGATTTCCAAGAGTGGTTCTGTAGAGGTTCTGCGGGCACGCTTGATTCACAGCTTGGTTCTGAAAGACTTGGACCTATCTTGGGACGGGATACAAAGCATGAGCCACAGTGAGCTTGGAGAAATCCTCAAAATTTTCGGAATTAAGTCGTCGGGATCCCAAAGGGAGAGGCGCCAGCGTCTGTGGTTGCATCTGAATTTCGATTCTCGCAGGATGACAATAGAGAGGCTCGCCGAGATGGACAGGGACGAGCTTCACGAGCTCTGTGTGAGGCTGGAGGCGCCATTGACGGGAAACAGAACTGTCCTGATGGGAAGAGTAGCCGGGGTTTTGACTAACCAACTCAACGGGTGGGGAAGAATCAAGAGGAGCCTCAGAAGGAACGGATTGAAACTTTCAACTACAGACATCTCCCCCCCCAATCAGGAAAATTTCGAAGTGGATTTAGAGGGCCTCAATATCGATTTTCATTCAGATTCACCGATTGCGGTCATTGAAGATGCTCATGACTCCTTGGTCTTAGGCATAGACACCCTACCTCCCGAGATTCAGCAAGACCTCAGGGTAGTTTCATCGTATGCTTCCGAGATTGATAGGATTGTGGGCACCATACTTAGGGGAAGCGGGGGCGTATGGGGAGAAGGGCAGAGGGAGCTTATGATTAGGCTATCCAAGAGAAGGGGGTGGCCGGTGGAAGATGAGACAGTTAGATCGAGGCTTTCGCGTGTATCTACTGATATTGCAGAGATAAGGGGGGCCAGACTGGGAGAGTTCGGGGGCATGGGTGGCAACTCGATACTAAGGGAACAGGTGATTTCTGAAGCATCCTCACTCAGGATAAGGGAGAAAATGGAAATTGCCGATTCGATATTGCGCGAGATTGAGCCCTAGAGGACCTGGAAAAATCCAAATCTTGGCTCAATAATTGTTCCATCGACGTCTCTCATTCCTTCTATCGCGTCCTCAGCGTCTTCTCTGGAGAACCCAGATTGGACACATGCGAGAATGATCGAGTCGTATTCTGCACCTTGTCCTCCGTCAGCAGATTCTATTGCCCTTATGATAGTTGCAGATATGTCTCCTGCAGGCTCGATTGGAGCTTTGGTTTCTTGAGATTCTATCCCCTGGCCATCCACCCTCCCCTGGAAGCGAGACATCTCTAGTTCGGCCTCAGCCATACTGGACCGCCCTGATGCAATAGAAAGGGCTTGCAAAACCCCTACCCTGTAATTTTCTAAGTCAAATTCTGGATAGTGCGATCTTGTCTGAGCCATGCCTTCAGCTAGGTCTTTTGGGATTCCTCCATTTGCCAGAGTCGTGGCTTCAGCCTCTAATCCCACTGAGTCTTCGTAAGCCTTCATTCTCCTCAATGTGGCTTCAGCGGCGTCCACGAGCCACCTTGAGTATCTCTCTTTGTCAATTATTGCCAGCTGTTCGACTCTGAGAGAGGTAAAGACTCCTCCATCTTCAGTCTCAAACCATCTCGCCTTTCCTACCAGGGAAATCAAGAATCTGTCTCCAGACTCGAATCTAGCCAGAAGCTCTTCGGCCTCTGCGTGCATCTCCTCTTGAAATGGTGCAATGTTGAATACGTGGTTTCCCGTTGGGTCCCTTATGTGTCCGGAATAGCTCGGTCCGTTATCCCCATCCCTTCTTTCCAGTCTGTCTATCACTCCTGCCACAAGAGCCCTATTTACTCTGGCCCCGAGTTTGGTAATGACGAATGATGGGTCAAATTCTCCAGTTCCCATCTCAGTCAGTGATGCATCTGAGTACTCCTGTGCAAGCATCCTGATAGCGGTTTGGCGAGGAGATCTACGAGACTCCATCACATTACCACCCCCCATCTTTCAATGGCCTTCTCTGCTGCCGTTGACGCGGACATCCCATCGTCTTGAACACTATCGGCCAGTAGCATTGCCCCCTGGTCATCTATGAGGGCTAGGCCGTTCACCGAGACTGATCTGCCAAGGGCCTTCTCCCTCACCGAAGATAAGAAGGAGTCTTGGCCGTCTCTGGAAATCATCTCAGATACCTCAGATTGAGTCATGCCTAGGAAATGTTCTGCAGGTTCCTTGGATAGCAACAGGGATACATTGGATATTCCGTCGTCTAAGACCATCCTGATTCGCAAGTCCTCCTCGCCTCTCTGAGGGCCACAGTCAACGCATACCCCGTCCCTGAGTCTCTTCCTGCACTTCCTATCTCTGTCTTGTAGTTGTACAGTGCATCTCTCGATTATTCCCGAGTCACCCGTGACTAGGACAATCGATCCTTCCGTACGGATACCCCGTCTCGTTCCTCCTGCCACCAATTCCGTGAGACCCACGTTTACCCAATGGTTGTCCGGATCGATCTTCTCCCATGTCGGACTTTCCAGGTTAGTCGCTTGGGATATATCATCAATAACAAGGTCTGGGGAACCCTGCCATGATTGGACCCTAGCTTCATTGAGGTGTATGAAGTCACCCGGCGCGGGATCGAAATCACACCACGCTGTGAGTCTGCATCTCCCGGTTGGGTCCATTACATCGCCACTTCTGACGACTCTTTCCGAACCATCCTTCGCAGTGAACGACCTCTTGTACCACGATTCCACCTGAAGAGTGATCTCAACATCCCTCATGCCATTTCTCAAACCCGAGATAGTGCTCTTCTTTGTTGATGCTAATTCGTCCATGCTTGCGAAGGAATTGTCATGGTACACCTCCACCCTTGTTGTGTCCCCAATATTTACTTCAGGAGTTTCTCGGAATCTTCGGATTGACGCTCCCTCTATTTTGAGTAGGGTACCGGGCTCATGATCGAATTCTGACCAAGATAGCATTCCAATACTTCCAGTCTCATCGGCTAATCTCCCTCTAACGACATTCAGTTGCCCTGAACCATCTCTCTTAACGATGACATCATTCTTTGTTGAAAGAACTCTGGCTACAATATTCACGAATCCATCTGACTGCGAAGCCTTTTCGATGGAGATAGGCTCATCGGTCCTCTCGGGATTCGCCTGCCCTCCCTCTCTCAGAACGGAAATCCTCGACGTCCTGTTGATGTTGATAGATTTCTTATCGTTCCACTCATTGACTGAAACACCTTCGAGCCTTACCACGGATCCGGGAGCTAGATTTTGGCTATGACCCCCCCAATCCTTGTAATCCCACCTCTCTCTCTTGTCGCCGGACTCCCAAGGGTTATCCTCGATCCAGCCAAAGGCTATCTGCCTCTCTTCACCATTTTTCATTTTCTGCATTCTGGGTGTGTATGAAACCACGGCAACTTCCACAGTTACGTTCCTGTCATCCGAACCGAGGTCAGCGAATCTGTCCACCTTCTTTGCAGAGGGAGGGGGGGCTCTGACGCTTGATGAGCCAGTCACATCAATACCTGCAATGGTTTGGAACTTCCTGATAACCGACCTCAGTGCGTCCCCAGGAGGTATCAGAAACTCTTCTTCGTATCTCCTGAACTCTTCAGCTATTTCCTCTTCACTGGCGTCTTTACATTCTTCCTTAACAGTAGCTACCAGATTTGCATATTTTCCATCGACGGTCATTCATCTGCCTCCTATATGAGGAAGGCTGAGTCAAATTTGCCCGTAATGGGAACTCCCGGAGCAGAGGGCTTTACCTCTAAATCATGGATGATATCGCAACGTGCGGTTTGGGGAAGACTCAGCACTTCATCACCTCAGGGTGGGCATGTTGACATCGGCGGTAAATGAAGGTGTCCATTGAACCGTACAATGACCAACGACATTAACCGGTGTGACCCCGTGTGCTTCTCATGGTCGGCGGGGAGTACTGCAAGTTCGGGGTTCTGACAGCGTCAGATAGAGCGAGCTCGGGCGAGTACGATGACCTCAGTGGGCCGGCAATAGAGGCCTTTCTCCAACAGGCTATAACATCCCCTTGGGAAATTGAAAGAATGGTGGTTCCCGATGAAAAGGACGCTATTGCCTCCTCATTGATTAATCTGGTAGATAGAAGTGGTTGCTCGGTGGTGGTTACCACAGGTGGCACAGGCCCGTCCCCCCGAGACGTCACTCCTGAGGCAACAGAGGAAGTGTGTCAAAAAATACTGCCTGGATTTGGGGAGAAAATGAGGTCGGTATCTCTGAACTACGTTCCAACAGCCATTCTTTCCAGACAAATTGCAGGAATCAGGGGGAGCTGCCTAATCATCAACCTACCCGGATCACCCAGGTCCATTAGGCAAATTTTGGATGAGGTCTTTTCTGCCGTTCCATATTGTGTGGATCTGATAGGAGGGCCTTACATAACAACGGATCCAGATGTCATAGATTCCTTTCGTCCAGCTCACGCAAGACGCGAATGATTGAACATGTGATGTCCACTCGGAGCGCCATGGCGAAGATAAAATCTGGTGAAATTAGTACCGATAGGCAGAATGATGAGTTACGTGATGTGGACGTAACATTGGATTTCACCCCCAATGCACTTTCGTCGCTACTTTACAAGCAGGGAGATACAACCGTGCTGGTTTGTGTCACCAAAGCCCCCTCCCTGCCAAGATGGTTTCCAAAGAATTCAGACAGGGGCTGGGTTCATGCAGAGTATTCCCTTCTACCTGGATCTACTGATACCAGATTCAGGAGAGAGAGAAGTGGCGCGAAAGGTAGAACCATGGAGATTGAGAGACTGGTGGCGAGGTCACTCAGAGGGGCTGTGGATTTAGAGGAGCTGGGCGCAGTAGCGCTGACTGTGGACTGCGATATCCTAAATGCTGACGGCGGTACAAGGTGTGCATCTATTACTGCGGCATGCATAGCCCTGAGGCTCGCTATCAGGCGCTTGATAGACTCAGGGGACTGTCTACCAAAGGACTTGAGGCCAACGAGGGACGATATCGCTAACGGTTGGACCCCTCCAGAGCTTACAGCTGAGGAAAAGCATGCACATGAAATGAGAGTCATGGCAAATGATGTATCCGCAATCAGCGTGGGCCTGATTGATGGGGAGGTATTCCTTGATCTGGACTACGTATTGGATAGCAATGCTGACGTGGATATGAATGTGGTAGGGACCAGTGATGGAATGTTCGTCGAAGTTCAGGGCACTGGAGAGGAGTCGACATACTCACGGAAGCAATTCGATTCCCTGATGGACATGGCTGAGTTGGGCCTGAAAAGGCTTCAAGAGATTCAGTCTGAGGTTCTTCGAGAAGCCTAATCTGAAGATTGGGAGGATTATTTTGGTGGGACTGGCCGGACTTGAACCAGCGGCCTCCGCATCTTCAGTGCGGCGCTCTCCCAGCTGAGCTACAGTCCCGTAGCAACCTCGCCACCATGGTCATGTCTTCAAATCTTACTGATGGGGATAATCTCAGATTTTCGCGAGCCATGGCTTAAACAATAGCTCAAAAGTGCGAATTTAACACAACAGACGTGCCTACCGCGATAGTTTGGTTCCGCAAGTGCCTGAGACTCCATGACAATGCTGCTCTGACTTGGGCATGTGAGTCCAGCGAAGTTGACAGCATTCTTCCGGTATTCATTATGGATGAGGAATTGGGAGCTAAAGGAAAGGGTGGGATTGGGTTCAATAGAGCTAGGTTCCTAGTGCAGTCACTACGAGATCTTGATGATAGTCTCGAACGGGAGCTCGGCCTTAAGCTTAGGATTATGAGAGGCGGTTTTCTTGAGACGATGGAGGCGGTAATCAGCAGTTTGGATGGGGGTGTGCCTTATCTCGCATACGAATACTGCTCCGAGCCAAAGAGCTTGTCCGTGTCAGCCGAAATCGGTAACTGGGAGTTATCTGGCAAAATGGATTTTGAATCGAGGATTTTCTCGAGCTCCCATACTCTTCTTGATATCGAGAAAACTGTAAGTTCCGAGAATTATTCCAATCCCAAATCAATGAAGGACATGGAGAAGATCTTCCAGAGACAATTCGGGGTGGATGATCTTGGTTTCTATGATATCGAGGAGCCCCTTCCTCCACCGGCTTCAAGTAAGCCGATGTCTGAAATGATGACTCTGGATTCTGAAGTTGGTATTTCTGACTTGGAGGACTTTCTAATCAATAATTATCCAAGAAGAATCGAGGAGGACCCCTACTTTCGAGGGGGTGAAAGAGAGGCTTTGGAGAGGCTATCTAGAAAGGTTAGTGGAGAGAGGGATTATGTTAACAGATTCAAGAAGCCGAGGACCAGCTCAACCAACTTGGATGAGGATCCCCGAGAGCCGAGCACGACTGGCCTTTCCCCTTACCTCAGTACTGGATGCCTTTCCATCAGGATGATGTGGAGCGAGTGTAAAAAGTCCTATCTAATGGGCGAGCATACCCAGCCCCCAGAGTCACTTCACGGACAAATGATGTTTAGAGAGATGTTCTACCTCTTGTCTAGGTCTGTGGTTAATTGGGACCAGAGTACTGGAAACGATAATTGTAAGGATATCGATTGGGGCGAATATGACTCTGAATTGGTCGGCTGTTGGGAGGCTGGAATGACTGGCTACCCATACATAGATGCAATGATGAGGCAGCTCGAGGAGACTGGTTGGATGCATCACCTTGGGCGACATGCGGTATCGTGCTTCCTCACAAGGGGGCAACTGTGGCAAAGCTGGACAGCTGGCAGGGATGTGTTTGAGAGAAAGCTTCTGGATAGTGACTGGGCCATAAACAATGGTAACTGGCTTTGGCTGGCCGGAGTCGCTCCTTTTTCGATGCCTTATTACAGGATATACAACCCATGCCCCGACTCAAAATCAAGCCTGAATGTCGAGACTACCCTCGCGAAGTTCGTAAGGCATTGGGTTCCGGAGCTGAAGGATTATCCTTCGAAATACATCTTTGAGCCTCACCTGGCACCCCTTCATATCCAAGTCTCATCTGGTTGTATTATCGGGGATGACTACCCCCTCCCAATTGTCGATAGGAAAGAGAGTAGGGCAAAAAACTTGGAGAGATTCAAACTAAGCCTCCAGAAATAGAATCCCGTCACCGTAAAATGACTCTAAACTGAGGTTTATACTACTCACGCTGAATCGTGGACTATGCCCGTGGATATGGTCTGGTTCAAGAAGGACCTGCGTACCAGAGATCACGCGCCTCTGCTAAGTGCATCACTATCAGGGAGTCCGGTAATTTGCCTGTTTATCCTAGAGCCTGAAAGACTGGAGCTTGATGATGTCGATCCAATTCATGTCCAGTGGGAATTAGACTGTGCCACCGACCTTTCCGACGCACTCAAGGCTTTGGGCGCAGACCTACATTTTGCAGTGGGCGATGCGGTCAGTGTCATGGAAGATTTCGATAAAAAATACGGAATCGGACGATTGCTGTCACATGAGGAAACTGGAAACTCTTGGTCCTTTGAGAGGGACAAACAAATTCAACGCTGGTGCAGAAGCAAGGGGATCGAATGGGTCGAGTATCCCCACAACGGAGTGGTACGTAGGCTGGGAAGCAGGGACGAGTGGAAGAGGAGGCGCGATAAGAGGATGAGGGAGCCACTCAGTGATGCTCCATTTTTCTCTGAGGGTATCCAATTCGGAGGTGAAATCCCCCAATTGGAGGATTTGGGTTTCTATCCAAGGAAGCTGGCAATGAGGCCTGTTCCTGGAGAGGAGGCTGCGATTGAGAAGCTTGAATCGTTCCTTAGCCATAGAGGACGGGAGTACAGACGGGGGATCTCCAGCCCCACACTTTCTGTCAAGCATGGTTCAGGACTCTCGCCCTATTTCTCCTCGGGGTCCTTATCCATGAGGAGGGCCGTTCAGGAAACAACATCCAGAATTAGGTGGATTCGGGAAAACAGATCAATGGTCCAAGGTCCTGAGGACTGGATAAAGAGCCTCTCATCATTCAGGAGGAGACTGGCATGGAGATGTCACTTCATCCAAAAAATGGAGATGGAACCGAATCTTGATTTGGTCGCACAGAATCCTGTTATAGACAGAAATCTGAGAAGAGAACTCGACGATGACCGTTTCGAGAGATGGAAGGATGGGAATACAGGATGGCCTTTCCTTGACGCCTGCATGAGGCAGTTGAATTCCACGGGATGGATAAATTTCAGGATGAGGGCGATGATAATGTCAGCGGCTTCATACAACCTGTGGATGCCATGGAGAGAGACTGGGGCCTTCCTCGCAAGACAGTTTCTCGACTACGAACCGGGGATTCACTGGTCCCAAGTTGGCATGCAGTCAGGGACAACCGGAATTAACACAATCAGGGCCTATTCTATGACCAAGCAAGGAAGGGATCAAGATCCCAGTGGCGAATATATTAGGAAATGGGTGCCTGAACTCTCAATGGTGCCAACTAAGTTCATCCATGAGCCATGGAAAATGCCATTACAGCTCCAGAATGAGATATCCTGTATAATAGGGCGGACATACCCATCTCCGATACTCGATGAGCTTGAGAGCCGGAAAAAGGGAGTCAGCAGGAGCTACGCCGCCAGGGGAGGGGAGGAAGCGAGATCGATTAGCAAGAAGGTCCTACAACTTCATGGTAGCCGAAGAAGACCTAGGAAAAGGAGGGGGACGACCATCAAAGGTGTCCAGAAGAAGCTGTTCTAGAAAAGGTCATCATCGTCTTCCGCAGAATCGAATGACATCATCTTTGAGGGTGCCTTAGCCGTGGCGACTGATGTCTTGGACTCTTCCTTCTTCTCCCTACTCTTGGCCTCGGCCACCTCCTGTTCTAGAAGTTCAAGCTCCTCTGGGGTCAGGCCACTCTCCTTGGCTAGCTTGATTCTTCTTTCATCGCGAGCCCTTATCTCCATCAGCCTTTGTCTGGCCTTGTCGTAGTGTTGCATCATATACATCGCATCGTGTTCCAACAGGGGCGAATCGGAAATGATGGTGATATCCATCCAATCTCCTTCCTCAGCGAGGAATTCGGCGAATGGCTCGAACTTCAAATCGGACTTCTTGATTTGGGTGTAGTGGAGGGCATTGCCCATCCTGTGCTCTATTCCAGCAAAGTGACAGTAGAACTTGCTACCCCCGTATGTTTCTCTCACCATGTCAAAGAGCTCGGCATAGTCCTCGCTTGTCCTCATCGATCCATGCCCCCTTGCATGTATGTGTCCTAGATTGAGGACTGGTACGGTCCCTTCCACGTGGTTGCATACCTCGAGAACCTCCTCAACGGTGCCCCATAGCTCCTGCCTGCCTGATGTCTCTATGCCGACAAGGGAGGGCTCTTGCTCGGATATCCATGGGAAGGCGGTGTATGCGTCCTCGTCCTGTTCTCCCCAGATGCTCCTGACCCTTTCCACTATGCCGGAGAAGATGTTGGCGACCTGCTCATTGGCCTCGGTCCCCGGATCGTATTCCCCGTATGGGCCTACGTGGTAAACGAGGTGTCTGGCATTGATGATCTTCCCTGCCTGCATTGACGCCTCCATCTTGGCCAAGGACCTGTTTCTTTCCCTTCTGTTCCCGAGGAGCTCGGCATAATAGGGGCCGTGCAGATTCATCTCTATTCCAGAGTCCCATGACAATATGCCCGCCTGCCAGTATTGATCGAAGTGCTTGGGCTGGACTGGCCTTACTGTTTGGATCTCCATGGCTTCCAAGCCTAGTGCTGTGATGTCATCCATGCCCTCTACGATAGTACGTCCTTTGCAGGAAAGAGGCACGCCTGCCGGACCTAGTTTCAGTGACATGCTTGTGACCTCGCGGGTCCCAGCGAAAGGACGTCCCTTCAAAAGGGGTTTCTGCTAAAAGTACGAATTGTGGCTTCATGGCCAATTTACTACCAGGAAGACGCGGTCCTGATTCCACTGATTCCGGTTCCTGAATATGGCAGCGATTTAAGGAATCCAGCAAGCCATACTATGCCAGTCCCGTGCTCTGTAATGTCAACTTCGAAACTCCCCATGGCATGGGATACCGAAACAGCGGAACCACCTGATATGATTCCGCAAACGATGGGAACCATCGTTTTGGCTCTGACCTGGGACAGGAAGTCATCGCCCCCCATATTTTCCAGAGAGGAGACGGCCTTCATCGCCTCACTGGTGAAGAACAAAACGTGGATCTGCCTCATCTTACCAATTACTAATCCCCATGTCTTCGAGATTGTTTCTTGATCGTCTGGCATGTCTACCACCATTACATTCCTGCAACCCTCGAGCTCGGCGAATGTCATTGATGCAGACCATGCCATTGCAGGACTTTTGCCCAGATTTACCATTGATGAGCAGTTGACCATCCAATGAGCTGTCTCCATTAGTTTTCTCCAGTCCACAGCACCATGGTCGAATGTCTCGAATGCCTCCCCATGTGTTGAGGTGACAATAATGCTAGGGACTCCCATGCCGAGAGCTGTCGAAGCTACTGCGCTGGCGTTGTCACTGCCACCCGGTTCGCCCAAGGATATCAGCCGGGGAGGGCCTTCCATGATTGTACCCGGTGATAATTGGTCATAGGATTAATGGTCCAGCTTCCACCTTAACAGGGCTATGGCTCCACCCAAGCCCAACAACTGCTGTCCGGCATCGTGGTCGACTGAGCATTGGACTACCTCCCCTCTGGATGACTTGACTTCCTTGCATATCCTCTCCCATCTGCCTCTCGAGTCGTCGTCCCCCTCCCTTATCATCGAGGCGTCGATGATCAATGATTCCACCGCCCCTTGTGAGGCCGCATCAGAGATAAGAGATATTCCGTAAGTTACCGCACCATCGACCGAGACTCTCCTTAGTGCCTCTTCTATGGCCCTGATTTCCTTTACCAGAACATGTTCCCCAAGGACCGTGTCTGCCGCTCCTTCCGATAGTACCTCGTTGGCCGCTGACCTCCCTCCAATGGACGTGGGCGCATTCGTTATGGTATTCTTCGACCCCGAGTCCCTGAGGCTTTTCTCGAACTTCTCCCGCGCCATCCCGGGACCGCATATTACCAATGGCATCTCATCATTGAAGACCATGCCGACCTCTTTCGCCACGTCATCGAAGAAGGCATTCCTGACCGAGGATGGGTCGTTCACTCTCTTTCCCCCTCCTCTCATGGAGAACTGTGAGACGTCCCTGATACCCCGTGATGTCACTTCGAATACCAGAATCTCATCTGATTCGACGACTATGAGTCCGGCTTTGGCTTTGGTGCCTGATGATATTGCCTCGGCGATTAGGTCTAGATCAGACCTTTCCAAACCCCCCTCTCTGGATATCTCTACTTCATCCCCCGGTGATACGATATGTGTGTGATGGCTACCAACATCTATCTTCGCCTCCTTGATGACGCCGTGAACCCTGAGATTGTCTGTGAAAGACTGGAATGCGGTCTCATGGGCATCCAGAAGTATCCACATCGGCTTTCTCTCAGCGCTCTTTGCTCTTCCATCCTCCTTGGTGCCGGTGGTGGAGTCCCTTCTGTGGGAAAGCATGCCCACCGAGGAGCCCTTTCTGCATATTTTTGAAAGAACCCAGAGGTCGTCTTCATCCTCCACGCGTAGACGAACTCCCTCGTCGAGTCGCTTTACTCTGCGCATATTTCCACCTATCCGAAGACCCCTGTTAGTCGTCCCTCTTCATCCATGTCCATGTCCATCGCCGCGGGCCTGGTGGGCAGTCCTGGCATCGTCATCATTGATCCGCAAACAGCGACTATGAAGCCTGCGCCCGCATTCAGCCTTGCCTCTCTTACTTGTAGGGTAAATCCAACAGGGGCTCCCAGTACTTTCTTGTCATGGCTGAAGGAGTACTGTGTCTTCGCCATGCAGACTGGAAGGTTACCGAAGCCCCATTTCTCAAACTTCTCAAGAGAAGACGCGGCAGATGGGCTAAGGTCTACGTTGTTCGCCCCATACACATTGGTTCCTATCCTAAGTATGGCTTCCTTGGACGGCATTCCAGGATCAACAGTTGGGGTGAACGGACTTCCTGCATCATCGTACGACTCGCATGCAGATACTACTGAGTCGGCCAGATCAACGGCGCCTGAGCCACCTTTCGAGAAACCTTCGAAGATGACTATATCGACGGCCCCTGCCTTAGCCGCCTCTTCTCGGATAGCTTCGATTTCTGCGTCCGTATCTGTATGGAACCTGTTGATGGAGACTACTACTGGTATGGATGTGGCGGCCAAATTCTTGACGTGCCTCCTGAGATTTGAGGATGCTCCAGTTCTCACTGCTTCAACATTCTCCGTCTCTATTTCCTCCTTAGTTGGCCTAGACCCGCCACCTCCAGCGACTCCGCCTCCGTGAAGCTTCATCGACCTGACCGTGACATTGAGTACTATACAACTGGGAGATATCCCCGATGCTAGTGATTTGATGTGTAACGCCTTTTCAGCCCCCATTTCCGCTCCGAAACCAGCTTCAGTGACCACGTAGTCGGATCTGGATAGAGCTAGTTCATCAGCGATGATCGAAGAGTTCCCATGGGCGATGTTAGCGAATGGCCCACAATGGACAAAGGCCGGATTCCCTTCTAGTGTCTGTACTAGGTTTGGTAGCATAGCCTCCCTGAGGAGAAGTGCCATTGATCCTGCAGCGCCTATATCCTCGGCTGTTACGGGTTTACCCGAATTCGATTCGGCCACAATTATTCTCCCAAGCCTCTCCCTGAGATCCTCGTAGCTCTTTGACAATGATAGAATGGCCATCACTTCACTCGCTGCGGTGATGTCGAATCTCTCTGAACGGGTGACACCAGTCGCAGGGCCCCCCAGGCCTATGCTTACCTGCCTCAGAGTCCTATCGTTCATGTCGATTACCCTAGGCCAGAATATCCGATTGGTATCTATTTCCAATTCATTTCCTCTGTGAAGGTGATTGTCGAGTATCGCGGAGCAGAGGTTGTGGGCCGATGTTATGGCATGGAGGTCCCCTGTAAAGTGCAGATTGATTTGTTCCATGGGCAGGACCTGCGAGTACCCCCCTCCGGCCGCGCCTCCCTTGAT
>DANW01000005.1:0-7454 GCA_002501605.1 Euryarchaeota archaeon UBA28
GTAATTTCGAGTGGCGCCCCGACCGGGATTTGAACCCGGGTCGCAGCCTCGACAGGGCTGCATGATAGGCCACTACACCATCGGGGCTTGGAACCCTACGAGAAGGGTTCTCTTTTTCAACCTTTGAGAGGGTATTATTCATCACCCTCCTGCGTCTTCGATGTCTATGGAGGACCGAAAACTGGTTATCGACGTGATAGATAATGGCGGTCAGTGGACGCACAGAGAATGGAGAATGCTCAGATATCTAGGAGTAGACACCAAGATTTTCCCAAATGACACGCCCCTGTCTGGCCTCAGGGAGGTTGACGGACTGATACTATCCGGTGGGGCGGCCAGAGTAGGCCTAACGGGGGAGCTGGGAAACTGCGCTGAATACCTCACCCTCGACGTTCCGATTCTGGGAATATGTGCGGGTCACCAGTTTATGGCCGGATATTATGGAGGAAAGTCAGCTGAGGCCTCCAAGCCAGAATTCGGAGCAGCAACGATATCACTGGTGGGCTCAGGAGGGAAGATTTTCAATGGAACCCCGAGCACTCAGACAGTCTGGGAAAGCCACAACGACGAGGTCACCCAAGTACCGACGGGTTTCTCTATCACTGCAAGGAGCGAGTCGTGCGAGGTCCAAGGGATGGAGAACTCTGGAGGGGATAGATTTGGCCTTCAGTTCCATCCAGAAGTAAACGACTCTGAGTATGGCAATGTGATGTTTCAGAACTTCATCAACGTCTGTGAAAGCGCCAGAAAAGGAATTTGAGACATAGGACAGGTTGAAGAAGGACATCAAAGTCGCGGGCACGATGGCGAACGAGAACGAGTACATGGTCAACCACAAGTGCCGGAAGTGTAATCGTACTGACAGAAGGGTATGGAACCCCTCCGAACCGCCAAAGTGCAACCACTGTGAGTCATCGATGGATCCACTAGAAATTAGGTACAAGTGCCTCAGGTGTGGGCACCTGACCTGGATTGAAGCAGGGTCCACAGGAAAATCATGCCACAAGTGTGGTTACAGGGTCTTTGCCAAACCCAGAAGCCAAGGCAGGCCCATCAAGACGCTAAAGGCGATATGAGAGAGAGTTCAAGTCCCTTCACGCCAACGAAGGGCCATGGCGAGCTGGCTAACCGAGTACGCTCCGAGTAATTTCGATGCTCTGGCGGTCCCGCAAGGAGTAAGGAGCGCCCTTCAATCCGCATCAGTCAGCCAAGACCCCCCTCACTTGTTGATCACGGGCCCCCCTGGAGTGGGGAAGACCGCGTCTTGGAATCTGGTAGCCAGACAGATTCTAGGGCCCGGATGGAGATCAACGACACACGTGCTACAATGCAGAGATCTAGCGCGTCAGTCAGGTGCAATGGCGAAATTCGAGAACTTCCTGAGGCCCGGTGGTTCCAGCGACACCCTAGCAGGGAGAATGAGTCTGGACGCCTTCGACAGGGGGATGGCGCAAATCCCCGGGGGCGACGCTCCTCCTGCGGGCTTTGAGACAGAAACAGGACCTGGGTCGATACCAGTTAGTAGACTCATAATACTGGAGGATGCAGATCACCTTGGGCCCATCCGCCAGGCCTATCTCAGAAGAATGATGGAGAAAGTAGGAAACGCATCCAGGTTCGTCATGGTGGCACGCGCCCCTTCTAGGATTATCGACGCGCTGAGGTCCAGGAGCAGGATGATCAGGATACCTGCTACTGACAGGGATAGAATCGTCCATACCCTCAACTCTCTGAATGAGCAATCTAACTCAGAGGCCAGCCAAGAGGTCATCGAGGATGTAGCCTATATTTGCGATGGAAATCTGAGAAAGGCAATCTTCACATTGGAGATGTTGGAATCCAGGGGGCTCAGTGCAGATAGGTCAGCTGTCCACAAGCTGGTCCAAGCGACAACCCTTCAGACAGGGCGAGTCTTAGTCGAGATGGCGCTGAGGGGAAGGGTAGTAGAGTGGAAGTGGGAGAACAAAGGAGGCAGAAGAAAAAGAGTACTGGTTGGAGCATTGGCCGAAATCGACCGTCTGATGAATGAACACGGCCTTGATGCTGACGACGTCGTCCAGCAATTACACGACGTACTGGTGGGAAGAAGGCTGGCAATACCCGACACACTCAGAGACAACCTCCTGGGTGCCTTGGCGGAGTGCGACACCAGCCTGCGGAGGTCAATGCATGCAAGAGTTCCCTTGGAGAGATTCCTCCATCGGGCCGCCGAAGCAGGCGAGCTTCACGGACTGGCCTTCACATAGAATTCAGCATTCTTCCAGTGGCGGGCGCGGCAGGATTCGAACCCGCGGTCCCTGGCTTAGGAGGCCAGTGCATTATCCAGGCTATGCTACACGCCCGTATCCCGCAAAGCCTACCCCTCAAGAAGTCTAGCGAAGAAAATACCCCTTCTGACCTCCTATCCTCCGATGCCATCAAGCACGATAACTCTTCACACGGTACATGGAGGACCCCCTCTCTCCACTGCCGACCCCGTATGGGGAGGACAGTGGGTTTGGAGCTAGGAACGAAAGAGCCCTCTCTAGGATGATTGCCAGGAGGGATGCTGGAAGGAGGTTTTGGGTCTGGCTTTCCTCGATTAGAACTACCTCAGAGATCAGACTCACCCTTCCCGCAATGGCCACCGTCTCCTGTGCAGTTCTGCTGGTTGGGTGGGAATACTCCTCGATTGAGTTGAGCATCGGTCTGTTCACTGCTATCTCAATCCTTTACATCCCGACCAATATGGCCTCATGGTTCTCATCGATGGTGGCCAGAGACAGACTATCACTAACAGTGGAGGGGCACAAGTCAAAGGGATCGTATCCAGGATCCGAGAGAATAATCAGCACTCTGAGGGACAGGGGAATAAGGGAGAGGCTGAGGCTAGCATCGGCAATTCTTGGCGTGGCATCACTATACGCCCTGATGAGACTGAATCCAGGTGCAGTCCTAGCCCCCTCCCTAATGGCAGCAGGGGCCTTTTTCGGCACAGTCTGCATACTCAACTCGCTCAAGCTCGAAGGAAGCATCCCAATGAGGTCAAATAACTTCACTCTACTCTCCTTGCATGCTCCAACACTGCACGACAGCATACTCAAATCGGTGTTTACAGACTCTATGAAGGCACATCTGGATCCTGAGACAAGCGATCTCTGGGATGAGTGGCTCGACTCATTGGAGTTCAGCGTTAGGACGGGCCAGACCCCCAATTCAGCTGTCGAGCGTACACTACAGGCAATCCACTGGGAACAAAGAGGGATTATAGATCAGAACAGAATGATTTCAGAGGTAAAATCGGTATTCAAGATAACTGCCACAGACGCGCTCTTCGACCCATCACAAAAATTCAACGCCTCTTCACTGAGCAAACTGCTCGCACACACCAGGGCATGGGAGCCAGGACTCTTCAGGCTAATTGACAGACTTCATGACTCTGTTTCTGGGATACAGGGAGAAGATCTTGACTCGTGGAGGCTTGACCTAGACCTCCCTCCTAGGTGCTCAGAGGGGCAGGGGGAACTCTTCGTTATGATTCACAATCACACTGAAACCCTCAAGACATTCGAACTCGACATAATAGTCGCCAAAGGAGAGCCAGCACACCAAAGCCTGAGAATCAGTGCGCCGGCAACACCACACCCCCTAACCATCAAAGATGAGAAAATCGACAAGGTCACCAAACTAATGAGGATGCTAGACAATGCAGTCGTGCTATGGATAGGCATAGCGTGGCCGGATTCCGAGTCAGGCCCACACCCCGTTCAAGTGACTCTGAAGGGTGAGTCCGGCGAGACCCTGTCCTCGATGGTAGTCCAGACTTCATTGACAACCGGAGTCAATCCTGAAAGTGCCGCAGTACGCATGACTGAAGCCGCTGAGGCAGTCAGGAGAATAGCAATTCCCCTGAGCGATAGGCAGAATTAACCCAAGTGCATCGAGCGTCATATTCATGACACCTTTCCCTGTGGAAGAGCCGATAGGCATGGAGTCGTGGGATGTCTTAGTACTGGGTGATGGGCCTGCGGCCCTGAGAGCGGCCATATCAGCGTCAGACGCCGGAGCGAAACCTCTACTGGTTTCCGAGTCTTCGGTTGGGGCAGCTTCAGGACATCCCCCACTATCCGGCCTCGCGGCCTCATTGAATGAGACAACGGCCTCTTCACACATCCAGGATACCATCTCAGCGGGGGGCGAAACAACAAACCAAGAGGCAGCCACGAGGATATGCTCATCGGCAGTGGAAAACCTAGCCGAGCTGGAAAGATGGGGGTTGGTCCTCAGGAGATCAGCTGATGGGTCCCCACACCTCTCCCAACTTCCAGGACATAGTATCGCCAGAGTTGCAGGTTGCGGAGACAGCACTGTGAGGGAAGTAACGAGGACTCTCGAAGAACAGACCATGAAGCGTAAGATAAACAGAAGGTCAGACCTTCTCCCTGTCACATTAGTCATGGACAACAACCAGGTACGAGGAATAATTGCACTAGACATTGAATCGGGTGACATCATCCCTATCCAAGCCAAAACCGTCATAGTCGCCTCTCAAGGGTATCAGGGAATCTGGTCGACCCCATCTCATGGCGCAGGAAACGGTCTTGCGATATCCCATGCAGCCGGAATAAAGCTAGGAGGGATGTCCTCATTCCCGATGCACGCTCTGACAGTTGCCGGTACTGGAACAGTCCTGCCCATCGACATTCTGGGATCAGGGGGGAGAATTCGAAAAGACTCAGGGGAGGACGCAGAGCCGTCGGAAGTCATGGATGGAGAATCCTGCGTACTTGATATGAGATCTATGGAGAAATCATCCGAGGGATGGTTCGAAGGCACTATCGCTAAGGTTCTCAATAGGACAGGACTCGATGTCAAAACAGATGTGATACCACTTTCCCCCACCATAGTTGCCACCACAGGGGGGATACCAGTAGATGCACACGGTAGGGCCGTTTTTGATTCTGGGAAGATGTGGTATACTGGACTGTATGCCGCAGGTCGTTCCGCATTTACTGGCATGCATGGAAGCCATCCCCTGCCTGGCAATCTAATGCTCGAGGAGTTAGTAACCGGATCTGAAGCAGGCAAAAATGCCGCTGAATGGGCCTCAACATCCCTCTTCGGAGGAGCCGCAAGGATGGAAGAGGAACTGTCAGTGGCTCAATCCAGAATAGAGGCGCTGTTCTCTCCTGAAGGAAGCCCGGTCGGACATGCTGCAAAGGCGATCTCCACGGCGATGAGGATAATCGAGGGAAACAGCGACCAATCCTCTCTAGCAGTGGTTCAGGCCAGTATAAATGAGATATCTGCCTCTGGAATTAGAGTAACTGACCCCTCAAGGAGAATGAATACCGAGCTAGTCTCTGCATTGCATGTGGAAGGGCTTTTGGCCATAGCCGAAGCGATATCCTCCCAAGAGGAAGAAGAATGAAAGACGAAAAATCACTTTTCACTAGAATTATCGAAGGAGAGATCCCCTCATTCAAGATATTTGAGAATGAATACGTCTACTCTTTCTTGGACATCAACCCCGCATCGTACGGCCACACATTAGTCGTCCCAAAGGAACCAGCCTCCTCGTTACACGAGCTTTCACAGCAATCAGCTTCAGAACTTGGAAAGGCACTGGCCAAAATCAGTAAATCGATTCTAGAGGTCACGGGAGTAACTAGTTACAATATCGTACAAAATAACGGCTCTGAGGCAGGTCAAACTGTTTTTCACGTTCATTTCCATATCATACCAAAATATTCTGACTCGAACCACGAACTGACGTGGCCCACTGGGAGACTCGACAATAAAGATGCTTCAGAGCTGGCGGACAGGATATCCATGAGTATAATCTAGAATCGGTGCTTTCTCAACTGATACCCTGTCTGACCACATCGTGAGCGACTCTCTGGAGGCCCCCGACATAGACCCCGTACTGTCTAGTGGGGCGTTGAAAATTAATCCCAAGAAACTGGACAAAGTTCCATGGGATCATACAGGGGAGCACCCCGGTAGCAGGATTGCATGGGCAGTAATCAAGACTCTAGCCAAGGTTTCGAAGTCATATATCTTCAGGAATAAAGAGGAAGAGCATCCAATCAATAGCAAAGGAGGCAGAGTCTACACTTCAATGCATATCAACGGACTAGTTGACCCACTAACGATAATACTCTCACAGGACAAAAGACCCATCACCATGGGCAGGCACGATCTCGCAACCATGCCACTCATAGGTTGGATCACAAGGAGAATGGGAAACCAACCCGTAATAAGGCGAGCAGAACAGGCTTCTGGAATCGTCGGCCCCGAGTATTCCAAATCAATCAACCATCGTACACTGTTGACAATGTCACACTGCATAGCAGGTGGCCATGGAGCAGTTGTTATGCCAGAGGGAAAATCGCATCAGGACTCAAAGCTCCACCGCCTGAGAACAGGAGCACTGAGATTCTCATTGAACGCAGCATCTATCGCCGATGCAAAGGAACTCCTCCCACCGACCATCCAACCTGTAGGCCTCCACTTCAGATGCCACCATTGGTTCCGTACCGATGTTTACGTTGAGTACCCAGAACCGTTACAGATTCCAGTAATAGAGGACCCAATTCATTCTGCTAGCCTAATTCAGGGCGATTGGTCAGAGCCCCCCGAAGAAACAGTATTGGAACTCAGGGACGAGCTATACCGGCGATTGGTCCCCATCACCCCAGATGCACCAGATTGGGAAACTTACAGGGCATGGCTCCTCCTTGGACACCTCAGTTCCTTGGCTAGAGGAGAGAAGCTAACGGCATACTCGGAGGAGGTAAAGGCCGCTAGAGAAATCCGTGACACTCTCAAGGTCAAAGAGAATCCACAAATGCTGAAAAAATCCAAGCGAGCGGAAAACATCCTTCATTCAAATCAACTCGATGGGAGATCCATTTCCAAGGATTTTACTATAGAAAGCAAGGTTCAGTACTTGAATGGGATTATTGGCGCATTATTGATGATAGGCGCTTCACCACTATCCATCCCCTCAACTGGAATTCAGGCCCTTATTGCTAGGTATTTAGGAGATAACACCGATGAGGGAGTTGATGCTAGAACAACTTACCACATGTTCGCTGGGTTCTTTTCTCCATTAACCATATGGCCACTGGTTGGAGGAATTATTGCTTACCAAGCCCTGCAGAGTTCGGTCGACGGAGCAGAGTTTCTCATATCTTTCGTGGTCTTCGTTTTCCTCATCTCAATAATCTTCCATTTTTCCAATCTAGTAATGCTCAAGGGTTACGATCTATTCACAGACTTCAGGATGTCACTGAGAAGGCGACGTTTGGCTCATTCGGAAGACGGGGAGCTACTGAACAAGCTAATCAATTCCATTGTTCCTGAATTAGTGGCTCTCAAATAGGACAAGCTCCTCGCTTGAGCGTGAATAAGAGAGATGCCGCCCAGGCAGTCAGAGAATGGCTCCAGAGTGAGAAGCTGGAGGCCAGAGA
>DANW01000005.1:7848-10921 GCA_002501605.1 Euryarchaeota archaeon UBA28
CACCTGTTTAACGTGGTAATTCCAAAGAACAGATCCCTTATTCTTGTATACTCTGTAACTAGGGTGGATGAGGGACAACAAGAGCAGATGAAAGAATACTCCGAAGAAAACTCCGATGAATGGAAGAAATGGCTACACGATACTCGATTGGACCTTACTAGGGCAGACCTCGATTGGGTACTCCACGTCGGGTCAAAGGTGGACGAAGTCCCCGGCCCACTACAGGCCTTCAACCTCTCCAGGCCAATCTGGTTGGATGGACTCACACAGAACGAGTTCATGCACACCATGAGAAGAGTCTGGCTCACCAAGCTCTCTCTTATTCACAGAATCAAGTTCCTCTTCGGTACCGGCTCTGGCAAACCCGGTCCTGTCGATGACTGGAACAAGAAGAAAGGCCAGGTTTCGACTAGGAAGTCCAAGCCGTCGGCCAATGAGCCAAGGGAAGTGGATACTGACGAGACAGGTGGTTTTGGAAGAGATTTTGATCCAGCAGACTGGGCATAGTGTACAATATCGAGCTTAATCAGAAGTGACCGCTATCCGTGTAGGTTAAGTATGCAATATATCTGAAAAGCTCGCAGATAATCACCGGGTGGTCGGATATGTACAGGTCAAAGAAGAGAAGTAGTATTGCAATGGTTATGCTGATGGTCGTGAGTCTTTTCGCAGGAATCAGCTTCCCAAATGCCTCTGCTAGCGAGGTAGTAATGACAGATGCAATCGAAGTTACCCCCGATGGCGCATTCAGTGACAGGATGGTTTCTGTAGACGCCGACTCTCAGGGAAACACTCACTTTGTCTGGAGCAGAAATACACAGCACCTGTATTACAAGATGTTAGATCCCAGAGGAGAGGTGCTGATTGATGATACCAAAATCTCCAATGCGGGGGCACACAGAGCTTGGCACCCAGATATCAGAGTCGACCACAATGACATGGTACATATCACATGGACCGACAAAGCGGGGCAATGGACGATAATGTACACGCTCATCGATCCTTCATTAGACGATCAGAATGGGGACCAATCGACCGACTCAGCACTCACAATCATCAATGATTTCGAAGTTTCATCTCATCCACAAAATAGGGACTGGCCCGCGATCGACGTTGACTCAGCAAACGATCCTCACATAGTCTGGCAGGACTCTTACGAGCCCTTGGATAAATTTTACCAGCAACCACAGATATACTATGCAATGCTAGATCCAGACGTAATCTCAAGAACAGTGGAGTTCGCTGTCGGAGAGACACTGCTCACACCAATTATCGGTCACAAGGGACACCCTGACATAGCGATCGATTTGAATGACTTCGTTCAAGTGGTATGGGACGATACCAGGGGCGGAAAGGTCGAAATGGTGATTCCAATCGATACATCGGGGTCTATGCTCGCAGAGTGGGCTGACATGTGCGTTGTATTTTACGGAGGTAATTTCGTGAGTGGCTCCTATTTCCAAGGTTTGAAGCCCCTACTAATCAGGGCCAACATGACCGTCTACGAGACCCTTTATGGAATAGGTGGACACACAAGCGTCTCGGCAGCTACTTCCGGTAACTGTGCGACAGCTTACCAAACAGGTGGAAGCGGCTCTCAGGGACCAAGGGCAACTCCACTTGGACTAGTTCCTGGTGATGACAGCGGAGGAATCAGGAAGCTGAATGGCGTAATCATGAATGGCGGAGCCCTGACAATAAACTACGATGGAGGAGGAGTTGGCTCTGAATCTTGGGGACCTTCGAGTACATGGGCCTGCCTGTCATGGAAGGACGCTCAAGGAAACGTACCAGGAAACCCACCTACCCAGTTAGATCACAAGTGGAACCCAAATGCGACCAAGATTATCATCCCCGTATCCGATGAACCCCCCTATGACGGCACGGGTTGGGACTCCCAAGATACGAATACAATCCTCGAGGCTCACGATGCCTGTGTGAATGCCGGAGTCATTCCGACCCCACTTTGGGCACAGAATAACGAAGATGTCGGCTCATCCATGAAAGACCTAGCTCAATGCCCCAATGGTATAGTCAGCTCATCCTCATCAAGGAACTGTCCGGGTACCAGTGTCAGACTAACCGACGCAGGAGGTCAGATGTACAGCTTCCCAACTGGTGCTTCAAGCGCCGCTGAGCTACAGCTGATGGTGGAAGCATTGGTGTACCTAGCAACAAACAACTCCAGGGAGATATTCATGACCGTGCTAGATCCAAGGGCGCTTCTAGAAAGTCCTCCTCCAGGTTGGCAGAAAGGTGACTCAGGCACGATAGTGGACACCCAAGCGGACACTTACACTGAGGACCTAGGACCCTCTCTGGACGAGCTCGGCTACGGACACCTAGTCGTAGTCAATGACACTAGAATCACACTGAATGATGCATTCAGCCTACATCCAGCGATAGCAGTGGACACATCTGGGAACACCCATCTTGCTTGGATGGATGGAAGGGCTTACGGATTCGAGATAGACGTGAACTACGAGGTATACTACACCAGACTGAGATTACAAGGAGTTGGAGAGTGGGATGGAGTCGAAGAGGGACTCCCGACATTCGGAATTAAGCAGATCACGGATTCAGCAATCTCGACCGTCGAAGGCCTCGGGGGAGTGGACTCTAACAGGCCCTATGGCGCAAACTCACACATGCCGGCCATATTGACTGACGACTTTGACAACGTTCACCTGTCATGGCTCGACAACAGTAACGAGAGTCAGATGGAGGCAGTGATGTATGCGAGACTCAATCATACCCACAACTCCCACCCAGACGGCTTCCCATTGAATTCCCTGGCTTCGTCCGTTTTGGATGAATGGGAGGTAATACCGGTTACCTCTTGGTCATCGAACAAACTCGGTCCCAATTCTCCTGCATCCCCTGATTTAGGACAGCCCCCTGCATTTGCGAATGATCTGGGATCGGGCGCACACATAGCTTGGTCTGATGACCACAAGTGCTCCGATCAAAACAACAACGGAAAATTCACTATCTGCTACACTCACATCTTAACCGGGTTGGTTGACATCTCTCTGGGAGAGACCGAGACCTACTATCACACCATACAGCCTAG
>DANW01000004.1 GCA_002501605.1 Euryarchaeota archaeon UBA28
TCTTCAATGGTTATTGTACTGCCATCATTCGATGTCCTATTTGAGAATTGGAAGCCGATTACTGCAGTTGCGGTGGCCATAATGATTGCTGGGGCTGGCGCATTCTATATCCTCTCTGCAGACTCATCATTCCAAGCAAGACAGCTGCGCTATGGCGATCAGATGACATTCTCGATTGATGATGGTTCAATAAGTATAGTCGGTGACGAGATGATAGATCTAGTTCGAGGTTCGACGTCTCCTAGCGCACTGGATGAGATTTGCGACGAGATTTCGGTAGACATTGTATCGGGCCAAGGGTCCTCCGTGATGAGGAAGGGTTCTCTAGCGGATATTCTACACTCATCTGACCAAGAGTTCGTTGGTGCCGTCGCTTCGCCTGATGCATATGGTAGAGACCATCTATCCGCCGAGCAGACCCTTGATTATGATCTGGATATGGACCTGACATTCAGGAGATTCACTAGTAGCGGGGATTGTGGTGGAAGAGTTAGTCTACCAGATAATACGGCTGATATCACTTCAAAGAAATGGGTTGAGATTACATCAAAAGAGGGTATCAGATCAGACCTACATGTCGATTTCACGGACAATAATGGCGATTTGTCTGCAGTAAGGGCGATAATCTATGATTTGGAGGAGCTATCTGGGATAAGTGGCATATCTCCGCTCCTACTCCCACTAACCCCTATAGAGTTGCATGAGGTATTTGGTGACCTAGTGCTAAGGGAGGGCAGTAGCTGGACTGACGATCCAACCTGGTCATCGGAGTGGAGGTGGACTGTGGGCTCCGAAAAGAAGACCGGTGACTTCGGGCATGTATATGAAATCGAGATGTGGAACCAGGACATACAAGACTGCCTTGGACATGCTAGGATAAATCTACTAGTTAAGAGCGGGAACCCATGGCCCGTCCAACAAACTGTGGACTTGAGACTGGATAAGAGTCTCGAGACAGCAAACTGCGGACTGATAGCCGGAACTGCGGCAATGTCCCTTCCAGAGGGAAGGCTGGAGATATCGATGACTATGTCCGAGCTAACCAGCTCATCTGGTAGCAAGAATATTGAGTGGTACTCAACTTATGATAGCCGACCTGGGCCAGGTGAGGACAAGCCTAGTAGCTCATCTCAAAGACAGTGGATTTCAGCAATGCCGGATGAGTCTGAAGTCAGAGATTTCAATCTGGAAGAAGCAATACAGTGTACTCTGGAGAATTATCCAAGTAGCGGGGCATCCAACGCACTGGAGTCGACGGGCTACATATGGCAGGCTTACTGGTCCCAGCCAACCCGATCGCCAGAGTGGAACATGTCTTGGGTCATGGAAAATGATGCGTCTGGTTGGACCAAGGTGAGGCAGTCTGGAGAGTCATGCGAGCTGATTGAGGACGGTCAGTACGACTCCGGGACATCCTCATGGGACAGGGACGCGGTCCCAGACACACACACCATGTCTCTCTTGGAAGGAAGGCTCCTGGATGATTTCCGATACTCGGACCTGAATAACATGATCGAGGGCGAGCAGGGATCTTGGTTCACTGATGTCGAGCTCGGTTATCTTTTCACTTCCACACAAGACGACTTAATTTCCTCTCTTCCCGGTGGAATTGGGGATGGGAGGGTCGCTCTAATAGGAGAGAGATCCTGGAATGACGGTGATGGGGTAGATCGCTCACTCCGTTTCGCAATGGACGCTGAGAGTTCTAGAATGGCTGGATGGATCCTAACTTCGAGCTCTAACTAGGTATGTTGGAAACCGCTTCTGTTCTGAATTTACATCGACAGCTTGAATGGCCTATCGAGCGCCAAAGGCGCTCGTGGAAGATGGCCCAGGACCTCAATCAGCTTCGAATAAGGATCCGTTGATAGTAGACGTCGAGTTCACTGAGAGTGAGGAGATTGCAGGTTCTCCAATACTGGATTCGGTAGAAAGCGTTCGAACCAAGAAGGCCTCTAGTCCTATGGAGTTGCCAATGTCTCTACCGACGCCGGAGGGTAGGGCTAGGGTAGTGACGGTGATTAACCAGAAAGGAGGTGTTGGAAAGACTACGACAGTGATAAATGTCGCCTCCCAACTGGGGTTGAGGGGGTATAGGATCCTTGTTGTGGACGCAGATTCGCAGGGCAACTGTGCCACTGGCCTAGGAGTGGACAAGAGCAGAGTAAAGACGACGACAAGGGACCTGATACTTAACCCAGAAACCGCAGTAAATGCCAGACATGCCACTGCTGTAGATAATGTCCACATGATCGTTGGTGACAAGACACTGATTGGTCTTGAGCAAGAGATGCTCCGCCAGTTAGGTAGGGAGAGGAGGCTTAGTGAGGCGCTGTCCCCACTACTTCCCCACTACGACCTCATTCTTATTGACACGCCCCCCTCGTTGGGGATTGTCTCTGTGAACGCCTTGGTTGCGAGTGATGGGATTATCGTACCCGTACAAACTGAGTACTTCGCTCTGGAAGGGCTCGCCCTCCTCTCGGGAACCGTGAGGGAAGTCAGAGCACTCCTGAATCCGTCATTAGGGGTAGATGGGGTTCTGATGACTATGCATGCCCCTACCACACTGAACCAACAAGTAGCTTCTGAGCTTCGTGAAGCCTTTCCCCAGCTCATGGTAGAACCAGCGATCAGACGGAACATCAGACTAGCTGAGGCGCCAAGCCATGGGGTCCCAATTCATCTACACGAGCCGAATAGTTCCGGAGGGCAGGACTACAGAGATGTGGTCTCCGTTCTTGAGAGACGTTGGGGCCTGAGAGAATGACTCGGAACGGATCGGTGACTAGCCGAGCTTATATCACACCGGGCGATTCGCCCAAGATAGCAGTTCTCTGGATGATATTCGGAAGCCTCAGCTTCGGGACCATGAACGCTTTGGTCAAATGGACGAGCCTTCATGCAGATGTCTGGATGATAATCATGGTCAGATCGGCAGTAATAGCCTTCGTAGTGGCTGTTTTTGCTGCCAGCCGGGGAGTCTCCCTTAGAGTCGTTGACAAGAGGACCATGCTACTGAGGTGTGTTGTCGGCCTTACTGCCATGATACTCTACTTCACTGCCCTCGGAAGAATTCCAATAGGGCAGGCAGTAACCCTCCAATACACTGCCCCACTTTTTGTGGCACTTCTTTCTGGGAGGGTAATCAGCGAAAGGGTTGAGCCCGTTGTTGTTATCCTAGTCGCAACTGCTTTCGCTGGTATCGTGCTAATCGTATCTCCAGATCTCTCAAGTGTGAATCCAGATGCTCTTCTGGCACTGGGGTCGGGTTTCTTCGCCGCGATGGCATACATGTATGTCCGGGAGCTCAGGAATACTGATTCGGTGTCTTCTGTCGTATTCTGGTTTGCCGCTTTCTCGGTCGCTGGCAGTATGCTACAAGCCCTTCCTGATATCTTCGACCTGGACTGGAGGACTCTTGCTGCTCTGGTAGGGATCGGAGTTGGAGCTGGAGGCGGACAGGTGGGAATTACCATGGCATACCACAGAGCGAATGCCGCATGGGTGAGCGCATTCTCTTACCTGACCGTTATAGTTGCCACGTTCTATGGATTCACCCTATTCAACGAGACACTAGGGATTTCCGATTGGATAGGAGGTGTTCTAATCGTTGGATCCGGAGTGGCACTGGTGTTCATGGCACCTTCAGGAGAAGCCGAAAGCTAGTTCTGAAACTCGAAGTTTGAGTCCAAGATCCCGGCAATCTCTTCTGAATTCTCAATAATCTCAAACAGAGTATTGTCCGCTGTGTAAATAAGAAGAGATTCGGAGTCTCCGTCTTCGCCCTTTATCGATTGATAGGCGCAAATAGCATCCATCCTGATTCTCGTCATTCCAATCTCAGTCATTGCATTGATCCACTTGGTCATGGGCCGGGCGCCACAAGCCTGTCTCTTAATCATTTAGGGCTTGGGCTCATTCTATGAATTCCGAGAATTCATGCAGCTCCTTCCGCTTAAGGTCAGGGACCTTTGCCTCATCCGCTGGGAACCCGACAGGAAGGAGTAGCATGGCATGCTCGTGTTCGGGACGCTCAAGTATCTCCCTGAGAAAGCCCATTGGAGATGGGGTATGAGTGAGGGTGGTTAGTCCCATATTGTGAACTGAGGCTAGGAAAAGTCCGGCAGCGATTCCACAGGACTCCTGGGAATAGTATGTCGGGGCCCACTGGCCGTTTTCCCTTTCCCTCTTGCTCTGTCTGAAGAGAACCACGAGCCATGGGGCATCGGTAATGTGCTCCTTGACATGATCGGTACCCAGTGGCCTCAGCACCTCTGCCCATGACTCTGGCATCCTCTCAGAGTATGTCTTCCTCTCCTGCTCCTCCGCCGCCTCCCTTATCCTCCACTTTATCTCAGGGTTAGATACCGCCACGAAGGTCCATGGTTGAAGGTGCGCCCCTGAAGGGGCTGTGCCGGCTGTCAGGATAGCCCTCTCAATGAGCCCCCTAGGAACATCCCGGTTTGAAAAGTGCCTTGTGGTACGTCTCTTCCTCATCAGATCATAGAACTCATTCGCTCGTTCTGACATCAGCTCAGAGTCCATCTCAAAGAACTCCAGATTGATGAAACCTGAGCCATCACCGTCGCCGGACACGGAGGTTCCTAGTTGCGTCTGGACATCAATGCTGCCATAGCCATAGAGGTCGCTAACAGGGGTGCTGAAATCCAGGGCAGGGACTCGTCGTCTTCCTGGCATTCCGTCGATGTCCCTCCCCAAGTACCGTTGTCATACCAGCAGTCGGACCAAACCTTCCAACCCCATCCGGACTCTGGAATGATGGACTTCGATTCGTCCTCATAATTCAGCACAAACCTCCAATTGAGATAAGTTGCTGATTCATCGGGGATGACTGTGCCGGTCCAGTATCCAGATTCGTCCTTCTCCAGAGGTTGACTAGCTGGTGGATGGCAGACACCAGAATTGATACAAATCTGAGTCACCCAGTCGACAGTCGTACCATTCTGACCGGCTTCCTCGGACAGCCTAACGGAGATGTCAAATGGGACGCCCCCCGTTGTGATAATTTCATGACTGATGCCATCTATGTCTGTCCCCACAAGGGAGGATTCCTCATTCACACCGCCCTCAGCAGCCACAACTAAGGTTGGCACTAGGATGAGGAGCGAAAGGAGTATGGCTGGGGCGCGCACGATGTCGCGTACTTGTCCTCCCTCATCAAGGATGAGGTCCTATGTCTCTACTGCCCAGAGATCGTCCCCTACGCAATGAATGGTTGAGATAGCCTTCCCCTTGGTCATCTCCATCATCTCGTCGCCATCCACCAGGGCGATTCCAGATGCCAATGGCGCCCCTGTATCCTGATCCCTAATCCATACAAAGCCACCCGTAGGGATAGAGGGGTCCGCGATGTGGATTCCAGCCCCCATACAGTCTGCACCGTTCATCAGGAAAGGGATGGCCCCCTTATCGACAGCCGCCCAGCTCCTCTCCGTCTGCCATTTTATTATCCCCCTGAGAGTTGGGACCCACGCCATCGACCCAGAGACTTCAATCCTCATGGCGACTATCTCCCGGTCTAGAATAAGTATGTCATTGCCCTCAAAATGAGCGAGCTCTATGAATGCGGATGACATATCGACTTGCAGTCCCATCGACTCACCGAGCTCCCTCTCAGCATCCCTCATCTGCTTATGGCGGACAGGTTTCCTCTTTCTTATGCGGGCCTCCCCCATGCA
>DANW01000010.1 GCA_002501605.1 Euryarchaeota archaeon UBA28
ATAAAAGTAGTACACTTTGGAAGGTCCTTTATCCTCCTAGCTCCGACATATGAGCAAGCCGATCTAACCCCTCCCAGAATTGACTGAACAGTCTCTTCAAGACTTCCTCTATATGGGACCCTAACTTCCTTTCCTTCGGGAGCGCGATGCTTGGCAATTTCCCCATAATATTCCTGCATGGCTTTAGCAGACGACATTCCGTAGAAAGACTTGTACATTTTTCCATTATCTCCCTCTACCAGCTCACCCCCAGACTCGTCATGACCGGCCAACATCCCCCCTAACATTACGAAATCAGCTCCAGCGGCGAAGGCCTTGGCAATATCTCCGGGCGATGAGCAACCGCCATCTGCCATCACATGGCCTCCCAGGCCATGAGCCGCATCCGCACATTCAGAGATAGCAGAAAGCTGAGGATATCCCACTCCTGCAACCTTTCTGGTAGTGCACACTGAACCGGGACCTATCCCCACCTTGACTACATCAGCGCCTGCGAGAATCAGTGCCTCGGTCATCTCTCTGGTAGCGACATTCCCAGCAATAATTATTGAATCTGGGAAATTCCTCCTTACATCCTTGATGAACTCCAAGAAGACCTCCCTGTAACCGTTCGCAACGTCTACACATATCATGGAGAGTCCCTCACTTGTACCCATCTTCTTTTTCAGAAGCTCCAGACTATCTTCAGTCGAACCGCATGTAATGGCCACAAATTTTGGATCCACGCCGTTTTTCCAAGCTTCAGAGCATTGCCTAGTTGAGTAGAATTTCTGCAGACAAGTCAGCATTCGATGCTTCTGCAGGACTTCAGCAACGCCGAATACGCCCGTAGTATCCATATTCGCGGCGACTACGGGGACTCCTTCCCAAGTCGCATCTGAATGCCGAAACTTGAAATTCCTTACCAAAGTTACATCCGATCTTGAAATCAATGTACTGCGCTTAGGTCTAATCAATACATCATCAAAAGTTAGTTTAACATCCTGCTCAACCCGCATCGGAACCTTACTACTCCAACGAAGGTGGACTTATGAGAATTATGTTTCTTGTAAATTCACACAGAAATGACTGGACCTGGGTTGTCCCAATAGTGCCAAAGTTGCCTCTGATCCCCATCCCAGGATGTGAAATAGATTTTATCTCCCGATGCTATGAACCACCATGGCCAACTCCCTGTTTCGCCCGGATTTGCATCAACAATCAGACTAGTTCCTGCCTCTGTCCCATCCGTTCTCCAAAGCTCCTCTCCATTTTCCCCATCATTCGCTGAGAAATACAAATGATCACCATGAGCAAGGGCATACTCCCCATGCCAATGGGCGGTAGATCCCCAGTCTAGGCTACTATTTTCACCCTGTCGAACATCCTTAACCATTGTAGTTCCCGCTTCAGTACCATCGGTCCTCCAAAGTTCATATCCATGGACACCATCATTTGCTGAGAAATAAATGAAGCCATCCATTTCTTTCATTGGACCAGTGGGGTTACTTGAGTTATTTCCGGGATTGATGTCCTTGATCATAAATGTTCCAGAATTGGTACTATCACTTATCCAAAGCTCTCTTCCATTGGTCCCATCATCAGCTGAAAAAATCACTTTAGTTCCCAGTTTAGTTACCCACATTGGACTACTTGAGTTGTTCTCACCAGGCCAGATGTCTTTGACTATATTTGTTGTGAAAATATCCCCAAGAGTGAAGTATAACTCTTGCCCGTGAACTCCGTCGTCAGCAGATAGGAACAATCCCCCAGATCCTTTCGTGAGCTCACTTGGATTGCTTGTTGTGGACCCTGGCATTATATCTTTAACGAGATAATGCCCACTCCCGACACCGAAGGAATTACCCAAGGAATATCTGTAGAGCTCCCTACCATAGTCATCGGTCTCAGCAGTGAACCATGCCTGTTCCCCAATTAGAACCAGGTCTCTTGGCATCGATCCGTTCCAATCGCCACAACAATAAGTTGTATCTCCATATGTCCATGAATGTGTTTCTGGTTTTATGTTTGCAACCAACTGTGTTCCTGCTTCTGTCCCATCGCTCAACCAAAGCTCCTCGCCAGTGGGACCGGTACCACTACCATCTTCATTGTTCGTGTATGTAGCCTGTAAACCAGAAAAAAGGACTCTATCTGGATTATTTCCACTAGATGGGATGATTAACAGATTGCTGATACCAACATAATCGAACTCTTGGCCACAGCAAAAGTAGTCCCATCCCGGCCATAGATCTTTGACCAGTTGAGTCCCTTCTTCTGTCCCGTCGCTAACCCATAGGTCAGCAGCGGACCATGTATTGTCTCTCCACTGATTATATGCCGTGAAGAATATTTTTTCATTTCCTGCAACAATCTCCGCAGGCATAAAAACTCCATCATGAGTTCTATCCCATACGGAGCTAGGGTTGGTACATGACTCCTCATCCTCACCCGTCGTTGCATTCTGAATAGTTTCACACTCCTCTCCCCTGATGTCTTTCACGATGTAGCTACCAGAAACGGTACCATCGCTCCTCCACAGTTCCCATCCAGAATCGCCATCATCTGCTATGAAGTACAGTACTCCACCCATTTCTACGACTCTTTGTTGGGCCCAGTTGTGTTCTCTGGTCGTCTGATTGTATACCATGCCGAAATCCCCCGGACATTCGCCAACCGTAGTTTGAACCTCTTCGAAGGTAACTTTACCATCATCATTTATTCCAAGTCCCTGGCCATCGTCAAATCCAATATCCATGAAATATCCTGGATTACCAAGAGGGCAACTTTCAGTTTTGTAAGAAATTGTGTGAGTTAGTTGCGACATAGTGTACCCAAGGGCGGAAATAGTATTTTCAAGATTGGTAATTTGACTCTCTTTTTGCGTCAATTCTGAGTTTAACCCCAATAACTGATCTTCCAAGTCTCCAATTTCAGATTCTAGTGCGAATATTTGCTCTGATATGATTGAGTTATTTCCTTCAGAAACATTCAGTTGATGGAGTAAAACATCCCTTTGGTCGATCAGATATGATATGTCTTCTTCATATCCGGAAATCGTAGTTGTCAGATTAGACACTGTGTTTTCAAGAACTTCCAATGATGTGACGGATTCGGCCAACGCGGCCTCCAAAGTGGAGATTTGGCCTAATGAAGAGTCATGATCGGATATTGATTCCGATAACTCTATTTCTAGTGCTTCTATTCTGTCATCTTTCTCTGAATCATTACCAGTACATCCAGATAGTGCTGAACTACAGAAAATCATCACCATGAATGCAGTCCTTATCTTCATACTAATGCTAGGCTGACAAGGACTCTTAGAAGTTCCTCCGAATCAGACTCATTTCGGAGGCAATGGGTCAGGTAATGACTGGACCAGGATTATCCCAATAGTACCACAACTGTCTTTGATCACCGTCCCACATTGAGAAATATAATTTGTCACCTACGGAATTAAATTGCCATGGCCAGCTACCATCGGAGCCATTGTTGAAGTCTACAACCATTTGTGTACCTACAGAAGTCCCATCAGTTCTCCACAATTCAGGTCCATGGATGAAATCATCCGCTACGAAATAAAGCATACCCTGATGGACAGTAGTCCATTCCTTAACCGCCAATCCTCCAGTGAACCATATACTACTATTATTCCCTTGGGCAATATCCTTCACCATGACTGTGCCCTCTTCAGTCCCATCTGTCTTCCAGAGCTCCTTTCCATGTACTCCATCGTCCGCAATGAAATACACCTCACCGTTGTAAACCTCCATATCTGGATTATCTCTCCCCTCGTCGTTGGCGGAGGAGGCCATGCTCCCTCCGTAGAAACCACTAGGGTTACTTGAGTTATTTCCGGGATTGATGTCTTTAATCATGTACGTGCCTGCTTCAGTATTGTCGGTTATCCATAATTCTCTGCCATTCTCCCCATCATCAGCTGAGAAAACCAATTTACTCCCGAATTTAGTAAAATGCCACGGATTACTGGAATTATCAGTACCTGGCCAGATGTCCTTTACTAGGTTAGTCGTAAATGCATCGCCCAATGAAAAATGAAGCTCCTGTCCAGTAACACCGTCATCTGCGGATAGATACAGTCCACCAGACCCATGTGTCAAGTACAAAGGATTACTAGTTTCTACGCCAGAATTAATGTCTTTTACCAAGAATAAGCCACCTCCCAGTTGAAGGTTGAATCTATACAATTCCCTTCCATATGATTCAGTCTGAGCAGTAAACCAAATTTGCGAGCCCTTGAGAACCATGTCTCTTGGTATCGAACCATCAAAATCAGCACAACAGTATTCATTTGATGATCCAAAACTACTTGTTTCCGGCTCTATATTGGCTAGCATCCTTGTTCCGGCTTGTGTTCCATCCGATATCCAAAGCTCCTCTCCCTTAGGGAAACCTTGGTCTCCCGTATTTGCGATTGCCTTTATTGCACTGAAAACAACCCTGTCAGGTAGATTCCCATTTGAGGGAACTACCATCAGATCTCTGGGTCCTGAATAGTAGAATTCACACCCGTCGCAAAAATAATCCCAATCTATCCATATATCATCAACTACATGAGTCCCTTCTGCGGTACCATCACTTACCCACACATCTGCAAAATTCGTAGCTTTTGGCGCGTTAAAAGCCGTGAAGAATATTTTTTCGTTGCCTGCGACTATTTCTGTCAAAAAGCCTGGTGCAGCGTCCCCCCACCCCCAATCTCTGACTGATCCGGGATTAGTACAGTCCTGATATTGCTCGCCGGTTTCAGGGTCAACAGCAGCATCACAATCCTCCCCGAGGATGTCTAATATCATGTATGTGCCATCTAATGTACCGTCACTCCTCCATAATTCCCATCCGTGAATTCCATCATCTGCCGTGAAATATAGAACTCCTCCCATTTGGACCACCCTCTGAGGCCCCCAATTATGTTCATTCGTGGTGTCGTTGTAAACCATGCCGAAATCCCCCGGACATTCGCCGACGGTTCTATGAACCTCATCTCCAGCAAGAATACCATCCCCCTCAATGCCAGCTCCCCCTCCATCGTCAAAACCTATATTCATGACGAAGCCCGGATTTCCTAAAGGGCAGTTCCCAACTACATATTCCAAGCTGTAAGTTACCGATTGGATTACTGATTCCAAAGCATCGATAGTCTGTTCAAGCTCCAAAACATTAGCCAAGAGGAGATTTATGGTATAATTCAGAGATTCTATAGCGTCTTCTTTCTGTCCGATCAAATTATTCAGTTCTGAAATCTGTTGATAGATTTCAGTATTATCCCCTTCAGATTGGTTAAGGAGAGAGAGAGCCAATTCCAGTTGTTCGTACAGACCATCTCTCTCTGATTCCGCCAAAGAGAGATTATTCCTGGTATTATTTAATTCATAGTTGAGAGATTCCACATCCGAGATAGCTAAATTTAGAGCCTCTTCTATCATGGCATAATTTGAATTTGCATCGTCCAACTCTGCTATTTTATCTGATAATTCGGCTTCTATGGCCTCAACTCTTTCATCATTTTCAGTGCCATTGCCCGTACAACCAGATAATATTGAACCGAGGAAAATTAACACTATGGCTATTGACCAAACTCTCATGTAGCCCCTTGTTGACCAAGATTTTTAGAAGTTCCTCTAACACTTTGAAAATCAGTGGAGAAATAGCCCGTTTTCCATTCATATATTTGGTGCTCGTGCCGGGATTTGAACCCGGGTCGTCGCCTCGAGAGGGCGACATGATGGACCGAACTACACCACACGAGCGGTGACGTTGCCACCCACCTTCCATATTTGAAAACAATGGATAAATCAAACTTACTTTCACTTTCACTTTCAGACCTACTCCGTTCCCTCCCTTAATATGCTAATGAAATATGTCATTGAACATGAACAGAGCAGAACACCGAAATCAGGAGATAACTTACCGAAGGAGGGCAGATCCTTACAGAATTGTACCACTCAGCTCACTTAGAAAGACGAACATGGAACTAAGGCCGAGCAATGAGGCACTCGTATGCGGACATGGCAGGATGGCCGCATTAGGAGCGTGGAAGCCATTGCCAAGACTCGCCACCCCGATAGAAATCAGCCCATCCTCATGGAAGGGACTCAGAGCCAGGGTCATGGCTCACTCCGATGGTATTGGAGCGTCGATATAATGTCCAAGACAAATAGGCTGAGAGAGGAAGTAAGGTCCTTTCTAGAACAAACGGGGTCAGCTAACACCGTGGAGATTTTTGACCATTTGAATGAGAGATTTAGATGGGGGGCTACGATGAACCAAGTTGGAAATATCCTAGCCAAAGACACTAGATTTGACAAAATAGGCCACGTAAGGGGACAATTCAGGGGAAGTACGTACACCGTCTGTGTTTGGGGACTAAGATCTCTGGAAGCGCATGCGCCCATATGACATAGACAACCTCAAGTCATATCGCGACTTCAAAGGTCCGTGAGGCCTAGTAGTTACGTATCAGATTGGTCCATGCTATTCAGGTTAGGGAACAATTTTATTGGTGTCTTTGGGGTTGTTTTAGGATCAATAGTTGCGGTCGGCGGTATTCCTGGAGGCGTTTTCGCTCAAACTACAATTCTACATTCCGCTTCGGTATTGTTCTTCATGTGCTCATGGAATGCGATAAATGATATCTATGATTTCGAAATTGATTTGGTTAACCGTCCTGACAGGCCACTTCCCGGTGGACGAATCTCGATTAAAAATGCGAAAATTGCCTCTTTGGTAACTATGCTTTTGTCTATATTTAGCTTGGCCATCAGTTATTACTTAATTTCCATCGCAGAATTGGAAGCGGGGCTCAAAACATCTGATTGGCTACCCTCTATTTTCATCTGGGCCACGGCATTGATCCTCCTGATAAATTACGAATTCCCATTTGGATTTAGACTCAAAGAGAAAGGGTTACCGGGAAATATCGCTATCAGCCTGTCGATAGGGTTAGTTGTAGTCTTCGGGTCATCTGCCGCTCTCCAACCATTCAACATGAAAGTTTGGTCATTATTCACTATTGGAATTTTCTACAGCATATCCAGAGAGATAATCAAAGATGTGGAGGATATGGAAGGTGACGTCGGTAGGAACACACTGGCTATGAGAATAGGCGCAGATAATGCGAGAACTGTTGCTTGGGTTGCATCCTTATTGGCCCTAGCCTCAATGTTGATTCCATTCGCCATTGGGATATTCCCCCCATTACATGTCGTACTTGTGATACCAGCGGTTATGACTCTCATGATGGTGAAAGGAAAGATCATCACAGGAGAGGATAACTCGGCATCTGGTATGTTGAAGAAATCAATGCTTCTAGGGCTGAGTGCTATACTAATCAGCTCATTACTTTAGTATAGCTCATTGTAGGTATGCCACGCCGCCTCGTTGCACATCCTGGTAAGTAGGGACATCTGAGCCCACATTCTATTTTCGGCCTGATCAAACACAACACTGTTCTCGGAGTCAATTACGCCATCGGTTACTTCCTCCCCTCTGTGAGCTGGTAAGCAGTGCATGAATAGGTACTCAGAATCAGCATGGGAGACCAGGTTCTCATTCACCTGAAATCCTCCAAAGGCCTCTAGCTTGCCTTTCATGCCCTCCTCTCCCATAGACACAAACACGTCTGTGTAGATAACTCCCGCATCACTAACTGCCTCAATTGGGTCATTGGTGGATTTGATGCTAGAACCTCTGTCACTAGCAATACTAGCCGCTCTGGAGACAACACCCGGATCGGGCTCAAACCCAACTGGCGTCGCATACTTGATGTCAATCCCAAGTGAAGCGCACGCCAATATCAAGTCGTGTAATACATTGTTTCCGTCACCGACCCAAGATACGTGGCCATTCACTGAATTCTCCATTTCTTTAATTGTCATTAGATCTGCTGCAGCTTGGCAGGGATGGTGCATATCAGATAATGCATTAATGACTGGGACGGTTGCATGCTCAGCCAGCTCCTGAACGTCTGAGTGGCCAAAGCATCGGTACGTGATTCCATCCATGAATCGGGAGAGGACCGCAGCAGTGTCCGCTATGGACTCACTTTTTCCTAATTGGATATCGTTAGCGAGTAGGGTAAGCGGCTGACCTCCAAGTTTACTGACACCAACTTCAAACGAAACCCTAGTTCTTGTGGATGGCTTTTCGTAAATGGAGCCAATTGACATTCCATCCAGAGGCTTGAAACCATCTGCAAAACCATCATCATTCTTCATCCTAATTCCCCAGTCTATCAACTGTGATAACTCATCACTAAAGTCGTCTATCGATAGAAGGTCTCTCTTAGGCTCAGTTTCTTTCATGTTCAATATCCCCTGCAAAACCATCACGGGTGTCGGCCATGCCTCCGTAGACACTCTGTACGAAAGTGAGGACATCAGCTAAACCATCTTCATTTTCACTCGACAAAGGAATTAGCCCTGGTTGGATTGAAGCATGTTGCATCATTCTGAGCTGTCCGATTGCGAACTCTGCTCTTTGACTCCCCGATCCATGAGACATAGATTGATTTGCAGACTCCTCATAGAGTGCGGCTTCCAAAGCACCAAGATTATCTCCCCACTCTACAATTTTATCCAAAGTCTCAGGTTCCAATAAATCTGACTTAGACAGGAAGTTAGCAGTAGGTAGTCCTAACCTAAAATGAACTATTGAGGAAAGAAGCATCTGAGATACGAAACCACTCGGTGTTTGAGAAAGCATCGGATCGAAGAGGAATGCTAGGCACGCTCTTCCCCTCCCAAGGACCTCCACCAGATGACTGGAAGCCTCTCTGAATGCAAATAACTCGACTTGCCCGGGCGTATCAATGACCATTATATCGCCCGAAAGACCGTCCAATTCCTCATGAATGTCAATGGCCTGTGATGCTACCAAGTCAGCAGCCAATATCTGTGCTCCATTGGGTCCCAAGTCATATTCATCCATTACTTCGGAAAGGGAGATTAAGTCCCTTACGTCAAATTCTGGGTCATAATGGACTCTCTCCGCGCCTGGATCAAGGTTAATCGCAAGGGTCTCTACTTCTAGGAATCTTGACCATCTCTGAAATGAAGTAACTAGCGTACTTTTTCCTGCTCCCGCGGTCCCTACAACAAAAAGCACTGGCGGAGATGTACCATCCATGCACTTACGATACCGTTCAGCCTAATAGACTTCAAGGATTGAAGCCCCGTTGAAAGATTACGACAAGCAACCGTTATACAGAGCCATGTTTCCTCTATGTTCAGAACAGGAGGTGCCGACTATGACCGAACAACCCCCCCCGCTGCCGCCTGGCATCAATATCCCCCCTCCCCCTCCTCCTCCCGGATTTGGTGAAGAAGAGGACGAATCCATGAATGATGAAATAAACACAAATGAAGAAAAATCATCCTCAGACCATGCTGCAATGCCGCTCCCCGACTCCAAGGACCAAGTAGTGGCCCCCCCTCATCCTCCGCCCCCCCCACCTCCGGGCTTCGAGGACCAGGCAGTGGC
>DANW01000013.1:0-48920 GCA_002501605.1 Euryarchaeota archaeon UBA28
ACGATTGAACCCGCCAAATCCACTGTCAGAATTTGATGGGATATCTGCACACCTTCCAAACCCGAGTTGAGAATTTCTATTACAACCTGAGATGACTCATTCACTTGTTGATCGTGGAATGGCTCAAAGCCCGTCAAGAGAACTTTCCGGTCACTCACGACTTTTGCGAACAAATGGTAAGAATTGTTTTTTTCGCATCATTTATCAGTCACATTCATCCATATTGGCAAACTCCAGTTCGTCATGGAGCACGATTATGTCGTCATCCTTCCAACCGAAACCCAGGAGGATGAGGTGACTGCAGCTGGAGTAATCTCTGTGATTTGGAGAGAGTTAAGCGGAGGAGTTGGTCCATGGGGTGCATTGAGGCCCATTGTTGCAGTGATTCTTTCGCTAGTTCCGTTCCTTTTTCTGGGTCAGCACTTCAATCGACAACATAGGAAATCTGTTGGATGGTTTGTAATTCAATTCCCATTACTATTGTCAATCTTCCTCTGGCCGGTATTATTCATATGGTCGATTGTTGATGCATGGTGGGTCTCGAGCGGAATCGTTGCAAGGTCCAGATAGTTCAGAAATCTTCTGGGAGTTGGATCGGACTGAAAAGATGGCCGGGGCTGGTTGCTTTCGATAATTGCGACCTAGTTACGTATTCCCAATCTCTGAGGACTGCAAGGGCGGATAAAAATGGTAATTCTGTCTCATTTAGTACTGTTCTAACTATCGTGTCTAGTATGTCCATCCTATCTTGGTCAACTGACTCCAATACCCTCTCAAGAGGGAATGAATCTAGAATAGGAGACTCATCAATCAACTGTAATTCGCGAGGGGATAATATCTCAGCCGGGAGAGTTTCGCCACTTAATGAAGCTGTTTCCTGCAACTTTTCTAGTATTATTCGAATGTATTTTGAAACCACCAGAGATACTTCGATGATTGGTTGACTATACTGATTAACGAAATTAACCATATTCTCATGCAGGAATAGTTGCTTTTCCTCAACTGAAGATGAGGGGCTAGGGATTTGGCCGCCATCATCGTCCATGTCTAGTCCAAGAGGAGGTCGTTCATGAGTACTAGGTTGATCTATCGTCGTATCTTATCGGAGACCCGCTATTCCCCCTTAGGCCATCCAATAAATCATCTTCAATCTCGAAATGATCGTTTAGCCAGTCCCCATCAGTATCCCAATTAGTGGGATCAGTACCGTCGGCGATCTGATCTCCGTCTATGTCTAAGACCCACCAACCATAAACGTACTCGCCTAGGAAGATATTAGGCAAATGGTACTGGTCGCCTGCAATCCTGTTGAATGAATCTGCCCATTCTCCATTCAGCAGGGTAATGTCATTACTGTTATCCACATTCTCATAATCCAAGTCGTTATCCTGAATGACCAATGCATATAGCATATCATTATCATTTATTTTATTCATTCTGAAATAATTGGTCGATATTGCTGAGCTCCCTGAGCACGTACCCAGAAGACTCTCTCTAAGTTGCCACCATTCTGAAACTTGGTTTCCGGAGCAATCTAGAAGACTAGAGTCTCGGATAAGTGAGGGCGATGACATGGAGGCGTTCACAACGCCATAGTATTCTTGGAAATTATTGAAGGGCTGGTAGACACAGCTACCCCCTGAGCAATCCCAGGACCCGTCATTGTCGGCATCTTGCCCTGCATCTGTTGGATCCGTTGGATCATGAGTGAACCAAGCCCAATCTAGGGCAGGCCTTGAGATAACGCCATTTGAGACTTGAACAGGCTTCCAAACTACGGAGGTGACTTGATGCCATACTACAGAAATATGCATAAGTGAAGACCAATTATCATTTGTCTCATTCCATCCGCGATAATACTCATAGAAGTCTGGCATCATATCTCCATCGGTGTCATTATCCAGCGGATTTGTTCCATACTTGAAAATCTCCCTACCGTCCGATAGATTATCGTCACGTAGATAGGAGTCTACTAGTCCATCCACAAAGACTGGCCTCATTACAATTGAGTCATCATCTGAATCTTCATCCAATGGGTGTGTCCCATTCTCGTACTCCATCCAATTTGAGAAAAGTAGTGGTTGTGTGCCCTGACCTAACTGCCACTCCTGAGAATATTCTGTAAATTGTCTCGCCTCCCAAAGTCCCTGTGATGCTGGAATATCTGAGATTTGTCTATCAAACCAACCGTCTGAATCTGGGTCATAATTGATGTCTAATGGGTTTACTGGATTTAGAGACCAGCGATAGTCATTCACTGGAAGGAATTCCCCATAGACCGAGTAACAGAACTCCCAGCCATCAGGCATATTGTCTGAATCAGAGTCTTCATCTGTGGGGTCACTTATCCCTGCCAGACTAAAATTGAAATTATCTGAATTTACAGCATTAATCAGTCCCATTCTGTCTGAGGATTCTATGCTCTTGCTCTTGAAAATATTATACAATTGGCCAAATGCTGCAACGTAATTCATACCATCCTCATCCATGAATGCATTGATAGCATCCGCACCATATGAAACCAAGCCAGTCTCATTAGGGATTGTCCCAACCGCTATTTTCTTACCAAAAATTCTCGATTCATATTCTGCCAGATTATCAAATGACTCTGAGTCAGAAATTTGACCGTCTCCGTCACAGTCATAGGAGTCTCCATCAGAATCCCTGTATACATCTGACCCGGTAAGTAGATTCATCTCCCAGATATTTTCTTCGAGATTCCACTGGGTAAACCAGTATTCGTAGCCGTCACTCATTCCATCCCTATCGGTGTCAACGTCATTTGGATCTGAAATTCCTAGCAGAGCGGAAAGTAATGGCTTAGCAGGCATTCCCGATAGCCAATCTTGATACTGCTCCATGGCAATCTTAGCCTTTCCTTCCTTTCCAAATAATATCCTAAATACTCTATTGTTAGCCTCGGTTGGATCTATCGAGTCTGCTTCTTCCCACATTCTAGGGGCGTCTGGAGGAGAAAGTGCACCATTTGCGGGGTTATTATTGGTTAGATTGAGTTCCACCAAGTCAGTGATCCCATCCAAATCTGAGTCGTAATATCCATCACCGGCGACTAAAGGATTGAGGGTCCACACAGAATCGGTTGAGTTCCATCTGGTAAATATCAGTTCGATTCCATCCAATAGACCATCTCCATCGGTATCTGGATCATTGGGGTCTGCAGTCAATCCCGAGAGGTTCCTTTGATCATCTGACATAAAATGCCCGAAGGATAGCGTTGATTCGGCGGAAAGCCAAGGAGTCGGTAGTAATTCACCACCTACGCTTAGTAGGTAAAATTGAGGAGAAGTGACCAGTGGATCGGTTTCGCTGAGGTTTCCATCAATTGAATTGTACTCCTCCCAATTGTTCATTCCATCTCCGTCTGGGTCTCCATCTTGGTCTCTCTCATTCACGGGATTTAGAGTCCAGTGCTCTTCAAAAAGGCTCCATCTGGCATGATAAAATTCCCATCCATCAGGCATTCCGTCTCTATCAGAATCTGAGGAAAGAGGATTTCCAGAACCCACATCATTAGTTGTTGTACCATTAATCAGACTTAGATAAGCAGTACTTGTAAATTCTCCAAAGGATCCAGGGGCCAATCCAAGCCATGATGCATGGGATAAGTTCGTAGTGAAGTTTTCTGGGAATGGTAGCCCGGATTCTGTTTCATCATTGAAAATGATTTGATCTTTCAGATGATATTCAAGCCAATTAACGAGTTGTTCATCCAAAGACAGCGAGCCGTCCATATTGACATCATATCCATCCCCATCCGGATTATTCAATGAATCGGAGCCATTTAGTGGGTTAATTCCCCTGTTTTCTTTATTCCAGGAACATGCATATCTTGCCTCCCATCCATCGGGAAGTGAGTCCCCGTCCGAATCTATGTTATTTGGATCAGTAGGGATCCATGACAAAGCTGACTCGTTAGACTCGCCATGAGATGGGAGTCCCTCTCTGATTACATCATCAATAATTTGACCCCATTGATACTCGCACAAGTTGGAAAGGCCATCACCGTCGGCATCCTCGTCTGCATCGTTGGGGTTTCGTGGATCTAGTGTCCACAGGTTTCCTCCTGTGTAGATGTCCCCTACCCATCTTCTATTCTCGATTTCCCATCCATCAGGCATGCCATCTCCATCAGTGTCGGGGTTACTGGGGTCTGTTGGCCCATCAGTACCGCCACCTGCCCCGGATCCCAGCCATCCTTCGAGATGAACTGTTTCTGTTTGGGAAGAGGATTCGTCACACACATAATTATCGTTCAGATAGTGACATTCGAATGAAGTGGAGTCCATGAACCACCCCCAATATTCCTCTCCATCAGTCAATCCGTCTCCGTCTGAGTCGATGTTTCTTGGGTCTGTTCCATTCATTCCAAATTCTGATGAGTTAACATACCTGTATTCTTCTAGATTGCTCCAGTCTCTCGTAAAGATGGTCCCATCAATGAGTGGGAAGCTGACGCCGTCCGCATCTGCGTCCCTGTACCTATCAAATGGATCGGTGGGGTCCAGTCCGTGGGAGAACTCCCATCCATCAGGCATACCGTCGAAATCTGAATCTTTGGACATCGGGTCTATCGGCATTATATTCATGAATCTACCCGGGGAAGCTCCGGCGAAGATCCAATTTTCCTCACCTTCTTCCATGGAAACAAGGTTGGTAACCAGTCCTGGCATACGAGTCTGATTTGAGTATGGGCCAAGCACGCCTGTGTGACCTCCCTCTAGGCACCAAGTCCCATCTTTAGACCCAAGAACTACCATTCCATCTATTGCCAATACAGAATGAATATCATTGGCTCCTTCTGACCATCGCTCGGAATTGAACATCCTGTCATTGCTAATTGACGACCTCGGCATTTGAATGAATATCGAGAGGTCGATTAGATGTAGACCACCAGCTGTACCCATCCAAACTCCAGTTATCTCTTCCAAATTACCATCCTGAAGAAGTGGCCCAGCTGGCTCAAGTACGTTAACGACTGCGGATTTCGATTCATTAAGAAGATCGGCCATCCTGACGAATGTTTCGGCGTCTTCAATATCAAATACCCACCATGGATTTCCTGCAGAAGTAATACCATCGGTTGTATTCCAAGCTATGAGGCCAGAGTCAGTTGCCAGCAGAAGCAATGGACCTCTGCCTTTCATCGGAACTTGTATCGCATCATTGACTGAAACTTCAGCGTCCGATAGGATTTCAGTTAGCTCCATATTGGGAGCTTCAGAGCTTATTCCGATGGATTGGCCACCACTCCAACAATCTCCATTTATCCCTTGATCTGCGAAACTGAGTGTCCATGCCTTATTTTCCCCGAAGACTAGTAAATCCAGATTATTACCTCCGGTGTTTAGCTCTAGCATGTTGATAACTCTTCCAATATTGGAATCAGAAACAGACGACATTATCGGTAAGCCGTTTTCCATGGATATGCAATGAACGCCTTGATTTGTACCAATTATCATGAAGTCTGTGGTTTCAGAGGGGGACCACCTAATCATCGAGGTCATCTCCAATCCAGCTCTTAGTTCATGAGACGAGGAAACGCCACCTAGAGGATCCAAAGCGGTAATGCCGTATTTCGATCCGACCAATATCCTCTCTTGATCTGTGTCCTTCAACATCGAATGAACTGCACCATCAACTAAGGGGGTTTGTGTGGATTGGTCAAAGAAAAGCACTGGTCCGCCATGACTAGTACCAGCTGTTCCCCTCACGCCTGGCTTTACCCAAGATCCATCGTCAAAATGTACCATATATTCCTCGTAGTTGCTAAACGCCTCTCCCCAAGCAGAGGTAGCAGTAGAAGTATCTGGTATGACAAAACCATCTCTATCCATATCCCAGCCGTCGTTGTCAGAATCAGCGATTGCGTCACTGGCATTTCTGGGATCGAGACCATAGTGTGCCTCCCAGCCATCGGGAATCCCATCCCCCGGAACAACCAATCCAGAAGCCAACAGATCTGACCAAGAGTAGTAGTCAGAATCTGATCTAGTTGGATCGGTACCAAGCCACCCGCTGTCCCCGGTCGGCCTCTCAAAGATATCTTGGCAAGATAATTCACTCAAACCCTGTATCGTTCCCGAGCACCAAAGTCCGTCTCTCTCGGTTATCCAATAGTCTGGTATTCCGAATGAGTACTCTTCTGCGTTCGAATATCTTTCTGTAATATCGATATCTCCATCTCTATTGACATCAAATCCGTCACCACAACCAAAGCTGAAATCATCACATCTATCGATATCCTCTACTCTATCAGAGGGGTCCAGCGGATCGAACCAAAGACAGGTCCAAGCATTAGTCGCGTTCAGGTATCCAAGTCCGCCCTCAGTACACATGTGGATCTCATAGCCATCGGGAAGTCCATCCCCATCAGTATCAGCCTTAGTTGGATCAAGATACTCCCTATTTCCAGACTGAGTCAATTCTGGTGGCTTGCCAGTCAAAGAAAGCCTATCTGTGAAGCACTTATCTAAGGTGTATGGCCAACAGTATTCCAGAAGGGCAACTGCACCATCCCTATCGTGATCTGACATGTTGTCAGTGCCGTTATTCATATCTAATCCTAAGACCTCAAAATTCCCGAATGGGTCTTCGAAAATGATACTCTCGCCATATATTGATTCATACTGATCTGGTATTCTGTCCTCATCGACATCCGTTGCAGGAGGAGCGCCTCCACCTGCATCTGTGGGGTTTGTCGAATCAACGGGAGATTGGGGTCTCGTTTGAGAGACGAAGGCTAAGCTACTAAGCAAAAGTAGCACGATGAATGCCGCAGTCTGCTTTCTCCTCATGGAATGCCCCCAGCTAAGTGGCCTTCAACGTCCTCGACTGACTTATGATGGTGATGGAGCGTCGTTCGGACATGTATCCGGATAAAGTGTGTCTGGAAACAGCGAAAATGTCCAAAAATAGTCTTCAAAAAATATAATCATAGGATTTGTTCAAAGGTCGTCGGCTCGCGCGTACCCCCGATATCAGTGAGTATGGAGATAACGCATCTAGGGAGTGGAAGCAGGGGCAACTCTGTCTTACTCTCCACTCCAGAGTCCAATGTATTGATTGACTGTGGCTTTTCTCTGAAAAAAACTGAGTCTAAATTGCAAAAGTTGGATGTTAATCCCAAAGAGATTGATACTATCTTAGTAACACATCATCACTCTGACCACTCCAAGTCAGCATTGAGGGCTTCTAAGAAGTGGGGTTGTAATCTAATCAGTAATGCTGAGACTGCAAGAAGACTAGAATGGGAAGATACAGCAAGGCTGAGAATTTTCTCAGAGCTAGAAAGAATTGACGCGGGCGTTGATATCAGCTTACTCACAGTCCCAGTGCCACATGATGATGCGGAGAATGTGGCAGTCATAGCATGTGACAGTGATGGGAAGAGGGCCGCAGTGGTCACAGATCTGGGAGAGGTGACCGCTGAGTTAATTTCTCATCTCAAAAATTGCAATCATATTTCTATTGAGGCGAACTATGACCATGATAGGCTGATGAGGGGGGGATATCCTGACTCTCTGAAAAGGAGGGTTTCTGGTAGAGGAGGACATCTCTCTAATTATCAGACTGCCAATGCGCTCCAAGAGATCGTGCATCCAGAACTGCACAGCATAGTTCTCTGCCATCTTTCTGAGAGTAATAATCAACCTCATATTGCGGAAAGTGAAGTTCTCATGGGGATCTGCGACTCATTTGATGGAAGTCTAAGTATATCCAAACAGGAAGGTCCAGATTTCAGTAATTGGATTGGACAGAGTAATCCCGAAAGGATAGTTGCATGACTAATGTCCCATTACTACTCTGTGCACTGAATTTTGTACCTCTCGCATCCTGTCCACCGCACCCAATTCTCTGAAAACAACGAGCGACCTTTGCAAGTAATCCATCCTCTGTGAGCGATTGCTTTCAACCTCTCCAAGACGAGATAGAATTTCTCCCTGCATCATTCGGAAATCATTTGCCTCGGCGATTGATAATGCATCGAGATAGTGTTGTGCGGCTTCTTCAGTACTGCCTGCGTCACTAAGAACCTGGCCGAGAAGAATCTCAACCTCCACGGCACTTCTAGGGTCGGATTGGTCCGAGAGGATCTCCAATGCTCCAGTGTAGTGGTGCATTGCTAGGTCATTATCCTTTATTCTGGCATAGTATCTACCAAGGACAGCTCTTGACCTAGCGTGGAGTTTCTCTTGATTATTTTCTGCGGTTTCGTCATGGGCCTTCATTGCATGGTCCCTTGCCCTATCCATCTCTCCCATTTCCAAGAAAGCTGAGGCTAGTCTAATTCTGGCCTCAGTTAACTCGGGTGAGTCCTCTGATTCTAATAATTCCTCGACGTTTCCATATACCTCTATTGCCCTCTTGTTATCTCTCTGGCGCCTGAAGATGTATCCCATGTTATTGTAAGATCTGGCTGCTCCTTGCGCATCCCGGAGTTTGATTTGCATCTCCAATGCCTTCTTGTGAAGGGACAGTGCATTATCCATCTCGCCTTTCTTTACTGCCAAATCTGCTCGTGATGAGTAAATTCTAGCCGAGGGAGTCGTAAGTTTGTGCTTAACAGCAATAGGGAGAGCGAGATCATATTGCTCCTCTGCTTCGTCCCATCTGCCCTGGATAGACAGGATATCCCCCGTCAGCTCGTGGATAACAAAACGTGTCCTCGGCCCGAACAAACTGGCTTCCAGCACTCTGAGGATTCCAAGAAGTTCTATGTGTCCAGCCTTGACAAGGGAATGGCCCTCTTCTGATAGTGCCTCAGCAAGCCCCTCTGTGTCTCCTGACATGTGGAGATGGTGGATGTACTCAATACTCTCCGAAGGATTTCCTTTCCTAACTCTGTACCATTCTGCGGCATTGGCATGCAAAGATTGGCTCAATGAATCCTCCATCGATCTTGTTAGGAACTCCCTAACCAAATCGTGGACATCGTAATTCTCACTGTCCGCCTGCCTGGCAAGTCCTTTCTCGACCAAATCATCTAGGAGATCGGTTTCCATATCCATTCCTGAGATTGCCTCCAATGGCATAGGCTCCCGGAATACTGCAATTGCTCCCAATAATCTTTTTTCAGCGCCAGATAATCTGCTGAAAATCTCCTTCTCAACGAATGCCTCCAAAGTCTCGTGGAATGTTCCTCCAACACTTCCTCTGTTAATTAGTTCAAGTACCAATGGATGGCCCCTGGAAAGATTGTGGATATGCAAAAACTGAGGCATATCTATATCTTTCATCGTGGTTAGAATTTTCCTACTTGCTTCCTGATCAAGACCATCCAGTGGCATGACAAGTGTGACTATCCTCCCAGAAGTATCAGATTCTGGAACGACCATCCTAAAGGATCTCGAGAACATTACCAAACCGACGTTTTCCAGTTCTGGAATCTTCAACGCAAGGCCCCTGAGTACTGAGATTAGAGTTTCATCACCGACTTTGTGAAGATCATCAATTACAACCAAGGCAGGGGATGTACTCAGGGCTTCTGACATTAGGTTCACAGCCATCTGGGGCTGTGGTACGGGGGAAGATGCAAGATAGTCTGACAGATCGTCGCTTCCCATGGCAGATAGCCATTCTGCCATCGCTTCAAGAAAGGCCCTTGAGCCCTCCCAATCCTGACATCGGTGATAGAGTAGATTTCTCCTGTGTGTGAAGCTTTCAATCAGTTTGGCCGAAAGTGAAGTTTTTCCAATTCCAGCGATTCCGGGAACTAATATTGAACCGGACTGGTGCTCCAGCAGATTTACCATGTTCTCTAGCTCTAATTCCCTGCCATAGAACCTCCTTGTTCTGGGTAGGTCGCTAAGCGAGGTTACTAATTGCTTCTCGATATGTTTCGATAGATCTCGCTCAATCAAATCTGCTGAGAGAATTGACAAGTCTATCGTCCCGGAGTCGTCTAGATATCTAATGACATCAACGTGTCTTAACGGAAGATCGGTATTTTCTAGGGCTTCTGCAAGCTCCATGTTGGACGCTCTTCCATCCTTTCCGATTACTCTCACACTTTGCTTTCCAACCTTTGACCATATATCATCAGCTAACTTTGCTCCCTCATCGGTAAGGAAATATGCCTTTCTCTTCCTTGAAACACCCGTAACGTGGGCTTGCTTTTCTAACAAGTAACCTTGGTCCCTTAGGCCAGAGATAGCGCGTGGGACATTCGATCTAGCGATTGATACTGCATTTGCGATTCCCATTTGAGAAAGAGCGAACGGGACTTCGACTTTTTCGGCATGGTCTACGTAGTCCCTGAGGTGCAGTAGAATCCTCTCTTGGACCCCGGGCTTTGGAACAGGGGTAACAGTCATGGGTGTATTAGCGGCAACATCTATTCAAGAATGTTCGTGAAGAAAGAGCGTCGATTGATTCATTGATTATTCTCGCCCTCGGGGACCCATTCCTCTTTTTCCTTGTCCCATAGCCAACCCGGGTGATCATCGTCTTTGACAAATCTGTCTTCTCCACTATCAGGCCTCTCGTTCTTATTGTAGTTATGGACTTCTTCGACTTCATCTTCGAACTCGATAAAGAAATAGGCGAAAGCTCCGATAGCAACGACGAGAACTATCGCAATTATCACGAACATGGAGAGGCCTCCAGAAGTAGTATCACTGACTGTAATCTTTGACCCGTCATAGTCCATACCTCCGTACTTGAACTGAGGAGTCGCAGAACCTGAAATTCTCGATGCAGGGATCCCGACTGACCATGTTGAGTCTTCTGATACTACGGTGCTATTCACAGGGGTTCCGCCAATGGTGACGGTAACAGTCCTCCCTGGTAGTCCAACTCCGGAGAAAATAGCAGTCTCATCTTCTGATATCCTAGAATCCTCAGGGGCATCAACCACGAATTCTATTCCGACTACCTGAATGCTCATCGGGATAGAGTTGGCCTTTGAACTAAATTGATCCGAAGCTACAAAGACAACATCACTGAGTGACCATCCAGATATATCGGCATCGAAGAATGACATCGATGTTGGGTTGTATCTTGCTTTTCCATCGGCGGATATAGTAATCACCACAGGGTGTTGGTCATCAGAGTCGGTATCTTCGCCATCATACACAGAGAGAAGTAGTTCCTGATTTGGATCTGGGTCGGTAAAGAAATTCAGAAGGTCTATCTCAAAGCTTGTACACCTATCTGCTGATTGAGAGTCTATTTCGCAGTACAGGACTACTTCTTCGGGCCATTCTGTTTGATCGAAAATGGGCTGATTATTTCCTGCATCCGGAGGGTTATCAGCGATTATGTTGACTGTTTTCCATTCGCTGTAGTCAAATCCGTCATATGACCTCATTCTAATCTGATATTCTGAGTTGTGCCTCAAAGCCCTGGAATCCCAAGTTGAAATGAATTCACCATTGGAATCGAACTCGGTGACTGATTCTGAGTGAACCTGAATCATTCCGTTAGCAGTGTCCAATACCTCAATATCCACTCTAGTGACATCGTTATCATTATCCCTTGCTACACCAGAGAATGTAGATTCCTCTGAAACTGGCATCCTATCTGATTCCTTTGGGGATGATATGCTGATAAACGGGGCACTGTTTGAATTATCGATTGTTAACGTGAGTTCTGCTGGAGAGCACTCGTCTATTATCCCATTACAGAAATCCGAGTCAGAGGCCCAAATCTTGAATGTGTAATCAGCAACGATCCTTGGCTGTCCACTGAAATCCCATGTCCACGTCCATGATGTCCCGCCTGAGACTGGGGTAACAACTTGGAAGTTTGGACCCTCGATTTGGAAATATATTTCAGAAATATCCTTTCCGCATTGAGAAGGGCAACCATAGTAATCATATGCTGCCCCTTCAAACGTTACAGTTCCATCTGAGTGGGTGGAAAGCGGACTAGGGGTGCTCACAGAGACTGTAGGTGCTTGCGAATTCAGTTTTACTGAAATGATCGAGATAGGGCTGTAGTCAATACCATCAAAAGCGCGGAACTGGAAAACGTAGTCTCCTTCCGCCATTTGTGACATGTCTAATTCGTAGTACCAGTCCTTGAATGGGTGGTTATCTCTGGTAACCTCGCCATAGGATGCCCCTGAGGAATCAATGGCCGTGTTGGCTTCTGACCAGTCACTTGTAAATGGGTCTCTCACCTCTATTGAATGGACATACCCCTTCTGATCCCATTGTGCACTTTCATCGGTTGGATAGAATGAGGATAGGATTCCATCATGGGCGTTTCCTGTTATGTTAACCACCTTTCTAAAGGAGTGCCCTTGGTCCTGCGTGATGGAAATTGATGGTGCTAGATTAACTAGATTGGCAGTTCCCTGGTAAGATGTGTCATCTAATGTGAATTCGCCACTGTCCAATCCATAGCCGAACTTGTATGCAGTGTACCGATACAGGGAAAGTTCTCTGGTCCCAGCCGAATGATCGCAATCGTCGTCGTCGCTATCTAAGAGGAGATCGCCATCGTTGTCAATCCCATCTGAGCATGAATCCTCATATTCATCATCCGCAAAACCATCTGGGTTGTTTCCCCCTCCGAGACCCCTGAAATCAAGATGGAAGTCTGAAGGTAAAGCGAACCATGGAGTGTATCCATCGGACATTGTTTCGATATCGTAAAGGTCGTTTCCGAGAGCGTCCTCTACCAGAATACTTGCTCCTTCCACCCTTTCCCCATCTACGAGTGCTTGGAACTTGACTAATTCGGCCCTTCTAACTTGCACCGCGTAAGGCGTTGGTTGAGTCTGAATTGCTATGGATGAGCGATCGATATTTGACAATCCTGCAAATGTCAAAACTGTAGAGTTGTTGTCCATTGACAGTGCCAAGGGGAAATTTCTGGGAGTAAGGTTATCGCAGTTAGAGCACTCTTGAACTTCGGTTGGGATAATTCCATTTTGAAATCCGTTCAATGGCCATGCCTCTTGATCTGGCCACGAAAGGACAACGGGGTACTGTCCCTGTGGAGGAGACGGTATTGATTCTGATTGTACGGTTACGGCACTCTTGGTGATGTTGTATGTAGTGCCTACTCCATTCCAGATATTTTCAGAGAAAAAGGCTAATGTTCCATACTGCTGATCCCCTGCATACCCAGAATCGTAATGTTTCAAAATGGCACCTGTTCCAGCCGCATCCCAGGTATTTCTCCTGATATCCAATAGAGCACCAACTGACCTGATTCCGTCTGAACTACCCGCATCGATCTCATTGTCATACATTGTCAATCCTGACCTGTATGCAAAAACTGCCGGACAAGTGAACTGTCCGCCGAAGTGTAATGAGCTGGTGCAGGTATCTGGCTCAGTTGAAATTGTATTATTTGCTAGGAATGCCCTAGCTGCACTTGGAGCGGGTGCGTTACTCCCATACTCTCCTGCAATAATTGCCTCCCTGTTAGTATCAAAAATTGTGTTGTTCTCTGCAATTACATCGAATGATCCATACATCCAGAGGCCGTTCCATCCACCTATGGGCCCGATTTCATTGTCCATGATCTCAGCATAGCTAGAGAAAACAGCTATTCCACTTCCCTCTCCTGCCCCTGACAGTTCATTGTTTGAAATGTAGGCATGCCCCCCTCCGTAAACAGTAATGGGAGTTCTCACTGCAGTGGTAATCTGATTTCCAGTAATGGTATTGTGATAGTCTAATTGACCCACACTTTTCAGACTATAGATGTCAATGCCGTTACAATTTACAGAGATGTCTGAATTAGTTACCGAACCTGATGAATATCTGAGTGAGATTCCATAATCGCCGACTGGGATTTCTGCATCATCTATTTGGATGAAAGCATCTTCAACCCATACGGTCGGCTTTCCTCCAGCATTATTCCCACATCCGTTATCTGAACCGATTAACACAGGGGAGGACATAATCAATGGAGTGATTGGAGTGCCTGAGCTGTAGATTTGAACTGCAGGACCATCGACCCCACTGTCTTCATCATTTCCTACAATATACTCACCGCCAACGAACTGTGGTTGCGCTAGGCCAGTTGTCAGGACGCTGCTCGAGGCGATGTCCTGGAAGTCTATTTCCGTCAGAACCGGGCTTGCTCCGTCAAGAACTAATGCGGCATACTTGAAACCATTCTGATTATCTACGAAATGTGGAATCCCCCAAGCCCCATCAATTGTCAGAAATCTCAGTCCAGACTGTGAAAGATCGATTGAATCTCTGACTATCAGCCCTTCATAGCACGATGGATCGGTGATTGTGATTTCGTACTGGCCCTGTGATATTCCGTTACATTCGCCCTCTGCGCTTTCGTTTTCCGGTTCCTCCCAGCTAAAGGTTATCCTCTGAGCTGAATTGGCATTACTGCTGGCACCGCACGAAGAAAGACCGATGCATATGCTTCCTCTGGCATCTAGATGCGTACCATTTGGAAAGATGACATTGGTACTAGGCTCTATGATTAGTTTAGCCCCAGATGAGATGACCACGTCGCCCGTTAGTTCATGAGTTCCCTGCCAATATTCGACGCCGGAGATGGTTCCTGATGTGGTCTCATTGGAAGCTGCCACTGTCGAAGCAGGACCAACCAGTGCAATGAAAATACTAGTCATCATCAGCATCACCAGAATTGATGAGCTGGTTCTCTTATTGCGGGCCATGATAAGGGGGCATCGGAAGCGGATTATAACAAGTCGGTATCTTCGTTTTAACCGAGCCTTGGAAAATCCACGACTAAAGATTGGAATTTAGCTCAATTGAGAGCTGATTTGCCCATTCAACTGCATTTAGTGATCCATATCCCGAGGTCGAACTATGATTTCCTTCCGATGAATCTGGCCTATCTGCTGAGTTTGCCAATGCTCTCTTCACTAAATCCATTTCTTCAGGGTCAATCTTGTCATTATCCCCTGCAATATCCTCTCCAAATTTCTCAAGCAACAGAGCTAATGCTCCCGATACGAAAACTGTGGAGTCGCTAGTTCCCGAGGAGTAGGCATATGGTGGATTGAGACTGGTTGAGGCAGTTGAGAAGATATTTACCCCCGGAGCAGTAATTTCGGGTTTTTGGTCTGGATACGTTCTAGCCTGTCCGGTGTATGGGTCCGTTTCCGATCCAGAAGCACTGTCCCCCCATGTCAATCCAGAACTTCTATCGGCACCAACGGCAATTACACCTCTAATGTTAGCTGGGACAGAGACGTCTGCAGATTCAATACCAGTATTCCCTGCTGCGGCCACGACGAAAATTCCCGCATCTAATGCTTCTTGGACGGCGGATACAGTCTCTGTTTCCATTCCCATTCCCTGGCCCGGATCAGAACCGAGGCTCAGACTAATTATGTCTGCCTCTTGAGTAATCCTACACCATCTGATGGCTAAGGAAACCCTATCCTGCTGACCAGAGGTTCCCTCCGGGCCTAATGCTAATGCGACCGATATGGACGCTTCAGGTGCAACTCCCACAAAGGTACCGTTCGAGGCGATGATTCCCGCCATCATCGTGCCATGGAATTCGCTTCCAACATCCCTTACTTCCTGATTCCCTTCTTCGATGAAATCCCTGAATCCAACTAAATTTATTCCAGAGAAGTCGGGATGGCTAATGTCTATTCCTGTATCGACGATGCAGACAGATACTCCTGATCCGTACAATCCCTCGCCTTGTAATTCTCTGATACCGGTGGTATCGTATGCCCATTCTGAATCTGGCAGAATTGGAGTCAGATATGAGTTAATGAACGGCCATGAGAGTAGTAGTGCTACCGTCCCGATAGAGAAAAAGACTGCCCCCCATGGCCAAAGGGCCTCCTTTAACGGGTCGAGAGGCCAACGTAGCATGCGCGCTTCTTCGTCAGTCACACCGTAATCAGAGCCGGGATATCCTGGAGCATGAGGGTCTACTGTAGTCAGCAACCTTGGGTCCTCTGGCTCGGGCATGAGCTCAAGGCGATCCATTGCGGGCATACTCCCCCCTGATGCATTGTGCATAAATAACAGTGTATCAGAACGGTGCATTCGGGCGTCTTGAACGGGGCCTTGTAAGCATTACTATGGCGAAGATGATCAAACCACCCAACAAATACCCTATCCAGCTGGAGTCGGATTCTACTGCGGGCGATGAAACGACAAGATTCACACTACCTCCCTGGTTTGGCTGGAAGGGCATAACTGTACCTTCAACTGACGACTCATTTATCTCCAGGTTAAGGTAATAGTTACCAGGATCAATGCCATCTAGATCCATGGAAATATCGAAGTTGACCACGGAATTTGCTGGTACATCGCCGATCTCTATATCTGAAAGGACCTCATTGTTACAAGCAAGATCAGAACACAGAGTTGCATTAAGCTGAACGCCTATTGCATCTACAAGTCCCTCATTCTTGACTGTAACGACCCAGGAGTTGACTCTCTCTGACACCGCATTTTCGCCACCCGCAAGAAGCTGCTGGGTAACTATAGACACTACTGGATTTGACACTCTTACCAGTATTTCCACGTCTGGGTATGTGTTTCCTCCCTTATCCATCACTGAAACATAAATTGTGTATTCACCGGAGGCATCCTCTGGAGCAGAAACTGTCACTGAGTGGGTCGTAGCTGTAAACGGGGGGACAGTGTGTGAAGTCGAACCTGTCCTTTCCCATCCGTCGGGGAGCTCGGAGTCATCGAAAACGAACTCGAATCTGTCATCCCCATTGCCATCATTTCGTATCTCCATGGGAATCTGGATTTCCTCACCCGGAGACACTCCATAGACAGGTTCCAGTGAGGTAACCGAGAAGCCATGAATCTGAGGTATTCTGACTTTGACTGATGTTTCTTCGAAATACCCGTCGGATGTGTAAAAGCTGATTTTCACATTGTGTCCACCTGTCAGAGAATGTGCTACAGTCTGGTTTGGTGGAGTAACTCTGACATTGAGGTCCTCTAAACTCATTTCTCCATCCAACCCCATATCAAAGGACATAGACGAATTCCACTCTCCTGACCCATTGTGGAACTCGACAAGCCAGTCTGAACCATCTGTTCCGGGAACAGTGGCCTGTGCGGAGAATGTATCCAAGGGCTCGTGGCCGAGGTAATCTGCTGAGATTACGAACTCTACCGGACTGAATGCCATTGTGTCATTATCCATCAAGGCCAAGACATCATCCTCTCCTGCGGAATATGTAGGATCTCCTCCTGTGCCTTGCAGGACAGTTAGTGATATCTCACGGAATGGTATTCTGGAGTGTGAAACTGTGATTATTGGTGTTTCCTGTCCGGCTTCAACACCCACTGCCTGGCCTCCCGAATAAGTCATATTTAGGCCTCTCTGCAATGATGTAAACTCGCTTGAGACGTCAATTACCCCACCTGGGAGAAGCAGTCGGGTTGAGCCTTCATCGTCTAATTCAGGAACCCATGAAATTCCCATGCCCAAATTCATAATCAATTTAGGGTCATCCACATCAGAGAGTGTTCGTGATACTCCCTCGTAATCGAACCACTGAGTGTCAATCATTGCCCACCCTCCAGTAACTAGATCCGAGTCAGTGAAGCCTCCGTCAATTACTTCTGCATCGATTAGTGACATCGAGATCAACGCATGTTCCTCAGAGGATACCCTAACTATCCAGTTACCCGGCTCGACTGATGCAGACCAGTTGCCATGCCAGGAACCATCTACAATGGTCTTGACAGGTTGAACTGCATCCCTAACATATTCATCAGTTGGAATTAACTCTAGTAGCAAGGAGTCAGAAATAAGTGAGAATTGTGTTTCATCGATGTAGGATATCTTCCCTCCAACATCCACTAGTTGAGCGGTCATGCTAAAATCGGAATCAATAGGGTCGTCCAGTAATTCTATGCTCATGTTCATGTCATCGAATCCTTCTGCAGAAACATCCACACAGTAGTCCATGTTTGCTCCTAGATATACTGACCAAGATCCAGATATGTCTGAGTATTGGATTTCGTACTCTGATGAGTCGTGCATCGAGGAGTCTATACATGAGCCATCCGTGATAGAAATCGAGGCATTAAACAATCCCTCTCCGATGTTGTACACGGAGTCGTCATTAAGGTCCCAGAACACGCTTCCGCCGACCTTGGCTAGTCTTTCTGATGTAAAGTTGAGTTCACCATTGTCTCCCGACACCAGTTCTACTAGGGTATCTGAAAGAACTTGCTTTACACCTGAATCTTCAGAATCTAGTGAAAGAGTCCAGTCTCCAGGGAAAATGGAGGCAATTGTGGATCCGTCCGAGTCAGTGGGTTCGAGTTCAACAGTGCCCAAGCCTTCCTCGGAGTGAGCCATTATGGACATCCCCTCCAAGACCTCACCAGATCCCTCAGTCAGGTTGATGACCGCGAATGCAGACTCCAAGGTTGAGAACGAGAGGTTCGTGGATGATTGGTCGTATGATGGAGAAAGTGTCGCTCTGAGTGTCTCAGTAACTCCTTCACTATTGGTAACTGAATCTATGCTAATTATCCAATCTCCGAGAGGAAGGTGATCGATCCATCTTCCATCTGAGTCGGTGTTTTGTATCTGTGTCCATCCTGTCTCAGTATTCGTCAGTTTGAACTCCTGATTGGCCAGGATACCACCGAGTTGATTCGTCAATGAAATGCTTGTTCTCCACTCTGGCAAGAATGCTGCAATCCTTTCGACGGTGCCACCTTGCAATGGGATGTCGAATGGTAGAACTTCAGTCGAAAGCATTGTTCCGAACAAATCACCCTCCGAAGCATCCGATATGGGTACGGAGACTGTGTAAGACCCCGGTTCTAAGGATACTTCGGCTATTCCTTCACTTGTCCATTGAGTCCCATCGAAAGTGATATTCATACCCTCCCCGGCTTGAGACGTCGGGATTATTTGGAAGTCATATGATACAGGAGTCCCATTGGAGAAGTTCAAATCGCCTGTATTATCCATGAACATTTCCAATGATAGAGTACCATTAGGTGGAGTTAAAATCAATTCGACTGAGAAGTTTGAAGAGTCTATGAACTTGGTAACCGGTGAAACTTCAATTTCGGAATCTAATATGTCAAATGTCCATTCACCATCGGGCAGAATCATCTGGAACTTTCCTTCACTGTCCACAGATTTCCTCCATGTGACGTCGTAATCGTCATTCTGTGCTGAGACAGTTAGCTGTTCCCAGCCCTGGAGATCATCTGTGTAGAAGTTGTTAGCTCTAGTGATACTTACTAATCCGAATACATTAGTACCTGGAGTTGCCACCATGACAAGTTCTTGCATGTCAGAGGAGACCGTGAATTTGGTACCGTTAACAAGGCCTGCCACTGAGCCTTCCAGTGTAGCGTCTACAACTGCGCCTTCAGGCAATGTAACCGTAAACTGGCCTGATTCGTTCGTCATTGAGGAGGTTGAGAAACCTTCCCAATCGAATTTGATTATTGTATCTGCTCCGATTATTTTTCCGTCGTCTGGATTGAAAATCGCTGAGGTGTTTTCCTCGTAGTAAACGATTCCAGATATCTCGACGCTAGTGACGAAATCAAATTGCTTGGACATGTCAGAGGATATTTCGAACTCGTCCCAGACTTGCTTTGAATCTGACAAAGCGTGATCTATAACCCACGTGCCGGGAGACAGCTCGGCATGGTATAATCCAGTGTCATTTGAAAACCTCGCATCAACAGGTGCTGAGCTGTCATCACTTGAGCTTAGTGTGATTACCAAATCAGGTACAGAAGCCCCTTGGTCAAACATCTCAAACTCGATATCGAAGGTCTGCGGAACAGGGGAAGGAACAATTACGTTGGCGTAGATTTCTGAGTCAAACTGGAACTCCTCAGAGACCTCATTGAATCCATCTTCGTCAATATCGACAACTACCGTGTAATTATTTTGATGAATTGGCCCGTGTCCATAACTTCCCGAATCATCGGGATACATCCTACAAGGGGCAAACATGGAAATCGAACAATCTTCTATGGCATCTGAGAAATCTGCTCCTTCACTAAGTAGAGCCGCGTATCCATCAATCACAGACCCAGCCTCTGATATCAATAACCCTGATATTACATTCCCAGGGATGTCAACTTTCTGAGACTGGGCATTTTGTGTGGCGCTAACAGTGAAGACCTCGTCCAAATCGACTCTTGACCCATCTCCCAGGATGGCTGTAATGGCATAATCGCCTGGGATCATGTCACTAAGGTGGAAGGTACCAGCCTGTACCATGGGTCCACTGAAATCACCAGTTCCAGAGAAAATCCCTGTTCCGTTGATGGTTCCGTAACTCTCCAAACCTTCGCTGGTGTCAACCTCGAAGAGTCCAGATCCAACCAAGGATGAGTGGCTGAGCATCTGGGTGAACTCGGTAGATCCGTTTGAAGTAAATCTTCCACTGGCGTTAACAATCCCGTCTAAGAGGATGTCTCCGGATTCCTTGTAACAATACGATTCATTTTCAGGCATTGTGTCGTTATCACCACAATCTGAAATCGATACCTCATCACTGGATTCACTAATTAGTGAGCCAGAGAGAGTGCCACGACCATCGAACATTCCTTCTCCCACGAGTGTGTGGTTATGCTTAATTTCCTGAGTGTAATTCCCAGTAAAGTCGGTAACAGTGGAGATCGAGGTGGTCCTCACTGAGCCCTCGCCAGTAAACAGGACCTCCCCAATTCCATTAAAAGAGAGATCTTCGCCAGATACAGTTCCATCTGAAGTTGCTACTGTATATGCCGGCAGGGAGATTTGGTCCCACTCAGGGATTAGCTCCACAGAGGCGCCTTCAACTGCGTTACCGTCAAAGTCTTCGGTTGAGGACCATACGAGCTGTCCTGTTGCTTGTGCTGGTTCCACGGACAGCGAGACCTCAACCACCTCCTCTCCGTTTGAATGACCGTCGAATGCTGAGATATTCACGATCTGCTCGGTAAGCCATGTGGACCCTGAAACGTTGCCCAGAATCCCCGAAACAGGATTGATTGCCCGTGATACTGTGTTGGACTCTGTTAGGATCTCAGTCATACTGTACGTCCCTGACATCATAGTGGAGCGTGCTAATTCCAAATTTGGCTCCCCGAAGAATGCCGTTACTCTAATTTTTCCAGCTGGTGCTCTGAATTCGAATGTTCCATCCTCATCTGCGTCAGTAGTTCCTATTGGTATCCAATATGTTCTTGTATCCCTGTCAACTACATGGCCATTTTCATCTGGCTCTTCCTCGCCACTAAAAGCATCCCTCTCGATCAACAGTCTGGCGTTCGGAACGGGCCCGATTCCATCAAGTTCTACGGTGCCCGTAAGAGTGGCTCCACTGTAGTACTTCAGAATCTTGACCTGGGTATTTGCCGAACCTATAGAAGGGTCGACACAATCATCGTCAATCTTCTCCCCTTCTTCATCCAACTCGCATGGCAGGTCGTACCAATTTGCTAGAACCATGTGGTTCATCATGGCCCCTGGAAGAGGAATCCCTGGCTCTAGGTATGAGCCGGGGGTCCCGTACATGTAGAAGTGAGGGGCGGGCTGAGCCGCGTCTCCCGGGAGTCCGAGTGATGAGGACCCATACCCAACATACGTCCTTGCTACCATGGTATCAAAGAAAGCATCCTGATGGTTGTAGTCAATATCGACCATCTGGATCATTTCACTCGCATCCGAGGCCGCACCAGATTGCTGTCTGACAATGTCATTGAGATACTCTTGCTCGTACTCTTCGGCGGTTCTGAGGATGATAGGACCATCGACTCCCCTCTGTGTTTGATAAAGCGTGGATATGTAATCATCCAAATCTAATCCGGAGAGTCCAGTGGGGGCATGGAAGATTCCCGTTGTCTGACCTCTGTGGTAGTTGTAGTCTGCATAAAACGATCCCCCGAGCGGATAAAGCCTGTTATCTACTGCAAAATACCTGATGTCGTTATTCCTCTCAGTGGTCACTCCTAATCCTGCCTCATAATCCTGAACATCGTAATACACTTCGCTTGTTATTTTATGATATAGTTCAACCATCTCATCCATATCCAGAGCCTGAGTCAGGAAGGCTCTGGCCATTCCTAACTTAGAATTCTGCCTGTGGAGACCGGTAGAAATGTCCTCGAAATCGTCAATTAAATCAGTAGTGTATCTGTAATTACCTATCATGTAGTGAGTGGTTTTTTCTTGGTATTCGCTAACTCTTCCCCTCATTTCATCAAAGGTGGCCTTGGCCTCGGACTCATTCGATGGCTCACTATATGGCTCATTGTCAAAGTATACCATCCATGACTCCTCAAGTGAAGGAATTCCGTCCTCGTCCAGAAGGTGCCCTCTGAGGAGGTCTACGGCTCCGTCATTTGCAACGACGGCCATTGACCTAGCCAGAACGAGATCTGAGTCCCCGGTCCCTAGGGTCATGATAGTCTCGAACTCGTCCAATTGTGAATCTGAGAACGCAGATCTGATGACGTCTTCAAAATCTTGGGTCATATCTCCTGAGTTTGACCTAATGTCCCCCTGGGCCAGTGTGGCTATGAACAAAGCCAGTGTGTCTTCTTGTCCTTGCGAGAGAAGCATTCCTCCACTGTGGGGAATTCCTGATTGGAAGTTATCAGCAACTGTTGGGTGCTGTCCTTGTGCCAATGCCTGGAATCCGTAATCCCACCATGAGACAAAGGCTGGCCTCTGACTGAATCCTTGTTCAGAATCCTGCTCAGAAAGCCAACGGTATGCATCATTCCAATCGGCACCGTTGAAACCTGGGCCGAATGTCCCCATGTATCGAAGTCCTGATTCCGGATCATATTCTTCGTCGTCGAGTAACGAGAAGTCTCCGATAGACCATCTTAGGAAATCTGGCGCGATTTCGTAGATTGTCTTATCGACATCCGTTGCAGCTTCCTCTCCTCTTGGGATGGCTGAGTCGATTCCGTAAGTGGCATGCTGGCTGGCCACGAGCAGGAATACCATCATTAGCGCCGGTATTCCAGGGTACCTTCTGGATGCAGTGAATGTGGATCTCCTCCGAGCGGAGGGGTTACCAACGCCAGCCCTCCGGTACTCTTTCAGGAAATCTGATGGGTTAGCCGCGCTCCAAAGCATGGCTATTCCGATTCCTCCTAATACTGCCATTGCGGGTGTTGCGTTGAAGATGAATCTACCAGCACTCCAGGCCATATATGCGGCAACAATTGTCCAAGAGCCGAGGAAGAGGTGGCTCTGTCTACCCCTTCTCGCACCTCTCCACAACAGAACTACAGCGCAAGAAATAGCGATAATTGCGACTATCGGACCATATGAGGCGAACAATACCCCTCTGCTTGGTGCCTGTGCCTCACCGATAGTTCCAAAGATCTTGTTCTTGGAGAAGTAAAATCCACCGGTGAACAGGACATCCCATCCGTTGTACCATTCCAGCTCTTGAAGGATATAGAGAGTCATGAGAATCGCACCAAATAGTGCAGTGCCGCTCCCCACCACTAGAAGCCATGGTTTGTCCCTGAAGGAGCATGTTACCCATCCTAGGGCCATTGTGAATCCAATAATGTAGAACATTGGTTGGAAACCGCTTGGGTCGAAAAGCAAGTCGAGACCTGGCCATATGTAAAACGGGAGGGGGACTAAGAATGCTGTAAATAGCATTTGGAGGGCTGCGGAAGTAATTGGTAGGCTGTCTCTACCCCTAAACAGGTTGAGGATTGCTTGGACTGAGAATGCAAGGAAAAGTATTCCCGGCCCGTAAACGAAACCCTTCCATCCCAGGGCGGCTGTGGCGAATGATATTCCTGAAAGTGTGGCGCAAGACATTACCAGTGAATTCCTGTGCCACATTTCTCTGATGCCTGCAAATAGGTAAAGCGGATTGCGACTAGTTTCTGAGAAAATCCTCTCGTCCTTTATTCCTTCAACTGCTCTAACCCAGAAATAAAAGGCCATTGAAATGAAGAGCAGTGCAAAAGAGTCGTGATCAGCCAGAGCGAAGGTAGAGTGGCCGATGTGGCCGGGCATGAGTGCGATTAGCCAAGCGGTGATTACCCCGGCAAGGTTGCTGTGTACTCTCCTCGCAATCCCTGCCAAGGGGAGCAAAATTAGGGCCCCGTATAGTGCTGGCATTGCTGAAACACTCCACCAGACCATCTGATCTCCATGTGAGTCAGTCAACCAATTGAGGCCGATTCCTCCCAATGCAATTGACCATGAGAATAGAGGAGGACGGGGATTAATTACGCCCATTGGATAAGACCTATCGGAGTCAAAGATGAAGTGGCTTCTCTCGGCAACAACGTAGTCTATTACCCTCTTCATGTACCAAGGGTCGGAACCCCCAGTCATATCCCATAGCTGAGTCCCGGAAGCGTTCATCGCAGGGAGGACGTTCCATCCTGTCCTAATGGCGAGGGATACAAACAATGCCATGGAAATCATGATTCCGTAGTAATTTGAGTTCCACCAAGACCTCAAAGCGCTTGGCTCTCTGAGGGGAGCAGTGTCACCAAAGTACCCTCGAATCGACAGGATATATGCGGCGACATTAGACCAGAATATTAGGAAGAACCATGCGGCTGCAGATGTACTGCTTCCTGACCCTTCAGGAAGAACTTCTATGCCAAGAGGGTTGCCTATCTCCACTAGCCTTGCAGCGGAATATAGAATCCAGTTGACTGCAGTTAGTGCTGCAAGAACCTGCCACTTCTCAGATCTAAAGAACGCCCACATGAAAATCACTACAGTGGTCGCCATGGCCCAAACCGAGCCAAGATACTCATGTTCTGAGTACTTCGTTAGAGCATTTGAGACCACTTCCCCGTCGACTATGATGGTGTCTCCGGAAATTGACAGGAGCCATAGAAGTGGTAACATCTGAACCAAAAGAATGACTCCGAGTGTAGCAACAAGTAGTCGAGATGGTTCCTTGGAAAAATCAAAAGAGGGAAGACTAGAGAACAACCTTCCTTCGCCTGGCTTGTCTAAGCTACCTCTCATGGAAATGGCTAAGATAAGCCCCAATGATATGGAAGAAGCCCAGAAAGCGAATAGCACAGAGGCTGCTGCGGATCTCGAGGCATCGATCAGTCCTTCCTCTGTTCCAGACCATGAGCCTGACCCGAAGCCTGTAGATGCGGCTAAGGAAACTGCCAAGTAAAACCCTATGACAGCGGTCAGTAGGAGGTTAGACTCTTCTCTTCTGTTTGAATTCACCAGAATCATTGTCGCGATACCAACTGTGGCAAAAGTAAACGGAACTAATGTTTCAATCTCGACAATACCTGGGAAAAGTTCCGGGATTGCGGAAACAAATGCAATAAGCAATGAGGAAACTGAAATCTTGAAACGAGCCGGCATTCCTAGATCAGAAACAGCAAGGACCCTACCTACACAGGCCGCAAATGCGGCCGTTAGTGGGAGGGTCAGGATTCGCAGGTACCCGTCATTCTCCATGTTTCCGTTTGCAAAAGCCTCGGCCCCTAAGAAAAGTGCCACTAAAGCAGCCAAAATGGCTGAAACTGGCACGAGTTCCTTCATAGGATTCCCGCCTGACTTCGCATCATCTCTATCGTTCATCGTTTTCACCGTCTGCTTAGCCTGAAGGCTAGCGTCGTCGCGATTTTACATTCTGTTATAACCGTTCTCAGAGACGAGATCTGGTTACACTAGCAAAAAGTTACTCTTTGGGAGGCAGTGCCCTGTGCCCGATATCGTTTCTAAAGTGAGATCCTTCTAGTGAAATCGAGTCGATAATTTGGTATGCAACATCTATGGCTTGAGATAATTTGGGCGCGATTCCAGTCGCCGCTAAAACCCTGCCTCCGGATGATACCATCCTGCCACCTTGGATGATTGCCCCTGCAACATGAACATATCCTCTGGATAACCCCTCATCGATCGTTACGTCAGCCCCTGTGATTTCCTTCCCGGTCTTGGATAAACCTGGGTATCCCTCCGATGCGAGGACCACTGTTGCGGATGAGAGGGTGGAGAAGACAGGATTTAGGCTGGAAATATTTCCTTCTGCGGTCGCAAGGAGAATCTCCCCGAGGTCACTTTCAATCAGTGGAATGGTTACTTGTGTCTCAGGGTCTCCGAACCTAACATTGAACTCTACCACACTTGGTCTGCCGTCAGAGTCTATCATCAATCCGACATAGAGAACTCCCCTGTATGGAACAGATTGATTTCTTAGATAGTGGTGCATAGGCTCGACTATCTCCTTCAAAACCCTGCTGTGGACAGAGGGTGTTACAACTGGTGCTGGGGCATAGGCCCCCATTCCTCCTGTATTGGGGCCCTTGTCCCCGTTCCATACCCTTTTATGGTCCTGACTCGGTGGTAAACAAACATAACCCGACTCATCCATGATTACCAGCAATGATGCCTCCTCTCCTTCGAGAAACTCCTCGACAATCACAAATCCATCCTTTTCTATTGAATCATAAATAAATCTCTCAGCTTCATCAGTTTTTGATGTCACCACAACTCCCTTGCCGGCGGCCAAGACATCTCTCTTTACGACCCATGGAGGAGGGTTTTGAGTAAGAAAATCCTTGATGTCAGAATTGCGGTCGAGTCTTGTTGCAGCTGCTGTAGGTATGCGCAATTGTTTCATCAGATCTTTTGCATGCATCTTTGATCCTTCCAACATAGCACCCTCTGAATGAGGCCCGAAACAAGGTATTGAGATTTCTCTGAGCCTGTCTGTTATCCCTCCAACCAGTGGTCCCTCTGGACCGATGACTACCAGATCGGCACCGATTTCCATCGCCAAACTAACTAGGCCATCAATATTGGAGGCTTCCACTGGATGGTTAGTCCCTACCATTGCGGTACCAGCGTTTCCAGGAGCAATGTGGATCGACCCTACGGAATGGCTCTGATTTAGGCCGATGGAAATAGCATGCTCCCTTCCGCCCGAACCGACTATCAATACGGTCATTCCCTCCATGAGACGCCGTAAGGCGATCCAGAAATAACTCTGCTGATTCTTTCAGTAAGGGACGGACTTGAGGCCGAGTTTGAATCCCAATATGTTCGCCGCTCTATGAATCACAGGAGTTAGCACCAGTAAGGCAAGGATTTCATCGACTAGGTCAGGACTGGTAATTATCTGGCCGTCGAATAATATGAAAGAAGCCATGAAGATAGTAACGGCGAATGTCATTGTATCAAGGAGAGGTGCCTGCGAGCTCTCCGAGCCCTCTCTCTTATGTCCCTTCCTTCTTTTGAAAAATGATCCTATCAAATCTCCGGTCATGCAAGCGATACCTAATGTGAATCCCATTGTAAAGGCCGCCCCCCACTCATTTCCTATCCAGAACCAATCGTCCTGCGATGCCCATAGTGTAGGGTCAATGAATGGCCTAGATCCTGATTCTGACCTCCCTTTGAAGAAATTATGTGAGAGTATTGCTAGAATGCCACTAAAAAATGCGCCTCCGAGGAAACCATTCCACGTCTTTCCATCCCCCAGAACCCTGAATCCATCGCCGAGTGTCCTGCCCCCATCTATCACCAAGCTATCAAATCCGAGTCTATCAGGAATCCATTTCCCGAAAAGCATTGCACCGGTATTGGCCAAGTAAAATGGGCCGTACATTATCAAGACTGTCACGATATTCAATGCAAATCCCCATGATGAGTCATTGAACGACTGAGAAAGCGTCTGTACAGTTTCCACGACATGCCCAGTCGTCGTCAATGTATGAGTGATTTGGTAACCGTAGTATACGCACTAATTCCGACTTCGGTAGGGAAATCATTGATTTGCCAGTTGTAACCCCTAGGGCTATGAGCAAGAGAATTGCTATGCTTCAGGCACTGATTTTGATGGCTTCCACAATGATGGCAAGTGGAGTTGTATCTGGACAAGAATCTGAGACTGTTATAGATACAAGCGTTGCTTGGGAATCTGACGAAGTATACCGTTGTAGCGATGACATCAGAGTCGCCGATGGAGGGGTACTCACAATCAGAGACACATTAGTCGACCTAAACTGTAATATCGCGGTTGATGAGGGAGGAATACTAAATCTGGATAATTCCATGCTCGAATGCGGAATCTGGGATGAGCCAGGAATCCCAGATGGAATGGCTTGTGGCAATGGATTGATGGGATATGGTTACTGGGATGAAGAAAGCAGGGCCTCATTCAGAGTCCCAAATGATGGCATAGAGGGAGATTTCACCATGACCATGCATTCCGTTGGAGGGGTCAGCTACTACGGAGGCCAAGCGTTTGTGGGCGACTCGGAACCAATCTCACTAAACGGAAGCAGTCACACATTCGAGTTCAGCGATGTGGATGATGAGGAAATTTGGATCGGCTTGATAGGGTACGGGCAATCCTCGGTTTCAGTATCAGAGGTTGTTATTGAGGTTGGCAATTCAGAGATAGTAATCGAGGGAGTTCACCTTGATAGAATGAATATGATGGCGGCAGGTCATAGACAGCATGAAATCGTGGTAAACGGACACATGATTATGAGTAGCTCTTACCTAACTGGAGCCAAATTAACCATCGGCGAATATGGGTCCCTTGTTTCCAATGATAGTATTTTTGATAGGGTCGGACCAATAATATCCCTAGGGGACGGTTCTGTCGTCCGAATATCCAACTCAACATTCAGCAACAGCCTAGATGACCATGATGTCAGAGGTACAGGATTCAGTGAGATAACCTGGGAAAATTCCAATGGGAGCGGAGGATTCACAGACAGATGGGAAAGGAGGATTGTGGATCAGAAGGTAATTTTCGATTCCAAAGGGGTGGTTTTCAGGGTAAATAGCATGGGAGTTTCCGAATCCACATCGTTCGAGTCCTTCAGCAATGACCGTGGAGAGGCAATCATCAACGGCGGAGGAGATAGGGTTGTAGAGATCGGCTGGTCAAATGGCACCATCTGGAGAGAGGAGGCTACAATCGAGATAATCTCATACAGAACAGGCTGGAACCCCGATGGCTCTGGGATAGATGACTACGGGGGGTACTCCATACCTCTGGGCTGGCAAGATACGCAGTATGTCGGAGGCAGTACTCCCTTCATTGAGTGGTTGGCTCTGGAGTTCATCCAGGAAGAGGATGGCCAGGATCTGGTTGGTTATGCGGGCGGTTCTGTTCCGATTCGTGCATCGTTCTCCAACAGTGGAAGTGCGCCTGCCAGCTTCTACATCTCTTGCAATGTGGTGGAGACCGGCTTGGACGCAGACATAGGTGGTTTCCAGGGAATTGTACTTGGTGCTGGCGAGTCCGGTGAGATCGACTTTGATTGGAGAGGGGGTGAGACAGGAGATTTCACGCTGAGTTGTCGGGTTCTTACTCCCACACAACTGGTCTCTGATGATTCATTCGGAGGTGGCTCAATTACATCTGACACCATATCATGGACAGAGAGTGTGGATGATGAGGGGCTTCCAATGGTTTCTATACTGGTTGCGATATTTGTATCTGTTCTGTTGGTGGGAACATGGTTAGTCAGAAGTAGTTCGCAAGCCGAAGAGGAAGAGGAAGATTACGTTAGAGAGATTTAGTGAATATCATTGCTATTTTTGATCTGAGTAATAAACTCATAATGATGCATTATTAGTCGTAATTATAAATTCCCCTTCAGTCACTTTGTTTGGTGGTAAGATGATTGGACGAACCGGTGAAGATAAGAGATTGCCTGTTACTGTTCTCACTGGATTTCTTGGTTCTGGAAAGACTACCCTCCTGAATCATATCCTCTCCAGTACAGAGCACAAGATGAAGTTCGCGATTATCGAGAATGAGTTCGGAGACATCGGGATTGACGAGAATATAATCGTCGAGAGCTCAGAGGAGAGCATAATCGAGGTGATGAACGGATGCATATGCTGTACTGTGAGAGGTGACTTAACTGAACTACTGGACGGAATGTATGACAGAATCAAGGACTTTGATGGGGTACTTATAGAGACGACGGGTCTGGCAGACCCAGCCCCAGTTGCTCAGACATTCTTCGTAGACGAGAGAGTTGTTGACAGGTACAAACTCGATGGAATAATCACGGTGGTTGACGCTAAACACATAACCCAACACGTTGAGGAGGAAAAACCCGAAGACGTAGAAAACGAAGCTGTGGAGCAACTCGCATTCGCGGACAGGATTCTGCTCAATAAGATAGACCTGGTGTCTCAGGAGAGGCTTGAAGAGGTTGAGAGTACTATCAAATCGATAAATGGTTTCGCTCCAATCTACCACACGGAAAACAGTATCATAGATCCAGCTGAGCTGATAGGAATAGGTTCTTTCGACTTGGAAAGGACGTTGGAGATGGATCCTGAGTTCTTAGATACAGATTCAGAGCACGAACATGATCAGCGTGTGACATCGACTAGCGCGAAGTTTGAAGGAGAGCTCAACATAAACAAATTGGAGGCATGGATTGGGGACTTGATGAGAGAGAAGGCTCAAGACCTGTTCCGTTACAAGGGAATACTTGCTGTGAAGGGTATGGATCAGAAATTCGTATTTCAAGGCGTCCACATGCTATTTGGAGGAGACTTTAGTGATGATTTCCTCTGGAAAGAAGGCGAGGAGAGAGAGAGTAGGTTCGTCTTCATAGGGCGAAATCTAGACCATGATGCCCTACAAGCAGGACTGATGGATTGTAAGGCTGAGAAACTACGCTTCAGAGTCGGCGATAGAGTCTATGCCAATATTGGCGAGTTCACCGAAGGAAAGATTCTGAAGTGCTGGGACCAGGGAAATCCCTACCGTGTAGAAATACAAAATGAAGAGAGGACTAATGTTTGGGTTCCAGTCGATAATGATAATTATGTCATTGAAATGGTTTGATTCAATCTATGTTTCATCGGAGGATCTGAATTGTCGATTTCAGTGATTGTCTGCAATGGGTGTTGTTGTGGCCGTGTAGAGAAAGGACACAACGAAGTCCCGATTGATGAACTAGAGGCCTCTTGGGAGGCTAATCAGTTGAGGGAAGAAGTAAAACTCACTATTTCAAATTGTCTTGGACCCTGCAATATGCACAATGTGTCAATATTGAAAACTGATAGCGAGAAGATTTGGCTTGGAGAGCTCAGTAGTTGGGACCATTATGATGCTATTGTCCAATGGGCGATTGAATCATCTGAGAAAGGGGAAGGTTCCAAGCTACCTCAAATTCTAGAAGATAGGCGGTTTGTACGTTTGGGAGAGTCCATAGTTCGATTGAAGGACCTCGGTTAACCAACGAAGGTACCATTTCTGTAGTCAATGAAGGCCTGCTCTATCTCCTCTCTCGTGTTCATTACAAATGGACCGTAACGAGATATTGGTTCGTTCAACTCTGGACCTGCAAGGATAAGAAATTCAGAATCCGATTTGGAAGTAATCGAAATTACATCACCCTCTGAGAGAAGTCCTAACTCTCCGTCTTTGATCTGCTGTTTCGTCCTTATACCAAATGCAATAGGGCTTTTTTTTACTCTAGCCTCGTTTTCTAATTCTATCTCGCCTCCGAATACGTATATCATTCCGTTGAGTCCAGATTCGAGTTCTTGAGACAAACGTGAACCACTGTTCATTTTTATGTGAATCAGGGTGATCGGGATTTTCGTGTCTATAGCCGATTGTTCGCCCATGCATTCGCCTGCAATCACCCTTGCCCATACCCCGTTCTTTTCTACCGTGGGGGATTCAGACGAAGGGACCTCCTGATATCTAGGGCGCATCATTTTGTGAGATGCAGGAAGATTAACCCAAATCTGGAAACCATGGGTCCTTCCTCCGTCTCTGAGGATCTCCTCATGTGGCTCCTCGCAGTGGATTATTCCACGTCCTGCCGTCATCCACTGGACGTCTCCGGGATTCAGTTCCCCATGATTTCCTGCACTGTCCTCATGCCTCATCCTCCCGTCCAGAAGGTAGGTAACTGTCTCAAATCCACGATGAGGGTGCCAGGGTGCCCCTACAGCTTCACCGGGACCATAGTTGACTGGGCCCATCTCATCGATGAGTAGGAATGGGCTCATCACCTTGCCCATCCTGAACGGGCGACGTACCTTGAAGCCCCCTCCTTCTGTGACGATGTGTGTTGGTACAATCTCTGCAACACTGCGGGAGAGGCTCATGTCTTAGCGATTCAGGGTCTTACGCTTAATTGCTAGTATCATTCTGTGAGAGCGAGGTTCTGTGGAATTTTCTAGGCCTTTGACGGCTAGCAACTGTTAGTCACAGTCCATGCTTCCTCTGTGTCCTGTGGATTAGTATTGTTGGGGTCATTTTCCTGATCCCCTCCCTGCTCCTCATAATCATAAAACGAAGTGTATGTTACAGCTGTACCGTCAGACCATGGTGAGTTTTGGGTTACAGATACCGTAAACTCGTAACAGCCATAATCATCTGTCCCCCAATCCTCGATCGGGATGTATCTGGTGTTCAGATTAAAGTCGTCTACAGACCCTTCGAGCGGCAGTTGAGAGCCCTCTGCACCGACATTGGCAGATCCACCGCCATACTGTCCGTTTCCAGAATCCCACTGAGCGAGACCGTTCACTACGGTAACTGTGGGATATGAAATTGCGACAGTGCCACTCTCGTGAGTCAGCGTGGCATCAAGAGTGTAGTCGGCATAAGGAAGGCCCCCGGGGGGGTTGGAGCCAATGGCGTCCAATCCAGCCCAAGCCGTTAGAGCAACACCAATGACGCATGAGTCCTTGGAGCTATCGCAGTCCGCTCCAGTACCTATTGATGCTGCGGTTGCGCTCTTGACGTCATCAATTGTCCTCTGAAGATGGATGGACTGTAGCAAGAATGACGCTTCGGAGGATCCAGCTGAGACTGTCACAACATAGTCGTTTGAGGAATGAGAGTTCCCCGAGTACCAATCAGATACCAACAGAGTTATTTCACCATAATCTCCTATTCCGTCCGATCTATCTATGGAGAATGGTAAATTTTCCTGATAAACCGACTCCCCCCCATATGTTATCGATACATCGGCAGAGGAAGCTGGAGATGACCCCCTTATTGTCAGCGTTATTTCTGTGGAGTCGTCCGATAGCTCACTTTCAGAGATAGTGATGGACTCTGAAAAAGTCATGCCTGCAATGTAAGGAACAGCGGCTAACATCAGATAACATATCACAATGACGACTGTTTTCTGCCTGCCCAATCCATTCCAGACCAGGTAGAAAGAGCCTGCAAATAATGAGAGAGGAATCAGTCCGAAAGGAACTGGGTCTACAATGTCTTGCAGAGTGTAGCTGTCGAGGAACCACATCAGAAGGAATGCTAGGAGACCTACAGCCGCACCGATCTTTACGGGGAGTGACATCTCGAATTTTCTAGAAGCAATGGGCTGGGGTAATGCCTCTGCAACTACCTCGTTTACCATTGATTCGCCATCAGACGACATCTGTTGCCCCATAGCTTTCTCCAACAATCCACCGCCACTCATTGTCACACCTCTTGCTTTTCTAGGAGGGAGTTCAGGTTATCAACCCGTTGCTGGAGAGCGTCGAAAACTATGCATCGTTAGAGTATTCTAGAGTCCATTGGAACCAAATTACCGTTCTCATCCATTTCTAATACGCTATCGTCCCTCTTGCTGCCAACAATGGCTGCAGCGGCCAATGCAGTCATCATCATCGAGCCTAGCATTCCAAACCCTGGGAGGTAGACGCCACGAATGTAAATGGTCATAGATTGGACCATGTAGTTGGGAATTCCTTCTGTCCTGACCGAGTACTCAGAAGTAGCTTTGAATTGCAAATTGAAGAATTTGTCCGTCCAACCCTGATTCTTGGGAGTTCTGATCTGGACGCGAACCTTCTCAGGTGGGGCCGAAGATTCAATCTCGACAGAGACCAGAGGAAGACTGATTTGGAAGCCCTCGTCGTTGAGCTCGTCATAATTTACTATTTCCACGTTGAACCTGTCCATTGCATTACCATCATTGTAAACATCGAAAGACATCAACACATCCACCCTTGGCCTGAGCTGCATGAACGCAACATCTGAGGCGACTCTGAGCCTGCTGAATTGCTTAATGACTGCTAGAACTTTGTAGGTCGTAGGGGCCCCGTTGGGCCACGTAATTCCATCAGCCTGCACTACTTGAGCAGTGATTGAGATCTGGTGTTGACCTTCTGGCATTCTCAAATCTGCCCTTAGGATCACTTGGAAGCTGACATCCGCACCTGATCCAACTGACATGGATGCAGGACCAGCTGAAATCAATGCGCCAGATTGGATCTGGAGGTCCACCTTTTCACTGTGAACTGTTGGGTTCTGGAGAGTACAATAGACAATTGATGTCCTAGTTGCACCGGGGTAAACTTCGATCGGTTGGGGGTTGTCACAGGTGAGAGTTATGTCAGGCGTGGGATTGGTCTGAGCATGCACAGAGGCAGCGCCCGCCCATGTACTGAGAAAGTAAACCATCAGGATCAGCATGCTGGTCCTCATTGAACTTCGGCTTGACATCATAATGCTGGCAATCGAGACCGTATTTATGACTTCGCCCCATCCGATTGCGAAAATGGCAGAAATCTAGTGTTGTAGGAAGAGTGGTGGACCCGACCGGATTTGAACCGATGACCACTCGGTTATGAGCCGAGCGCTCTAACCAACTGAGCTACGGGTCCTGTCCTTCGTGGCTGGCTACCGAGTCAAGAACCTTGCCGAAGAATCACCGGATATTTAGCAATGGGAACCATGAAGCGTCGGACCCCCTCCACGCAAGTCATGACTAAGCTATGGGTGATGTTTTTCACTTCGCTTCTCCTTGTCTCAGCTATGAATTTCTATGCTGTTGTCAGGGAACCCGATATGATTGAAATTGACGAAATCCGGAACTTTCCTAGAGAGACCGTGAAGATTGAGGGGGTATTAACAGGATATGTTAGGGACCCCTATGGAGAAGGAGCTGACAGAATAGACCTTCAGGTACAGGAAATAAACGGCCATTCTGTTGCCAAGGTGAGGTGGAACGTGGATTGGAACAATGATGTCCCCCCCATTGGCACGATAGTTACTGTTGAAGGTGAGGTTTCTGAGTGGAATGGCAGGATCTGGCTCCAATCAAATGGCTATGGTGCGATAATCGCCCAGAGTGGTTTCATAGACTTTACAGAAACCAAACTTGTCGAGGTGGGAAGGGACCCTCTATCCTTCGCAAACCAATCTCTACAAATCGATGGGTGGCTAAGCGAGCCATTAGCTCCAGATGTTACATATCACTCGCTGTATCTAATGGATAACCACGTCTACGGAGGAGCTGACCACCTGTTGTATGTCCAAATTGAAGGTCGTGTGATAGAATGGGTAGAAGCGGGAAGCCATGTTAGCGTTAATGGGTGGCTTCAATTTGATGAGCGATCCTACAGATGGAGGCTCCTAGTTCAGGCTAGCGAGGTAGAGGTACTAAGCCAGGGAATACCCACCACTATCAACTGGGAAGCTGACCCTTATTCTCTGACTTACGACGTAGGAAAGATGGTTTTTGTCACAGGGACAGTAACCTCAATTGGTGATAAGTGGATTTTGAAAGGTCCTTCGCCTAATGATTCACTATGCTTCTTGCCATCTGAAGAAGACCTCACTGACATCGCGCTAAATGGCAGTCAAGGCGTCTGGGCCGGAAGACTGGCGTGGGCGGCGGATGAAGCCGAGGTCTGCTTAGACAGGGGTTACGACCTGATGACTGAAAGAGAGACTGGTAATTTCGGGGACGACGTGACGGAACTCTCAAGTGTCGCCTCGGACCCATTTTCATACGTTGGCGGTAACTACACCTTCGAGGGATGGGTGACTGATCCAATCTCTCCGGATTATGACAAGGGATATGTGGGTGACGGGGCTGATTACTACGAAAGAGAGACTAAACTAAGACTCCAGCTAATCGGAGAGCATGCTGAGTACATCGAAGCTAACCAGCCAATCAGGTTTAATGCCACAGTTTTGTGGTCTGATTCCGATGGCAGGGTGGTTTTGGAAGCTCGCTCTTGGACCTTGGGAGAAGCACCTGATCCAATTCTTCTAAATTGGGGGGACGGTTATAATTCCTGGAGGTGGGATCTCGGAAAAATCGTCCAATTAACCGGTGAGGCGATCACCGATGATGATGGAACAAGCTGGATTTCTAGATCGGGGTCTGATGAAAGGGTGTGTCTGTTGGGCGATGGTACGGAGTCCATAGAACAGCTTTCGATAGGGGAGCCGGTAGATTGGGTCGGGAGGCTAAGTATGGAAGAGTTCGGCATGGAGAGTACTGCTCGTTTCTGTATTGATGTCAGATAGGTGATTGGTTGGATCCGATTTTAGTCGATTTTGGGTGGCTCATCGCCTCTTTTGTTTTCGGAGTAGGGCTAGGCTGCCTAACTGGCCTGATTCCGGGATTTCACGTTAATAATGTGGCTCTAATCGCGCTTAGCCTGTCGCCTGTTGCGGTAGGAATCGGAATCCCACTTGATGCCGTGGCAGGAATAATTGTGGCTTGTGGAACCGTTCACACATTCCTAAACTACATCCCAAGCGCACTTGTAGGTGCACCGGATGACAACATGGCCCTGGCTTTACTGCCCGGGCATCGGATGCTAATTTCTGGGCAGGCGGCACAGGGTGTTGCCTATTCCGCAAGAGGTTCGCAGATGGGAATGCTGATGTCAATCCCTTTGTTGATAGTGGCTAGGTTGATGTTCGGAGAAAATCCTGGGCTGGGACTATACGAATCCAGTAGAGATATCCTGCCTTGGCTACTACTGATTATCTCGATATTCTTGATTATGACCGAGACAACCAGACTTGCATGGCCTGAATGGATGCAGAGGGCGACGAGGAAATTCAAAATTCCTCTCCCTACCACATTTAGAGTCGATATACCCATTGGGAAATTTAGGTACAAAAGAAGCTGGAATGAAATTGATTTGAGTCTGGGATCCAGTTCCAGAACAGCTGGAATCCTTGTGGCGACTGCCTTTTTTTTGATATGTGGATTCTACGGATGGGCAGTATTCGAGTTACCCGGCCGTTCCCCTGTCGGAATGCCTTCTGCTACTCTTCTTTTTCCTGGACTAGCAGGTCTTTTTGGCATTGCAAACCTAATTGACATCTACGTAACGACCTCTGAGATTCCTCCACAGAAGCAAAATTGGGAAATGCCCCCAATGAAGCCTCTCGCGGTTCCCACGTTTCTTTCAGCTGTTGTCTCATCTGTCATGGCAATTCTACCCGGAATGACCGCTGCCCAAGCAACCGTTGTCGTGATGAGTGCTAGGAACCTATGGGGTAGACTAACGGATCCGAATTACATCCCTGCTGACTTCGAACATGGGATTCAGCCTGGATTCGTCCCCAAGCAGTCGTTTGAGGATATAGCGGGCGACCTGGAAGGCCTCACAGACGAAGAGAGGGAGCTCTTCGAGACCGCACTTGGGGAAGCTGCAGAATCTAGCCCTGATTTGGATCTAAGTGCCCAAAGTCAACAACAGGACTTGGAAGTAATAGCAGTTCTATCATCCGTCAATACGGCTGTCACAGTTATGGTACTCGGGTTCTTGTACATGGTTGGCAGACCTAGGAGCGGGGCCGCATTAGCATTGAACATGATGTATCCAATTGATGGGTGGAATGCCGTGGAGCCTCCTGCGGATTTCGTTAGACTTCTGGGTATTACCATCGCCGCCGGACTCTTTGCTGTCCCGGTGATGATTGAAGTAGGAAAGGGGATGCTGAAAATGCATGAGATAGTGCCACTCAGGACACTCGTAATCTCCGTAGCTGGCTTTGTAAGCGTCCTTGTTTGGCTTTCAACTGGATGGGTCGGAGTTGGAGTTCTTTTAGTCGGCACAGGTTTGGGACTCATGCCTCCCCGTATCGGGATTAGGAGGAGTCACGCAATGGGGATCATATTAGTTCCAATAATGCTCTACACCTTCGCTCAGACATTTGATAGCTTCGGATTCATATAGAATAATGGCTTTAGTCAATAATTGAATACACTGTAAGGCTTATGTCTAGTACAAGACTCCCAAGGAAGGAGTGTGGCACCAATGACTGACAGAAGAACAATGGCAATCGGAATAGGAGCACTGCTCCTGTTGGTAAATTTAGGACTGATGACGACTGGTTTCGTCGATGGTCAAATAGAGAGCACGGTAGAAAGTGCTGTGTCTGACGGAATGGATGGAATAGACGACGATGGAAATGAGGACTACACCTTTGACTATGATGAAGACTGGTTGAATGTTTCATCTCAAAAGGCATATTTCGCCCATTCCATTTCAAACTTGGATGACGTGCAGACAAATGGGTCGGATCCAACATATGAGAAGATAGGCCCCTTCATCTATTATGAGAATACAACACGCGAAATCTTGGATTTCGATTACGAGGAAAATACCATCACCTACTCTGGATATGAAATTTACGAGTGGTGCGAGGATTGTACTTGGACTGATGAACAGGGGGTTGAGCACTCTTCTGTTTCCGGGGACACACTAACTAACCAAGTAAACATCTTGTGGAATACCCAAAGGGTTGCTGGGATGAACACTGGAATAGAATATCTGGAGATTTTCGCCCAGGGCATGTTTGCTTCACAAATGATTGAATTCGATCTGAAATATAGGGCCCCGAGCATTTGGGCTTCAGAAGACATCGGAGTAATGATGTCCAGCATGACTGGAGACGAGGCGCTGGCTGGCGCATATGTCGGTGCTGGTGGCACAGATGAAGGAGCAGGTGGCGATATAGCAGCTGCCTTCCAAGGTCTCGAGCAGTCCGTAATGTACGATTCTGTAGACCCGTCAACCGGGCTCTGCATCGCCTTGACTTGTGAATTGGGGCCAATGCTTGTAGCAGGAATGGGAGCTCCTGATGGGGCGCAGGTTACCCAGACGAGAGCCGCTCTCTACGGATATGCGGATAGATCAGAGCCAGAGCTCTCGGCAATAGACCTCGGGGTCTACGCACTAGCAGGTGGGGCATTCGCCGCTAGAGGAGGGGGGGACGAAATAAACAACCAGACCCCGCAGTTGAGAGAGAGGTTCCAAGAGGTCAGTGGAGTTAACATCATCAATCCTGAGACTCTGGAATTCCTTCTTTTCGATGACTTCAATGGTCTACTTGGGACTTTCACCCTCTCTGGGGTCACCCTCCCCGGAATGGTTGTAGGACTTCTTCTGCCACTCCAGAGCGCAGACTATTTCACAGCCATGGAGACGTACAACGTCGGACTTCTGACAATTGTGGATATCGCTGAATATGCCGAGACTTGGGTCGGACTTGGCCTGCTAGGATCGCCTACCGAATTCGAGAAGATATTACTCGGAGGGCAGGGCACCCTGACCGCCCCTGAATGGTGGCAAGGGGCCTTTGGAGGATTAGACCCTCTGGCAGGAACCTATGTCGAAGTAGGATTAAACATTGGAGACCACGTTGGAATGGCCTCCCTCTCAGCCGAGAAGGCTGATTTCATACTCAACGACGAGAGCATTGGATTGAAGACGACCTTCTCCAGAGATTTTGTCTACGGAGAGCTATCAGGAATGTCGCTTCCTGACGAGAATGGTGATCAGTACGTTTGGGATGACGCCTATGTCGCGAACCTGTATGACATTGATGAGGACTCTGCCGCGGCACTTAGATCATGGGTTAGCGATTTCGTTTTCGACGTCGTCATGCCTGTTCTAATCACTTTCCTCAGTGGAAACACCGAGTACTACTCCATGCCCATAACCCACTGGCTATTCGGATTCAGTGATGCCGCGAGTGCCGCTTTCGGATTCTTCCCTTGGGTTAGCTTGGAAACTAACCTTACCTTCTATGGATCCGATGGAATTGGAACTGGAGACTTCTCCGTATACAAGATGAGCACAGCAGGGGAAACAAAGGGCCAGAGGATGGCACAGGGTTACATCAATTCAGACGGAGACGGGATTTGCGACTACGACTATGACGAGTCGGGCGTATTCCTTGGGTATGACTTGGAGTGCGAGGCTGGCCAGGTATACGGAATGACCGAGTACCTGACTTGGAGAGCCCCACACAGAGAGGAAGGAGCGCTCAACCTGCTTTCGGATCATGCTGGAAATACCGACAAATCCCTAATGGGGACTATAGGAGGGGTTTCTGCACCTCTCGCTAGTCCCAACGATCCCTTCCTAGTGAATGTCGCTGGGTATGCCATAGCGACATCCGAGGTAGGAGAAGATGTCACGTTCAAGGGAATACCAATGGTTGAACACACAGTTAGCCTAGATCCTGCTAAGACTCAGATTCAAGGAAAGATCCTGGGGGCTGGTAATTGGGTAGATGCGCTCCCTGGAGCCCTTCCTGTGTATCTCGGGGCGGATATCGACATGAAGGTCGAGCCAATATCTAATGCAGTTATGTACGGCAAGGTGAAGGTGGTCTTCCATCTAGATATGAGAGGTACAGGTTCTACTGATCCAATAATTGGTGAGGATACCATGGAAGTCTTCGAAATTCATACATTCAGTGAGATAGCTGATAGCGATGCATCCGACTTTAATAGCCAAGTAACGGACAATATGGGTCCGTTCGGTTGGACCAACTTCGGCGGTAGCGTAGGAGGAACGCTTGCTATTATCTCGTACGTACAAGCACTGTTCTACGTTCTTGGGATAGGACTTCTTGGCTACGGTGGAATAGTCATGAAGGATGAAGATGGAAACTAGGCCATTTTGAGAAAAATGAATATGGCCAGTTTCCCCAAGTCAGCGTGAAGCCAGCTCGCGAAGGGTTTGAACCCCTTAGCACAAACGGAGGGGCATGCAGGGAGGACCGAGGTGGTTCCCATTACTTGTCGTGGCCTCCATGCTGGCGAGCGTTTCGGGAGGAGGTATGGCCGCTGGCCAGGAACTGGCCTCCGATGAAAATGCATGCCTGGACGTCTGCATAAATGAAGTGATGACGAACGCTGATGGTCCGGATCAAGGGATTTTCCCGCAGGGTGAATGGGTTGAGCTATACAATTCTGGATCCGAAGGAGTCAGTCTTGAAGGATGGGCGATAGTGGACATAGGCGGATGGTATCATCCAATTAATGAACAAACCTGGGTCGGTTTCGAAGACCTTGATTCGCCATTCATTCTAGAGCCGGGCGAGTTTGCAGTAATTGCGGAGAATGAAATCGGGACACTTAGGCTAAATAACGGCGGCGAGACGATTTTTCTTAGAGACTCAGAGGACATGACGATTGATGAGATTGAGACAGGAGTTGCTTCAAATGGCGTATCCAAAATTGCAGATTCCACAAACAATGGCGGAGTATGGGTGGATTCCGAAACGCCGAGTCCTGGATATCACAATCCTGGCAACAATGGGGGAGGGGGGCCGATTGACGTCCAGATCTCATGGTGGGATGGAGATTATGATGTAAAATTCACAAGAATTATGCCGGGGGAGGTGCCGGGAAGAAGCAATGATTGGTTCGAAATAAGTAACACGGGAGACTTTGAAGTTGATATCTCTGGTTGGAACGTAACCAAGATGGGGCCATCGGGGCCATTCCACTCAACTATACTTTCATTGCAAATACCCCCTCAATCATCGGTGGTAATCTCGGAGAATCCATACAACCTTTTTCTTGATGGGGGGATTGAAGCGCTGGATGCCAATCAAGTTCTAAGTGCCCCTCCGTGGCTTGTAAATTCAGGAGGATCTTTGATTCTGTATGAGCCCAATGGAACTGCGGTGGATTCAGTCGTGTATGGAGGGGGCATAGCAGAAATAGACGGATGGGAGGGCCCTGCGATATCTGTCCCAGGAGACGGGTCTCCTGGACTTATCCTAATCAGGGGATTGGGATGTGGGGACTATCCAGATACAGACTCTGGCTCGGATTGGGAATCTAGGTGGGTAAGAATTGGTGCTTCTACGTTCTGTGATGGGGGAGAGTTTTCTACTGAAGATGGCTCTAGGGCGCTGGCATCTATTGGCCCTGATACGGCTTTCAGTGATCTTATTCAGTGGATAGGGTCGGCAGAAGATGATATTCACTTGCATGTTTATCAATTTATGAGCCCTGATTTAACGAATGCACTAATTTCGGCAATCGAGAGAGGCGTGGATGTAACCCTGTTGCTTGAGGAGGGGATTCTAGATGGATCTTCTACAGTGGACAATCAAAGGGGACATGCCCAAGCGATCCATGATGCAGGTGGATTAGTTCTATGGATGGAGGACCCCTCAGAAATCAGCTCACCTTACAGGTATATCCACAGCAAAGTGGGAGTAAAGGACTCGAAGAGTGTTTGGATATCATCTGGGAACTGGAAAGATACTAGTTTACCCCCCGATCGGATCGGCAACAGGGAGTGGTCCCTAATCTTAGATTCAGAGAATCTAGCTGACCTAGTTCTATCGAGAATGGCCTGGGACGAGAACCAAAACCATTTGCATGTATCGGTACATCAATCTAGACATTCGCCCTCGAGCGATTGGGAAATGGGCACGAGCTCTCTGACATATGATATTTCTGAACCTGTATACCACCAGGGTCCTTTCTCTGGCAAACTGGTTACCTGCCCCGATGACTGTGTAGATTCGATAGTAGAGATGATTTCCTCATCGGAAACCTCGATTGACCTGTCTGTACAATACCTAGATTTAGACTGGTATTGGGGGTTCGGGGATAACCCAATTATCGAGGCACTACATGATGCAGCAATTAGAGGAGTGGAGATTAGGCTAATCCTAAACGGATTCTACGCGGAGTGGGATGAAGAGATTAGGAATACAATCCACATGTTTAACACCGAATGGAATGGTTCACAGGGACTCGATACAACAGCACGGCTAATGTCCACATCGGATAATATAACCAAGCTACACAACAAAGGTGCGATAGTTGACGGTTCAAGTGTTCTAGTTGGGAGCATGAATTGGGGATCAAGTGCTGCTCTTAGAAACAGGGAGATGGGGATTCTCCTTCATGATCAATCTGTGGCCTCAAACTTCGCTGCGTCGTTCGAAGAAGATTGGTCCAGACTAGATTCAAAAACCGACTCTGACGGAGACCTCATGCCTGACTATTGGGAAGATCTGTATGGTTTGAACCGGCACTCCGCCGCAGTAATTGGCACTGCCCTCAGCGAGCAATCAATGGACCCAGACTTGGATGGACTTGATAATTTGAATGAGTACCTTCTAGGAGGGGACCCTCTTGTTAGCGATACCGATGGTGACTGTATTCTAGACGGTAGTGAGCGCGACTTTGCTCAGAGTGTTCTTCGTTCTCCCAATATAGCGATGCTTTCCAGTGATGCCGACGAAAATGGGATACTTGACGGTATCCAGTGGGGATGTGATGACTTCCCAACAGGAGGGGGCCCTCTGGAGAATAATACTACAGACGAGGGCAACACAACAATTGAGGAAGAGGAGGAGGACTCAGGATTCATCAACATTAGAGAAGACGCTATGTCCAGGCCCGGAGCTGGATTTTTGTTTGGATTGATTATACTATCTGTTTTTTCGCTAGCAGTTTCCGCATGGATATCTTTCAGAAAGCCGGCTAACTCCACCGATGAGATACTAATTGATGACTCGGGATACAGATTCGATCAAACTGAAAATGAATTAGCCATCCTCAAAGGAACTAGCTTTGACAAAACATCTCCCGACTCCAGATCATTGACTAAGGGGAAGGACGATGGGGAACATGGCCGTATCGTCCTGGATGGTTTCGGTTTCGATAGGACTAAGACCACCAGAGACGAAATCCAATGGAGATTGGATTCAGGACAAACCATGGATGAGATAAGGGCTGATCTCAGCGAGGAAGAATGATGTCCGGAACGATTAGCGAATTTATTGATGGCGTAGTCGATGGTAGCTTATCTGACGAGGACGTGATTAGCTGGCTAGTTGGAGTTTACGAAGATGGCTTGCCTCAACTAGAGACCATTGAGCTCACAAGAAAAATGATGACATCCGGTAGAACCATTAGATGGGAGCCAGGAGAAACTTGTTTGGTCGATAAACACTCAACTGGTGGCGTAGGAGACAAGGTTTCAATTGTCTTGGCTCCTGCTTTGGCTGCGTGTGGGATGAAAGTCCCAATGATCTCTGGAAGAGGGCTGGGGCACACTGGTGGAACACTCGACAAGTTGGAGTCTATTCCAGGATTCAGGACCAACTTGAGCTTGGAGGAAATGCAAACGCAAATCAGGGAGATTGGCATAGCAATGGTGGGTCAAACAGAAGAGCTGGTTCCTGCAGATAAGAGGCTCTATTCTTTGAGGGACGTTACAGGAACTGTGGCTTCAGTGCCTCTAATAACCTCATCAATAGTATCCAAGAAGGGGGCAGAGGGCATATCCTCACTTGTATTGGATGTCAAATTCGGAAGGGGCGCATTCATGAAAGACATCGTGAAGGCTAGAGAGCTAGCAAATTCTCTGGTAGGGACTTCCAATGGATTAGGGATTTCGACCATCGCGGTTCTATCAACAATGGATTCGCCGATAGGGAACAGCGTAGGGAACTCTGTCGAAATCTTGGAAAGTGTTGAGGCGATGTGTGGCAGAGGGCCAGATGACCTTGAAGAGTTGGTCTGCGTTTTGGGGGGACTTCTTTTGGAATCTGAAGGAATCTGTGAAGACTTCACCGATGGAGCTTCAATGATTCAAGATAGCTTGTATGATGGGGCCGCATTAGAAAAGTTTAGGCAAATGATTACTGCACAAGGAGGGGACTCCTCGATTCTAGAGACAGATGCATCGCTAATGAGAGGACTCGGCCTTCTTGATGGCGGATTGGAGTCAACAACTGTTCAGTTCGGCAAAGGGGGTTGGATTTCGGAGATTGATGCAATGCAAATTGCTGAAATTTGTCTCGAAGTTGGAGCGGGCCGACTTTCTAAGGGAGATACCATTGATCACCAGGTCGGATTAATTATTGATGTACAAATAGGGGACTACGTTGAGCATGGGGATGACTTGGGCACTATATATCATCGTGGAGAAATCGGTTCGGGGATTACCGAAAAGTTGGTATCCTCAATAGGAATTACGGACTCTAAACCGCATTTTGGACCCAGGATTGTAGAGGTCGTAAAATGAGGTTGCGCCATATCGACAGAATAAGAGCAGTGGCAGTATTGTGCATGGTAGAAGTACACACAGCAGCCATACTTCCGCCAAAGGGAATGACAGTAGGTGACCCGGGTGCTTTCATAGCCGCGGCGTTCGGGGGTATGGCGGCTCCATTGTTCGTGATGATATCAGGATGGGGAATCCACAAGAGTGCAATTAGAAGGTCCTTAGAAGGACCTACAGGTTCCCCTGGGTGGGTCAATTGGATTGTTCCTAGGTTGGCCGTACTTGTTTTTTGCCAGTTTTTGGTGAATGTTCTTCTCAATGTCGAGAGGGGAGGGAGATTCGAATGGCATACTCCCGGAGTATTGACGTTGCTCGCTTTTGCCTCTTTGGTGGCGCCGTTATTGGTAAGACTAACAATTCGTACTAGGACATCTCTTTTGTTGATGATGGCAGTTTCCCCAATAATCCTGGGAGACGCGTCGGGACTAGGCTGGACTTGGTGGGACAGGGTTTCATCAGAAGGATCGGCCGAGTGGATAGCGAGGCTCCTATGGAATGGAACTTACCCCGTTGTGCCATGGATGTTCTACATCATCCTAGGTACATTGTTACATGATACTTCAGGGAATCGTATGATCCGCGAGAGATTCATTGCAATAGGCATTGGAATGACTTTGATAACCATAATATTCTCATTTTTGAGAGGAATCCCATGGGCTCTTACCGAAGGAAATGCTGTATTGACTTTCTTCCCAGCCAGTACGGCTTTCCTAGTTGTTTCTGGCACATTCGCGCTCTTGGCCCATAGGATACTCGAAGGAGATGAGGTAGATGGTGGAGATCCATGGAAAGGAGATAGTCTGTCATTCCTCGAACCATTAGGAAGGGTTACTCTGACCGTCTATGTCGCTCACTTCGCTGTACTGGGAGCTGTCGCATTAGTCATGCAAGGTGAGCCTCGTCTCGAGTTTGCTCCATCATTTATCGCTACAATCGGACATACAATAATCTGGATACCAATCGCGATACTTCATCAGCGTCACTGTCCAATTATTTGTTTTGAGGAGTTGTTGCGAAGAGTCAGCCATTGAGAGATTAATCCAGAAGATAATCTGTTGACCAGTTTATGGGGCCGAACCAAACTGATCCCTCTTCGTTTGTAGCCACGATTCTTCCGTAATATTCGGTACCACAACAGGCCAGCCCGGTAATGGTTCGTGAGTGATTACCAACTGTTGTACTGCCAAAACTAGCACTGCCTTCCCAGCCCGATGTCTGATTTCCCATATCCGCCCTCCCATAGTAGAACGTCAGAGTGGTATTCGTCCCATTGTCATAGGTATCCCATGAAATTGTGACGGAGTTGGAATCTGAGGGGTCGTTGGAGGAGAGATTTCGGATAATGGCTGAGTAGGCATAGTACTCCCCGCGTAAGGGATCTTCTACCCATACTGGGAGATGGGCCAAAGCATCGAATGTCTCCTGAGTGAGTGGGAATCCCCATGCTTGATGGTATGGAGCTAGATTGTATCCTGTGGAGTTTGAAATGTGGAGGACCCAATCATTGAATTCTTCTAAATCGTCTGACGGAACTTCATCGCCTGAAAGATTGTAGTAGATTCTTAATGCCTCGGTAATCGGACCCCATCCCCATTCTTCCTTGATGATTAGGTATGTATCCAGTGCTACCCATACTGACCAGTTTGCAATGTCTGGAGAATCTTCGAAGTAGCTCCTCATTCGCGATTCTCTTTGATCTGGGTTGATCGCTCTATGCCCCTCAACACCGACTAATTCCTCCATCAGGTAAACGCTAGCGAAATTGCAACTAGTCTCGGTTGCTCCTGGAAGAGTCGAAGGCATCCATTGGTGATTATGGCCAAGTTCGTGAAACATTCCCCAGTCCCCATTCTCAGACATGTAAGATACATTGACTACGTCGGGGACGCTGAGGTCATGAGCCATGAAAGGGTATCCAGAGTGCATCCATCCAGCTGAAATCTGGGCATCAAATACGGCCCTCTCTACTCTTGGCCATGGGAGGAAGCCGTAGAGTTCGTGCTCCATCTCCAGTGCTTCATCCCACCAGTTCATCAAATCGTCTGGATCTTCTAGATCTCTTATCTCATTGCTAGGCACTGTCAGGATAAACTGATCACTGCCAATTTCCGCCCAAGGCGCAGGATCATGACGATGCTCTTGTAGCCATTGGGAAACATCTGTTTGGCCATGGATATAGGTCGGGGCCTTCACAGCATTGGATATTGTGACTTGAAAATCACCCAATGTAGATCCAGGGGATATAGCGATGTATATCGGCCCTCCGAATGCATTGCCGACCTCCATGTATTGTTGATCAACATGCCACCATCGTACAATCTGGGGGTGGCGATGTAACTGACTTTTGTCCCACAAATTATCACTATGAGCACCCACGAGAACGTATGTATCCGAGTCGACTGCAATAGGGGGGAGTGTCACAGTAACCACCTCTCCCGGCGCGGCATACAATCCAGTGGTCATTCTGATATGGGATCTAGCCTGAGAGTAGCCGAAGTTACTGGGCAGGCCACTCTGATTTCCGTTGATTTCAACCGTTCGAGATATTCTAGTGGCGTTAGCTGGAACCTCCCCTGGGAATTCAACATGGCTTGGATGAGAGGGTAATTCGTCGGCTGGAAGATTTTGTGTTAGTGCGGCTTCGACTCTCAACAACGTATCTGCCACTGGATCCTCCCCCATGTTATGGCCCACGTCCTGCCAAAGGGTACCATATTCAATGACTGACCAACCTGTGACGTTGACCACCTCCCTGAGCGGTGACCAGAACTCAGTGAAGTCCAGAGTCACCACGTCCGTGCAAACAGATAGGATCTCATCTGCAACAGCGGCATCTTCAATAGAGAGGGAATGATTGTTTATCCTATCACCTCTTATCGCCTTGATTGCCGCATGAGGAGTAGATAATTCATGTGGGAAATTAGACAAATCGACACTATTGTAGCCCCATGCGTTAGAAACGAATAGACCAGTTGTTTTGGCAATCTTATTGCCGGGATAGTTATGCCCTAAACCTGTATTTGAGTAAGACCAATACCAGGCATGCCCCCCCATGATAAGGCCACCTCCATTCAGCATGAAATCGACCAAGGCCTGATTATCTTGGTCATCATGCCCGTTCCAGAACTCATCCAGCAAGCAATCCAAGCCAGAGAGATCTGCAGGCGTCACAGATAGGTGAACAGTGTGGCCTTCAGCGTTTAGCTCGTCCTCAAAGTCATCGAATCCGGCCCCATAAGAAAGACCAACATTTGCATTCTCCCCACAGGCCCACTCAACGGCACGTAGGGAAAACTCAGTCTCCTCCTCTCCATGCCCATCGACCCAACTCTCGTGGCCATATCCGAGCATCTTACCCCGACCGACGTGACTGGCAGAGATAACCGGAATATTAGTGCCATATCCGCCTTCCGCGAATCCGACAGGGAATGAGAACTCTCCAATAGGAATTATGGGAGAAGGCCATCCTCCCCATTTAGTCTCACCGATACCCCTCAGTAAGTCGGATTGGTCTGCTTGAAGATCATGAACCGCGATCCAGATCATTAGCTCTGACGAGCCTCCCGAGTTGTTTGCCCAGATAGTATATCTCATCCATTCTGTCCTCTCTGTTGGAGTGCCCAAAATATCCCCTGAATGCAGTGACAACCCCGCTGGAAGTTCTGGATAAATCTCCCATGTTTCAATATCGGGGCCGTCATTTTTTACCGGGATGTTAATACTTTGATTAGAACGAAGCGCGAATTGATCACTGTACCAAGATATTTCCCCCGGAGGAGGGCTAAGGATAGTTAATTCCAGAGTTGTGTATGCTGAGCCTCCTGAATTATTCGCCCATATGGTATGATTTGATTGTCCTAAAAATCTGACTATTCCGGAGATGAAGCCATCCTCTGAGATTTCCAATTCAC
>DANW01000013.1:49316-50257 GCA_002501605.1 Euryarchaeota archaeon UBA28
CAGTATGAATCCAATACGCATCTCAGAGTTTTACTTGGATACTGAATGGACTCTGGCATGGGAGCGAGAATTACGATCTTTAGGACAGCGCTAGCAGAGCCCATCGCATTGACCCCTGTGATTGTGTGAGAGACGCCCTCTGACTCCGCCAAGGGAGTTCCCGAGATTACTCCGGATTGGTCCATTTCCATTCCGATAGGCAGTTGTGGACTGACCGACCAACTCTGGGGCCCATCACCTTGGAATGAGGGGGTTAGTGCCTGTATCTCAGTACCTGCCACTAGTGTAATCGAGTCCTCCCCGTAGAAGAGTTGTGAAGGTGGCTCCTTAGGCCTGCAAGAGTCGCCAGTGAATACCTCCTGAATTGTGCAGTCTTCTGGGGTCAGGATCTCTACGAAACAATCTGGATGGGTAGGATGTGTCTGGCAGTCTAAATTTTCATGCTGCTCGGTCTCACTTTCGAAAAGTCCCAAACAGCCCGAAGTAAGCATCAAAACACAGAGCGTCAGTGCTGTCGGACGTAGTCGACGCATAAAGTTGCGAATAGGCTCTGAGGAATAAGTATGAGGCAGAAACAGTCGCGTTCAGGGGTATGCTGGACCTGGTTCGAAGCAGTATCTTACAGTTTGGAATTCGGATTTGAACTCCGAAATGTCTGATTTTATTGAGCTATGGTTTTCTTCGGAATTGAGTGACCTGGAGAAATATCTCGCAATCTCAGTCATTTCCTGTACCCCCATTCCGACTCTGGTGAGCTCGGGCACTCCTAGCCTTAGTCCGCTTGGTCCCGACATGGCTTTGGTGTCCCCGGGCAACATATTCATATTGGTTATAATCCCACATTTTTCCAGTCTATCAGCAGCCATCATTCCTGCTCCGGAGTCTGGGGCGCCGTGTCGAGTCAATACCTGATGACTCTCCGTAAAACCCCTCTCTTCGGC
>DANW01000013.1:50653-53753 GCA_002501605.1 Euryarchaeota archaeon UBA28
GGCATAGTCCGATCCAAATTGCTCAAATTCCGCCAACGCGACTGCCTTGCCCGCAACATGGTGCAAGTGGTAGGAAGAGCATACTCCGGGGAATATTGAGTTATTCAGCTTCTTGTGGAATGATGGGTCATCGGAATTGGACAGTAGGAAGCCCCCTTGAGGGCCGGGAAATGTCTTGTGACTGCTCCCAGTCATGACATCTGCACCCTCCCTCAGAGGATCTTGGAACATCCCTCCGGCGATCAATCCCATCACATGGGCACCATCGTACATTACCTTCGATCCACATTCATGGGCGGCGTCCGCAAGCTCCTCCAGAGGAGTCGGAAATAGGAAAACCGACTGTCCAAAGAGGACCAGATTAGGCTCATTTTCCCTAATCATGGAGAGTGAAGCATCGATGTCAGGCTCCATCCTTTCCTCGTTCCAAGGGTAGGTTATCAGTTCCAGTCCCCTTACGCCCACAGCTCCCATTCTAGCATGCGAAATGTGTCCGCCATCAGCGGTTGAGACTGCGGTAATTTTGTCTCCGGGCTTTACTAAAGATTTGAGCGCCCCTATGTTTGAAACCGTGCCTGAGGTTGACTGGATATTAGCAAAATTACAGTTGAAAACCCGCATAGCAGACTTGATTCCTATCTCCTCGATGGTGTCGAAATCGTCACAACCCTGATAGTACCTTTTACCGGGGAGTCCCTCAGCATATCTGCCGTGCAAATCTGAATTGCACGCCTTTCTCACCAATGGACTCAGAATATTCTCACTGGCGATCATTGGAATACTGTCCCGATAGTGATTTCCTGAGTCTTCTACTGCTCGTAGGATATCTGTCGCCGCATCTCTTGGTTCCACACCTCGCCAACGAAGGGAGGTCAAAGAGTTTAACGGAATGGAAACTTCTAGAATAATGTGGATTAACGTAACCGTTATTGAATTGTCCCCTTCATGAGGGGCATGACACAGCGCCGCTTGCTAATGCCGATAATCATTGCAACGATTTTACTTACATCTGCCCAGATTGTCTCTGCTAATGACTCGGATGGTGATGGGACCGACGATTTGTATGACGATTTCCCCAATGATCCGTGCGCTGATACAGATACAGATGGCGACGGTTTGCCCGATACTGTAGTTAGCGGTTGCACCTCTTATTCAGTTACAGCATACACGTCGTTCGAAGATCCTTTTACAAACGGTGCAAAATATTATGACACTGGAAACCAGTCCCAGAGCAGATATCTCTGGAATAATGCGAATGAGCCTCATATCGCTCATAACCAAACCACAGGCTCCGAGATGGGCTTTAGCCTATTTTACACATCGACTGGAGGCGTGGGACTAACAGATGGAGACTTCTTCGGAACAGCGAATTACACTGGTACTGTCGGAAATTACACTGATGGGGGACAAGGTTATCAGATGGGCGACGTTGATGGGTCTGCTACGTTAATCTTGGATTCTGTGGCTGCGGACTCTTTGGCTCTAGATATTTTCATTCAGGGGGGGTCCAGCAATAGCTACGAAGCCTCAGATAACCTAATTGTCAGATTTGTGGGAGCCACCTCAACGGTAGAACTGGTGAATGTGACTGGTGCTACTGGCGGTAGCAATAACGGGGGTTTTGCGACATATATGGGAGTATGGACTAGCCTTAGTGGTGACATAAGTTCCCTTGGACAAGGAAATTTAGAAATTGAATTTATATCTAATTCTCAGACTGAATCCGTATATATCGATAATGTGGCATTCACCTCTTCATCACAATTGGTAGAGGATACCGACGATGATAACGATGGATGGGATGACGTTGATGAGGTAACGTGTGGAACAGACCCTCTTGATTCGAATGATATTCCCTCTGACAGCAATGGGAATGGCGTTTGTGATGCGACCGAGGGAGATGACTTTGATGGCGATGGGATACCAAATGACGACGACCCGGATGATGACAACGATGGTTACGACGACATCTATGACGCATTTCCTCTAGATCCAACAGAGTGGGATGATGCGGATGGCGATGGTATCGGGAGCAATACTGATACAGACGATGACGGGGATGGATGGTCTGACTCAGATGAGGCAGACTGTTTGACCGACTCAGGTTCTGCATTTAGTGTTCCTGACGACAATGACGGGGATGGGGCCTGCGATATCATGGACATTGATGACGATAATGATGGGTATGAGGACGAAAATGACTGTGCCCCCTACGATCCAAATATTTCCCTTTTGGATTGTGACGGGGTATGTGGCGGACCCTCGGTGATTGATGCCTGTGGGGTTTGTGGCGGTGATGATTCTACCTGCTCAGATTGTGCAGGCGTTCCGAACGGAGATGCTGTAATTGATGAGTGTGGCATTTGTGTTGTTGGTGGCAATCAAACGACGTGTGTCATAGATTCAGATGGAGATGGGGTTGATGATGACTCCGATATGTTCCCTGATGACAATCAAGAATGGGGCGATTTTGATGGTGATGGAATTGGTGACAACGCAGATACGGACGATGATGGGGATGGATGCGAGGACTCTAATGACGATCTTCCAACCAATGCGAATGAATGCTTTGACACAGATGGTGATGGAATTGGTGACAACGCAGATATGGATGATGACGGAGATGGATGGTCAGACGATGACGAGGTGAATTGCGTGGGCGAAGGTGATAACCCACAATTGGATGCTGATTCAACCCCAGTTGATTCCGATGGGGATGGTTTGTGCGACCATCCGATGGACCTTGACGACGATAATGATGGTTGGAGTGACGAAGATGAAGAGTCATGCGAGACAGAAAAGACAGACCCAAACGAAGCGCCCACAGACATCGATACAGATGGAATTTGCGACCAGTTAGATCTGGATGACGATGGGGATGGTGTGCCGGACACTGATGACTCGTTTCCCACTGACGTATCTGAATGGATGGATACGGATAGGGACGGGTTAGGAGACAATTCCGACTTAGATGATGACGGAGACCAGTTCTCCGATGAAGATGAAGCAGAATGTGGGAGCAATCCTTCAGACTCTGACTCTACACCGGAGGACTCCGACGGAGATGGTATTTGTAACTCACTTGATGATTTCAACGATT
>DANW01000006.1 GCA_002501605.1 Euryarchaeota archaeon UBA28
CTCCATGTGTCAGCCTCTTCGGGTTGTTGGACATCTTTCTCACCGACTATGTCCGCGACCATTATTTCGGGAGGACTTTCCGAAACTTTCGACGCCTCCTCACTCTCCCTCCTCTCGAGCCACTCGTTCCCATAGTGGGCCCATTGCTCCAAAGTCCATCCCTCAGGTAGCCCCTCCTTCGGGATATCAGGTGCTCCCTCAGGAAGCTTGACTTCAGGCTCAGGAATAGTCTCCCTAGTCTGCTCAACCACTTCTTCAGAGTCGCTACCGTCCTTGTCGAATCTTGCCAGAAGCCTGTCCACAGCATCTCCGACACCCTCACTTGAGCTTGGAACTTCAACCTCATTGGGAGATTCTTTTCCAACAGACTCGGCCTCCATCACGACCGATTCCCCGAGAATTCTCTGAATCAAATCGGACTTCTTTCCCGATACCATAAGGCCTAGCTCTCTGCACATCTCCCTTAGCTCATCCAACTTCATCGAAGACAGCTCACTGGCAGTGGGCGGAGCCTTCCCTGACGTCGTCATCATGCTGAGCTGTATGTCGAGCCTTTCAATTCCTTCGCCATATTGAACACTAATTCACTCGCTATGTGCCATTACGGGCAACGCCGTAAGGCAACAGCCTCAAGAAGACCTCCCTTGGGCAAGCAATTATGGAACGACGCCTAATCATACTGTCTAGGGCCCCCAGCCTGTACAGTACGAAGAGGATGAAGGAGGAAGCCGAGGCGGCAGGTTGGAATGTCCGAATAATCGATCCTCTCAAGCTCTCAATTGTCGTCGATGACGATGGTGGAAGGCTGTTACACGAGGGCTGGCCTGTTGATTGCGACGCCGTCATACCAAGGATAGGGCACTCAATTACCAGGAGAGGCGTGTCTGTGGTTCGTGCCTTCGAGCGGATGGGAGTTATTGTTCTAAACAAGGGAGACGGTATACAAAGCAGTAGGGACAAGCTTCTGGCATCACAGAAAATGAATGAGGGCGGAGTACCAATCCCGACCACTGCGCAAGTTGGTACCTGGCAAGATACGAGGAGGGCCGTATCCAGAGTTGGCGGCACCCCCTGTGTTATCAAGACGAACGAGGGAACACATGGTTCAGGCGTATTCCTAGCCCACACGGAACAACAAGCAAGACAACTGGTGTACCAGATGCTAGAAAGAGGACTGAGGCCACTTGTTCAGGAGTATATCAGAGAGTCCCATGGACAGGATATCCGGGCTTTTGTCGTTGGGGGGAAGGTCGTCGCATCCATGAGAAGGAAGGCCAAGGGAAGCGAGTTCAGATCCAATTTCCATCTCGGAGGAGAAGTAGAGAGATTGGCAATCTCGGATGAATATGCAGAGATAGCCTGCAAGGCCGCAGAAATATTGGGATTGGAGATAGCTGGTGTTGATATGCTCGAATCAGAAAGGGGACCCCTAGTGTTGGAGGTAAACTCAAGTCCTGGACTTGAGGGAATTGAGGCTGCTTCCGGGGTAAATGTTGCGAGCAGGATAATCAGCAATCTAGTTTCGCTCCACAAATCTAGGCAGGAATCTGAGGAAAAACAGCAGATATCTGGCTCCCAAAGCGGTGAGGGTGAAGCTAAAGGAAATGCATAACGGCATTTTGTCCTAACTATTCGAATCGAAACATTAGCCTCCTGATTTAGAGAAGCATTCAATACCTCGGTAGTCTACTTGGCGATGTCCTGAGGGACAGGGATGCACGACCGCTTGCGGTTGGAGGCGAGGACATGGCTTACCGAGAGGGATACGGAATAGAATCACAAAGCCCGATACTTTCGAATCAAAATCCGACAATCCCACTCAGACTTCATCGCCTTTCTACACTCCCATGGTACGATTGCTGGGTACAGCAACTGAGAGTCGAGAAGAAGAGTAAGCACACGATTAGAGCTTACACATTATCCGCCAGAACATTCAGCACAATAAGCCTTCCAGGGGAGAAAGAATATTCCTGGGAAGACATCTCCAAGATTTCGGTAACTGAGTTCCACGAAAGAGCAAATCCAGATAGAGGCCGAATGGACTCTTGGATGAACACCCTCGGAGAACTTAGCCCATCATCTCTGAATGCTAGGATAGCGGCTGTCTCTCACCTCCTAAAGTGGCTTGGTCATGTCGTTCCTGACTGGATACAGAGGCCATCGAAAAGAAAGTCCCTTCCTCGCACGCTTGGCAGGTCAGAGCTATCGAGGCTCAGAGACGCTTCAGGGAAATCAGAAGATCCTCTCGCATTCCCAATCGTGACTATTCTTCTGGACACGGGACTGAGGGTTTCAGAACTCTGTGGACTCGACATAGAGGATATGGATCTGGACGATCAATCGGCACTGGTAATAGGTGGGAAAGGGGAGAAGGACCGAACAGTATTATTCACGGATGCCACTGTAAGAGCTGTCGAATCGTGGTTGCCCATCAGAAAATCCAGAGCGCGATTGACCGGGACAGACGATAATGAGAGAGCACTACTTCTTTCTAGCAGAGGAAGAAGAATGAACCCTCGTTCTGTCCAGAAGCTAATTGACAAGCTTGCAGACGCATCAGACATACCCCGTTCGAGATTAAGCCCGCACACTCTAAGGCATACATTCGCAACCGGACTTCTCGAAAGAGGTGCAGATCTTGTTACAATCCAGAGGCTACTGGGACACTCTAGTATCGCGACGACCAGGGTATACCTTGAGATTGGAGATCAGACATTGAGAGAGATATACCACAGGGCTCAGAACTCCCCTCACATGAGCAAGCAACCCCAGAGTAGAAGTCCTGAGGCAATGGTGGATCAGTTGGAGGAGATAGCAAGCACACTCGACTGACTACTTCTTCGCTGGATTCTTCTTGTTGGCACGCTTATTTACAGAATCAGGCCCCTTCCAATCCCTCCCCGCTCCTGAATCATTTCCTTGATGACCCGGAATCGGACAATGTTTACCAGATCTGCATCTGCTGCAATTATCCCGAGGAGGATGGTCGACTACCTTCTGAAGACGTCCATACTTCCTTCGAGGCATAAAATTCGAGATATGAGGAGGAACTTAGCAATTACTGGGCAAGTAACCTTGAACAAAGCCCCCCAGCGGAATACATGGACGAGGACCTGGGGGTAGTTTCTGACCCACTTAGGTCGGTTCTGTTTGCCCAAGTTATGCAGGGGGACCCTAGGATGAAGATTGATGGAGAGGGTTATCTCAGACCCGGGTCATGGCCCGGAAATGGAAGCCAAGTATTTCTTGGTGATGTGGCCAAAGCTATCTTGAGGTCCCTAGGTCCTCATGATCCTCCAACCTTCTCATCGCAGCCTGGTTACGATGAGCAAAGGTGGAAATTAGAATCTAGGTCAGGACAGCTTTCTGTAAGCATTACCAGTGACTCATACTGGGGAATGGGACTCTTCGCCAGGTGCTTCTTCAATAAAATTGAGATTATTGGACCACTCTCCCTCAGGGCCCGATGTATCCATGACGTCGTAGCATCCTTGGGTAGGAATCCTTGGGAACCGTACCGCTTGAGAAGGTTCGAGAGAGTCACAAGGACTTCCTCAGAGGAAAACAGGAGGAACTGGATGGAACTAGTCCAATGGGCATCTGAAGACATGCGGTCAAATATCCTAGAGCTTCAAGGGAGGGCCGACTCTCTTTCCAACACAGGTGGGGATGAAGAAGCCATAGAGAAGGCAATTATGGATTTGCAAGAAGCTAGAAAGGCTTTGGAGGATAGGAACGCTCCTGCTGTGGAAAGGGCTCTGGGAAGAGCGAATAGCGCCCTGATTGAGGCAGATCCTAGTACCGAGGTCCTCTCTTCTGAATATGAATCAGTGGAGGCCTCGCTGAGAGGGGAGCAAACTGATGAGATACCGTTTGTAGATCTGTCAGAGGAATAGCTCAGAGACCTATTGTATCAGCCAGCCAAGACAATACATTGTGGTTGGCTAGGTATATGGTGATTGAGAAAACAAAGCAGGCCACGTAAATCATCGTCTTGGATATCTGGATAGCATCCTCCGACTCCTCGTCGAAGTATCTGATTAGTCCAGCGGCCTGCTGAATCCCGCTACCCTTCTTTTCCTTCGCCATCGAACTGCCGGACCTACCCACACTATTTCAAGCCCGCTAACGCTCAATTCACGGCTCTAAGGTCTCGATTAGTACGCATCCACCGTCTAACTCAACAATCCTTGAGGCTGCATTCACCGCCGTCTCCAGCCCAGCGGTCATCAGTATCTCCCTCCTAGACCCTACGTCACTCTGGAATACGAGTCTATGACTAAGCATCTCCAGTACATCATGATCCACTATCTGCCAGACCCAGTCTTCTCCCTCTATCGTTACCAAAGCCTCGACTGGCGTAAGGGGGCCTTGTTCCAGACCGTTGGCTTGTGCCCTTTCCACCAGTTCAACCAACTTCCTTGTTGACTTACCCTGGTCTAAACTCACCGGCTTTCCTGCATTTCTTGAAATTCTTCTCCTTAGTGTTCCCATAGCATCCCATCTGCGACAACGCCGCAAACCGTGAGTGAATCATCTGATGTATAACCGTTTACAGATTTCCTGTCTGAGGAAACCTATTTGTCACTATGAGTTTCAAAGCCAAGCATACGAGCCATTGATTCGCTGAGGCTGTTTCCGACGTACGTGGTGGACTCACAGAAGTCATGGTCAGAGCTCGCCTCTTCCAGCCTCCTCTTGAAGGCGGTATCCTCTTGGAGAGAGGACCCAGAGAGCTGGTTAGAGGGTTCCTTCGATCGGCTACCAGAGACTGTAAGAGTCAACCCATTGAGAACTGACAGTAAATGGGTTGAGGAATGGATTTCAGAACAGGGTGGGAAACCCGTGCCTTGGTTCAAGGGACCCGGAACTGCGTGGGAGATGCCATTCAGCAGGGGGCTTGCGGAGGGTAAGGCGAGAGAGATGCTGATAGCTCTCCATGAGACAGGTAGAATCACACGTCAAGAGATTGTATCGATGATACCGGTATTGGCACTACAGGTATCTGCGGGCGATTACGTACTCGATATGTGCGCTTCTCCCGGATCAAAAACGACTCAGATCTCTGAGTGTCTAGGCGAAGATGGGGTTGTATTCGCCAATGAGATTTCAAACTCCAGGGCAAACACTTTGGTTTCCAATGTTCACAGGCACGGCTCGAAATCTGCTGTAGTTATCAATCATGATGGCAGGCATCTTCCAAATATGCCAAATCATGGTTTTGACAAGGTTCTGGTGGACGCTCCATGTACAGGCTCAGCTACTACTAGGAAGAATCCGGAAGTATGGCACAAGTGGACACCAGAATCAGGCAGGTCACTACATGACCTTCAGATAGAACTTCTCAGGAAGGCTGTCAAACTGACTAGACCCGGGGGGAGAATAGTCTACTCGACGTGCTCCTTGGACCCTGTGGAGAATGAGGCCGTTGTAGCCGAGGTCATTAGATCAGAGCCGGATATTGAACTGATTCCCGTTTCAGAGATTCTACCTGAGCTTCCGGGAAGGAGGGGGCTCCAATCATGGGATAGTCTAGACTCCGCTGCGAATCCCTCCACAGATATTATCTTGAAAGACTCAATGATGACTCCTAAGGAAAAAAGAGTTTCAGAGACCTTAGCCAATTGTATGAGAATTTGGAATGACGATATTGGAGGAGGGGGATTCTTCATTTCAGTAATACAGAAATCCCAAGATGCCTCGTCTGCGCCCATAGATTTGGAATCCATCAAGCATTCAGATTCTGTCAAACCGGATATCCCCAGCTCTCCTCAGCCAATAGAGAAATCCCTCAGAGAAACAATTGAGCAGAAATGGGGGGCCGTTCCAGATGAGCTTTGGCTTAGGGGAAAGAAGGTACTTTGGGCAAATCCAGAAGCAAGGTCTGTTTGGTCATCTGGGAGGACAATCAGAAACGGCAAAGTAGCCATACCAGGGGGCAGGTGGAGACCCCTTAGGGTAGTTCATCTTGGAATGGAACTGGCTAGGATAAGGAACGGGAAGATTGACAGGGTAGTTGGAAAGGCTTGTCAGGAATTCTCCAAGACACTCTCAGCTGGATTTACAG
>DANW01000016.1:0-2616 GCA_002501605.1 Euryarchaeota archaeon UBA28
TGGCGGACCCACCGCGATTCGAACACGGGTTACAAGCTCCGCAAGCTCATGTGATATCCAGGCTACACTATGGGTCCAGTGTATTTTGGACCGGTGTCTTTCGTTTAACCCCGACGGTTTCCTACTACACATTGAGAGGCACTAAAGTCTTCCATCTTGGCTCTGCAAGCTTCTTGGCGTTCGGACCGTCCCTAACATTCTTCGTCTTGTTTGTCAGGACGCCGTGCATTCCCTCAACTGAAAATTTTACCCTCAGCTCAATCATCCGATCTCTTTCAGCCGTGATAATCTGGTCTTCATCTAGCTCAATTGAAGTCGAGGGGATGTCAGCCTTTCCATTGAACAGATTCAATATAGGCCCTTCTAAGGAAGCTCTAGGTGAAAAGTCATAGTCCTCTGGGTCATTCATCCATACACTCAAGTCGACTACAAGCTTCTCCCTCACGGATAGCTTAGTTATCTCCATCGACTTGACCATGACTTGCCCAAGTGAGATTAGTTCAAAGCACTTCGCACGGGACAAGTAGTGTCAGGGTCCCACTTCACTTATTCTTAACACCATGACAATCACTGTGACGGACAGTTCCCAATCATTTCCCTGATCAGGATCTATGCCGTCTACCGGGGTATCTGGATCACATTGGTCAGCAGTAATGGTCCAAGTCCATTCTCCTTGGCCAAATCTCTCTCCTGCCTGGTTAAGGAGGAGGGATTCTAGGGCTCCTTTGGAGTCGGCAGAAAGTGTGTAACCGCTTTCCGGATATGAATTCATATTACCTCTATCGATAGAAGCACTCGTATTCTCGGTGATATTATCTTGGGATGTTGAAGAGAAGGTACTCCAGCCGGTTTCCATATCCAAGGAGAGGGTGAAGTTATCCTCAGGAAGCAACAATGGGATGAGCTCTCGGGAAAGGGTAAGTGTAGAGTTCAGTTGGATTGCCCTACCCCCCTCGCTAGGTGTATGTTCAATTATCATTGACTCTCCCTGCTCCAGATAACCATTCCAATTAGCCTCCACTATCTTCTCCTCCCAGACGATATTGAAGATTCTAGATACTACTACGAGATTCCAATTAGCAGTAGATATTGCTCCTTTGTCATCGACCACTGTTACAGAACCTGATCGGTTTCCTGATTGATCTATCTTTAGATCTGCTATGAGTTCTGTTGAATCCGCATCGTTAGCCGGATCTCCATCGTTGTTTGAGTCTGAGAATATATTGAAATCCCAAATTACTGCTATTCCAGCACCTTCCGGATCAAATGATTCACTAGCATCCATACTGGCTGTTTCTCCAGATTTAATGTAGGTTGGCATATCGAGGACAATGGTTGGTGGTGCATTAACAAAAATCGAAATAGACGCCCTGTCTGCTTCCCCTTCATCATTAAGAACGGTCACTTCTACCTCATGAAATCCAGGATTGAGGAAATTATGGCTTGTGATTCCTTGTCTCGTTGTCTTCGAGTTACCATCTCCGAAATTCCAGACGAACTCGTCTATTGTTGTCGGACTGGGTGTTGATGAATCTCTGGCATCAAAGTTTACCGTCTCTCCCAAATTTATCTCAGTCCTATCTGCAGATAAATCTGCATTGGGGACATTGCTCCCTAGTCCGGTACACCCAGACACAGTAACCAAAAGTAAAGACATAATAACTAGTGATACAATGAGCCTCTGATTACTTGCCATGGTGCCCATGCATCGTTTCACAATATATGGATGTTGGAATCAACAAGTTAGTTTTGTTGATTGGTATAGTTCATTGGCGACGCCGTAGTGGAGGAGGTATGTCCATGGTACTGGAAGGTATGAAGGTGGTAGGTCTCGACTTGGAGACTACAGGATTTGACTCCAGATCTGAGAGAATAGTTGAGTACGCGCTGGTGGGGAGCGATTCAGATGGAAGTCATATCAGGCTATGTTCTCTGGTAGATCCAGAACGGAGGATTCCATCTGACTCTACAGCTATTCATGGAATAACCAATGAAGATGTTAGAGGGGCTGGTACGTTCTCTGAACATATGGATAGGTTCTCTGAAATTGTGGAGGGTTCCATAGTCGTCGGTCACAACGTAATGGGCTTTGATTGGGGGTTCGTCCATATGGAATACCTTAGAGCAGGATCAGAAACGCCAAAGGTGCGCGGTTTTATTGATACGTTGAAACTTGCAAGAAAACTGCGTGTTCCTGGGAGGCATAGGTTGGGGGACTTGTGCGATAGATACTCTATCGATTTGGAGCGGGCTCACAGGGCCGATGCAGACGCTAGTGCCTCTCTAATACTACTGTGGAAGTTCATGAAGGAATATCCTGAGAGTTTTCGTGTACCACTCGAGGATATCTTAGAGACCCTAGATTAGGGATTTATTGATTGGAGACCAAGGAAGTACTTCTGACCAGTCTCCGAGGTGCATTACCTTGCCATCGGCTTTGGCACTTCCCAAGAAGACAGGTCCCTGATATCCAGAGTCTACTAGTTGCCTCATCTGGGATAAGGCCTGATCCCTAAGAATTGCTCCAAATTTATTTTCTGAGCGTCCTACCTCTCCTTCATCCCCGACTGGGGGGGCCCTCTCGAATAGAGTGGCTCCCGAATCACTGTCGAAACG
>DANW01000016.1:2999-32651 GCA_002501605.1 Euryarchaeota archaeon UBA28
CTCGCTGCCCACCAAGTTGGACACCATGCCTTCCATTCGCAGAAGCCGCAAGCTGTTGAGTTTGGGGTTCCTTCGAATGGTGTGTCACTATGTCTCATACCCTCCCACGCCTTGAAGGCATCTTCCAGAACAGATGGTCCTTCGGCCCTGTGAATGCTCTGATTTGCAGAATACCAACCCTCTGCATGGAGGGGTGGGTGGTCTGGGTTGTTCTCTACTAGGAGGTCTCTGTAGAATCTCAACTGTCTACTTACCTTCTCGTTCAGATTTACTGTCGGAGGTCTACCGGTCTTCAAATCGGCCACTATCCAGCCCCTTGATTTGCCGTTCTCATCTATGTCTGCTACAAGTAAATCCAGTCTCCCCATTAATCTGCCGCATTCGGAGACCAGGGTCCCCTCATTTGCCAGTACTATCGACTGAACTTGGACCCACATCCCTATTGTGACTTCAGAGAGGCTGATCTTCTCTAAGCCGGATTTAACGAATAGTATGTTCAGTGCGCCCACCAATCCATCGTGTGCCTTTGTTATCATCTCGTCCTTCCATCTGGGATGTCTGGGGGTTTCGAGAAAAATCTCCTTCTCAATCTGCCAGTGTCTGTCAAGAATGGCTTTTGCTGTCGGGGGAAGCCATCCCGTTTCTTCCGGTTCTCTGTCGTTGATATCCAGATTGCAGAGGTCCTCCACAGAATTGTGTACAGCCGTACCTAATGATGCAGGCATGCTGGCCTTCCGGGGAAGTTTCTGTCTGGAAAGCCAATATTTTCGAGGGCAGTCCTCGTATCTGCTCCATGATGATGGAGACAGTTGATGTGCAACAAACCCATCTTCCATATGGCTCGCCTCGTTCCCCGTTGGTATGCCGTACAGGCTAACTGTTAGAAGCACTTGCGTTCATCGGATGCCATGAGTGAGAGGCCCGTGATAGATGTGGAGGATAGTTCGGAGTTCGGAGATTCGTTGGTTATCAGCTGTTTTCCATCCGAGGGTTTCGTGAGTAGCATAGTAGCCCACTTCCTAGTAGACAGGCTCGGATTGGAGCTTGTGGGAGGAATTAGACACTCCCGATTACCTCCCGTCTGTCTTGTTCAGGATGGTAGTCCCCTTCCACCAATAAGGTTGTACAGCGGGGTTCCAATATGTAATGTGGAGAAGTGCGACAAGGTAGTTCTAATTGCCTCTGAGATTCAAATTTCACCAGATTTGAAGCTTCCAATAGCGAGTGAAGTCCTTGATTGGATGGATCGAAAGGAAGCTGGGATGGCGATAATGATAGACTCATATGCTCATGGTGAGGGGCAAAAACACTCTATCTTCGACGAGGATAAGAGTCCTGATACAGTAGTAGGAATAGGTTCTACTGAGAAGTCCAGAGAGATCTTGGAGGGAATTGGCGCGAATCTGTTGAAACAGGGCGTTGTCGGTGGCATGACAGGAGTAATGCTAGGGGAGAGTAGGAGAAGGAAGGTAGACTCCCTGGCAATTATTGCCGAGTCTGGCGGAGAGTTTAGTGGGGGGGGCATCCCAGATGCTAGGGCCGCGGCTAGAATTATTGAGTGTCTTGACGGTTTACTCCCAGCTGTTAAGCTAGACCCTGAGCCACTATTGGAGGAGGCAAAGAGAATTGAAGGACAAATAAGGGAAATGATGGCCATGCATCTTAATTCAGAGCAGGACGTAGTAAGTGCCCCCAGTACAATGTACGGTTAGTCAGAACTCCCCCAGAGTTGCCTGTCTCTCAACTGGGACTTCGCCAAGAATCCTCCCTCCAATCAATTCATTCAGCTTCGACTCATCCAGTACCTTTACTTTCAAGGCCCTGGCCTTTTCTAGTTTGGAGCCAGCAGACTCCCCAGCTACCAAGTAATCTAGGTTAGCAGAAACTGAGGATACAACCTTCCCTCCCTCTGACTTTATCGAAAGGACGATTTCCTTTCTTGGTCTACTCAATGTTCCTGTAATACAGAGGGTTTTACCGGACAAAATTCCTTGCTTGTTTACCCTCTCACTCTCAGTAATTTCAATTTGTGCATGCAGATCTAGGATTGATTCCCTCCTGCTTGAGATACCGTCCAGAAGGAGGCCTGCCACAACATCACCTATCCTGTCTATCTTGACTAGTCGCTCGATTGCTTCTTCTTTATTCAGCGACATTTGAATTAATTCGTCCAACGAATTTACTTCCGAGCATACAAGTGTGGCGATCTCGGGTCCAATCCTAGGAAGTCCGAGTGCAGAAATGAATGTGACCAATGTCATTGACTTGCTATTCTCTAACTCATCGAGTATGTTGTTTGCTGATTTTTCTGCCATTCTTTCCAATGAAAGAAGTTCTGTCTTCCTATCTTTCAGCCTGTACAGATCTGCAATATCGGAGACAAGCCCTGAGGAGCAGAGCTGTTCTGCTAATTTCTCTCCGATTCCATCCATTTCCAGTTTTCTACACCAGTAAAGTATCCTCCTTTCTAATCTGGCTGGACAATGAAGATTGTTGCACTTGATGAATGCGCCTTCCTGGACAAGTGACATATCGCAGCTAGGGCATTCTGTTGGAGCGACTATTTTGGCTGGGTCGGGAAGATTGTGAATGAATCTTGAGCCATCGGAGTGTGCCCTTCCTTGGAGATCTAGTTCCGTGGCTCTCCCTAGAACCTCAATTATCTTGGGAATCACGTCACCCCTTCGAACAATTCTCACTCTGTCTCCTATCATCATTCCCAATCTCTCAACTTCGCCCTTGTTATGTAGCGTAGTATTCTCGACCGTTACCCCTGAAACGACAACAGGGGCCACGCGAGAAACTGGTGTGACGTTCCCAGTCCTTCCTGTCTGCCATTCCACATCCAAAAGGACTGTTATCGCCTCCTGTGGGGGGAATTTCCATGCCAGTGCCCATCTTGGATGATGAGCAGTCATCCCCAATAGTTCCCGCTTGTCTAGTCGGTCTAGCTTGATCACCACACCATCTAACTCCCATGGTGAAGAGTCCCGGCTATCTGTCCACCTCCTCGCCACTTGCATCAATTTTTCCGATGTGTCCTGATCATCAGTTCCTGAGATAACTTCATTTCCAGCAACTTCGATTCCAATAGAAGAGAGCCATGAGATTACCTCGGAATCATACACAAATGAAGGGGGCGCGGGACTATCTGGATGCCTCATAGATTCCGACGGGAATTCTAGCCCGTATGCAAGGAAAGACAGGTCCTCTGCACGTCCCTTTCCTGCATCAAAGCTCTTCTGTCTCAGAGAGCCGGCGGCCAAATTTCTCGGATTGGGGGCGATTTTTGAGTATTTTTCTTCGAATATTGACAAGGGCATGACAACCTCGCCCCTGATATGACAGTCACCTTCCCAGGATATTGACTCTGGAATATTGGGAATTCTTCTGACATTTGCAGTGACATCTTCTCCTCGTGTTCCGTTGCCCCTAGTCGCTGCTCTGACTAGTCTCCCTCTCCTGTACTCAAGAGATAGTGCGGATCCGTCTAGCTTCGGCTGACAGACGAATCTCCTCCCGCTTACTGTAGTCTGGGATACGAAGTGAAAGACTTCCTCCTCTTTGTTGGCCTTATCCAAGCTCCTCATCGGGAATTGGTGTTCTACCTTTACCGAACCCGGTGGAGGGTCTGAACCGACTCTGGAAAGTTGGGGGTGGTCCGGCTCAAGATCTACTAACTGATCCCTCAATGTATCAAACTCTGAATCTGTTATCTCGGGGGATGCTTCGTTGTAGTACAGGTTTGAGTGGTATGCAAGAAGCTCTGCGAGTTGGTTTATTTTGAGGATTCTGTCCCTCTCATCACCGGCGCCATCTGCCATGCTCAACGAGGTGGGGGGAGTGCCTTCAACCTACTCTCTGTCCTTGAAAAACATGGAATGATTGGGAAATTAACGTTGTGGTGGGCCTGCCAGGATTTGAACCTGGGTCGCGCGACCCCCAGCCGCGAAGTATAGGCCAAGCTAACCTACAGGCCCCTAATGGGATTGGTCCGTACAAGACGCTCGTCAAAGCCCTATCGATGGATTATTCCTCTCTTGGTACACTGAAGGGGGCAACCTCATCAATAAGCTCGACATGTGAGAGGAACATTCTCCTGCAGCAGTACCTTTCGAGGCCCGCATCGTCCATGGCCTTGTTGGGATCTTCCCCTGATTCTACGGCCTTTCTATAATCTGCATATGCGTGTGCAATAACCATGCCACAGCTCCAACATCTAACTGGAATTATCATTCATTCACCTACCTGTAAGACTTCTGCCATTTCTTCCTAGCACCGCGCCCCATTTGGTGTTTGGGTTCCTTTCGCCTGGGATCGTTAACTAGGAGGCTTCTATCAAATCTAAGATACTCATCCCTGAGCTCCTCGTCATCTCCCTCAGCTCCGCCGTTCCATTTTACCAGCCCTCTTGCGATCGCGGTACGAATGGCATCAACCTGTCCCATCTGGCCGCCACCCACGACATCCACGTGGACATCCACGTCTCCCAGTCTATTCATCGCTTCTGCTATCTGAACTGGTTCTAGCGCCTTTCTCTGAGCTAGGCTAGGTCCCATTATGTGTATTGGCTCACCATTCACCCTGACTCTTCCCTTTCCCTTCCGGACAGTGGCCCTAGCGACTGCAGTCTTTCTCTTGCCACTGGTATTTACTGAAATTTTCTTGCTCTTTTTCCTAGCCATATTATTCAGCACTCCATCTCGTAGAATCTACTCCTAATGCCTCGCTGATATCCCCTAGCCTGACAAACTTGAGTGGGAGTGGCTTCTCAATAGCCGTAACATCTCCCCATTGATGGCCATCGGGTAACTCATCTCCGCTGAGATTCGAAGGGGTCCCAATCATTACCCTGAGATCTCTTAACGAGTTTCTTCCACTGCTATTCTTCTGGTAGGGTAGCATTCCCCTGACGGTTCTCTTGAAGATTTGGTCTGGCATTCTTGGGAAAAATGGTCCCTTTCGAGCATGGTTAAGTTCGTATTTTGACCTGTATTTTCCGAATACTCTCTTCTTGGGACCCGAGACTATGGCCTTTTCTGCATTGACTATAATCACTCTCTGCTGGGTTCCTGCCTTTCTTGCTGTAAGCATCTGGGATGCAACATGACTTGCCAGTCTTCCAAGGATTTTATCACTAGCATCGTATACTAGGGTTTGCTGATCATCCAAGTATCCTCACCCCCTTTCCATCGGGATTTTCCTTCATCAGCTCCCTGATGGTCAGTACGCGTCCACCCGCGCCTTCGATCTTGGTCCTAGCTCCGGCACTGACACTGTATGCGGCGACGCTGTGCTGACCTTCGATATCTCCACTGCCCAGTAGCTTTCCTGGAACGAGTACCATGTCATCGTTCGAAGCATACCTTGACAGTCGGCTTAGGTTGGGTTCAGCCCAGTTACTTCGGCTTGACTCGAGCCTTAGTGCTACGTCTCGCCACAGTGCCGAGCCAGTGGACCTGCTTTGCTCCTTCAAATCGCCGATTAAGGCGATAAGGGACTGGTTGGTCTTTCTGCTCTTCTTACTCATATGACTCCCTCGACGTTTCTTGGGTAGGCGGGCCACCTGAGGCCGTGTTATGAATGCTACGGGCTCGTTGAGAAGCCTGATTGACACTCAATGGGCCGTCCTGTAATCAAATTCTGAATCCAGAATCCATATCGTTCTCATCGACCCCGGCAAGTCTTACTTTGCCGTCGGAATCGATGAATTCTCCTGCCTTGGTGACCGTATCGTACATTGAAGACTCATTGTCTATGGTCCTCACAAGGACACTGTCCCCTAGTGAGACTGTCATGTGATTGATGATGGCTTGCAGTGTGGAGATAGCGCGATCTCTCTGTTCTGCACCAATCTCGTGGTTGGAATACCTAGCTTCCTCGAAAATCGCAAAGAATTCATCCAGGTCCTCTGGTGGGGCTATTCCTCCCAGCATAGAATTCAATGCATCCTCGAACTCCCTCGTCGTCTCGTATACTTTCTTCATCGCCCCTCTCTTCCTGAAGAACCTGACTAGATCCTTGTAGCAGTTGAAAATTGTCTGAATGAAGTCGTTGGAAGCCTTTAGTGACATCAGTGAGTCAGTTAAGATTCCTCGAATTATCTCTATTCTCCTTCTTTCAGCGTAATTCCTGTACATTATGGCTCCGATTAGCAATGCGAATGACAGGGCTATCAGGAGAACGACAGTGACTTGTGCAGTGAAGAAGCTGGCTTGTCCCTCTGGCTGAGTCGTATCCATTCTGATCAATGGGGTGTTTTCCAAGTCCTCCCCTTGGTAGAACGAAGATTCTTGGAAGTGCACCGTCACCCTCCACTGACCATCAACGGCACATGGCCATGGATTACCAAACGTGTCCAACTGACCACATTCCCCTGAGAACGGTACGTCCTCACCGAGATAGGTGAAGTTGAATTCAGCCTCCCCCTGCTCGTTAGTTACGTCGTACTGAGGGGGAATGTTGACCCATCCAGTACCATTCCAATACTGAATCTTGAATATCACAGTCTCACCTGCAACGGCAACATCTAGCCTATCCCTCAAGATAGCGACCGAGCCTGTAATATCATCTCCAGGCTTGTATCCGATAGGATCGGCCCATTGCTCCTTGAGGAGTATATCCACTCTGCTTCTGACAAGGACCTCTATGTCCATGAATGAGCTGTTTACCACAGGCGTGGTTTCGGCTCTGCACCCTCCTGGAAGCTCTCTGTCGGGCTCATAAGCCACCCTGAGAGTTCGGAATCCCTCCAAGGATTCCCCATCTGGTTCTATGCCTCTTCTACTCGGATTATCTTCCGGATCACCGGAGAACCACTTGACTGTACCTGTCCCATCCTCGGTGATCATAGTACCTATTGGCCTAGTATTTGTCTCAGGGTTGATGTAAAGGTTCAGGCATTTGCCTCCTATTGGGTTTCCATTAACCTGTGTGAGGAGAGCCTCTACGTGGAATGATTCCTTCAGGTATACAACTGGGAATTCAGATCCATTCTGGAATGTGTAGGTATCTACATCTGAACGGAATGGCCCAACTTCCATAATCTGCATTGTGGAGTTAGAGAATACTGGGAATATCCTCGTAGAGGATGAGTTGCTGTACCTATATCTGTCATTATTCTCATAGGAGTTGAACTGGATGTTCACTCTGGCCTGGCCTGCTGTAACGCCGGATAGGGGGCAGACTATCTCAAAGAATCCATCGGCATCCGTTGTTCCGGGGAGGCAGGAAATAACTCCAAGAGAGGAGTCTATCATCTCGTAGGTTATTCTAATTGCCCGATTAGAGAGGTTAGAGCCGAGCTCATCCGTCAACTGACCGGTGACGATCATTGGCTTCTCTATTGCCTGTCCCGTGTTTGGATCAATTTCCGAGGTATACACTATCTGGTCGTCCACGGATAGCTGCGTCCTTCCGATGAGGCTGAATCCATCGACTTGGAACTGCATAACCTTCCTGTAGTGGTCGCTGTTAACAACCAAAGCACAAGGGTCCCATGCCCCCGATGTGCTGAGAGCGTCCGCTTCCAGTGGCCCACATCCCTCATGAGGTAGATTCTCTTGGAATCTGAGAATAACGTTGACTGGTCCAAACCCATCTGGGAGGAAAGAGTTGGGGTCGTCTTTCAACAGTTGAGGGTTCAAGAGAAGCTGATGGTAGATTGATCCTGCGTTGGGGCATAAAGTCTCAATAATCTGCCTGTGCGTCCTGTCTTCGAAATCGGTGCCCTCCATGATTAGAAGCACCTCCCCTCCATTCTCGAGACAGCCGTCCAGGGCCTCTCCCAGATCTTTCTCAACAGCAGTCCGGTTATCATCAGTTACCTGCCCTGAGAACTCCCAAATATCCCCTGCTTGGAGGAGATTTGGCGTTGTACTTTGAATGCTCAAGTATGTTCTAGAGACAACCCATAGACTGGTCATTGCGGAGCTCCCTTGTCTGAACGGATCTCCTGGATAGGTTACGCCAAGTGTGAAATTACCTAGTTCATGGAATTCGTCAATTGTCAGGTTGATCTTCAAAACTCCATTATTATCTGTAATAGCCACTCCAGCTGAATTGTCCGCTGACCAAGTGTAATTCACGGGAGCGTCACGCACAGGTTGGAATGCATTGTCAATCAATCTGGCTTCTAATGTTACATTTTGCCCCCTGTATAGTCTGGGTATTGAGCTGAATTGAAAGTCAGTGGTCCCTATGACTGACACATTAACATATGCTCCTGTTGGAGCCAAAACAGATGTTTGATTTCCTGTGAAGTAGAAGTTCGAATTCGTGAAATCAGCTCTTATGCCGAATACTCCAGCTGAGTACTGTGAATACCATGTCCAGTTGTAGTCAAACTGCGCGATTCCATCCACCATACTGGGCACCCTTGCAAAACCAGTTTCTGTGGAGCCTGCAAATACACCATTTCCATCAACGTCGACCTGAAGGGCCATCGGATCGTGTGGCCATGGGACCATCGTTCGATTCCAGACGGAGCCGACAACCCTGAGTGTCTCGCCGGTAAACATCTCTGGAACTATCTCACACCTGACATCGCTATCTGGATCTAAAGGATCTACAGGACCACATGGAGGGACGTTGAAGTCACCTCCATTCTGCATAGCAATGAACCAGTGAGTGCCATTAGACGAAAGGAATGGTCTCAATCTGGAGGCCTCGCCAGCAAGTGATTGGGGGTTTCCATCCCAGAGAATTGGGTATGGTTTACCCAAGCTTGCATCCTGATAGTCAATATTTGCGTTCACTAACGACGGGGAGTGGAATAGTGCTCTCCAAGCCCCGAAGCTTGAGCCTGTAAACTGAGTAGCGTCCCAGAAGTATACTGGTCTTATCGAGGGAGTAATTATGTCAGCTTCAACATACATCCTGTGCATTGATCTGATGTTGAAAGAGTCGGATTCGTCCCCCTCTAGGTATGGCCAGGGACTCTCTGAACCTAGGTCTGGTCTTGAGTAGGCAGTAAATGTGTAATCGCCGATAGGAAGACTGGTTGAGGTGTAGTTATACCTACCAATCACATTGTGGGACTTTGAGAAGTCATCCCAGACTATTTCCTCATAGCCACCTGGAATAGCACCGGGCCCGTTGTCCATCGTAGAGTTCCACTGCACCTGCTTCCAAATTCCCTGACTACCAGAAGACTGGACAAATGTCAATGAGACCCATCCACCTGAGTCGGCCCTGTATCCATATCCATAGCCATCGAAGACGGTTGGATTGCTAGTATTGCCAAATGGCCCTCCAGAGACATTGAACGAGACGGGGGCGTAAGGAAGTCTATTGTCGAAAATTCCTCTGTCCCAGTCAGCAGAATAGTGTACCTTGAAGTCGACAAACAGTGGTTGCTCATCGCTTCTGAAATATGTCCAAGCGACGTAATCCACAGTAGTATTGGCTCTCACCTCAACTGGAATCGGCTCAGTAGAGGCGCCATCGTGTACGAACATCTCTGTAACTTCGGCGAATATATTGTAAGTTGTGGATGGACCAACCTCTAGGTCCTCAGGGAAGAGATACTGGCCTACTTCGAATTCCCCGAATTCATCGGTAAGCACGTCTATTGTCTCCAGTGCAATGGTCCCATTATTGGCCCATTCAATTATGACCTGTACGGGAATATTTGGCGCTCTGGTAAATACTCCCTGATCCGGGTCTAGCCAGTCCACGCTCCCATTGAACTTAGCAGGGAAGAAGGCATCCAGCCAGAGAACCGGCTCGGTGAAAAGTGTGATTCTAGTTGGTATCTTGTCATCCTCATCGGGTATTCCGTCGTTGTCCTGGTCCCAATCTGAGCTTCCATTCCAGTTTTCCTCGAGATGGTCCCAGTCAACGTCCGTCCTATTGTCTGCGTCGTCGTCATTATCAATCGCGTCAGGCCCTGTACTAGGGTCCGTTGGGTTGGCGATTCCGGAGCCGTTTCCGAAGTCATCGTGGTCCCATGGATTGGTGGACTCCGAACCAAACCTAGTTGGCCAGAGCATTACTTCGTCCTCATCCTTCATTCCATCTGAGTCGTCATCATCATCGATATCGTCTCTGATACCGTCGTTATCATGGTCCCAGGGGGTTATGAAGGGGGTCGCTCCAGATTGCTCGATGACATTGACTAATCCGTCTCCGTCCCAATCATTGTCGGCCCAATTTGGAGTCCCGTCGTTATCATGGTCCCAGGGACTCTGTTCCTCTCCAGTGAAGCATCCCTCTAGGGTCTCCTGTATCGAATCGGGGACCCCGTTGTTATCGTCATCTGGATCCTCACCATCTGGAACTCCATCGTTGTCATTGTCCACGTCATAGTACTTTGGAGCCAACAACCCCTGACCCAACAGTCCCTTATCCCATACCGCTTGATACCATCCATCATCATCAGGGTCGGTGTCTGTTCCATCATCATCGTTGTCCTCACAGTTGGTACCAGTGAAGAAGGAGCCCGGTGGTTCGGTGTTAGAGTCGTCATCGAGATCGTCGTTCGAGTCGACCTCCATGTAATCCCAAATACCGTCATTATCATCATCGATATCCCAGTGATCATAAATTCCGTCGAAGTCATCATCCAAATCTGCAGTATCATTGAACATGCATTGGGGCTCCATATTTCCTGCAACCGGCGCACCGCAATCATCATCGGGGTCTACGTCATTGTTGAGGAGATCGGCTACCTCATCGGGAAACATGTTCGCATTCGAGTCGGCCCCCCATTGGAATAGCCCCCTGTTTACTCCTACGAACGCGATCCAGAGGTCCCTGTTATCCATGATTTCGACATAGGATACGGCTGAGCTGGGGCCTACGTCCTGATTTCCATTGAAGTCGAACCAGAAGCAATTCTTGTTGCAGGTCCATTGGCCGTTAGAGTTACTGCCGTTGTAAGAACCTTGGTCCCATTGTGGGTCAGGTCTTGTGCTGTATGGGTTTGTATAGATGGTGCCCTGAACTTGAGTGGCCCTGAGAACCGGCCAACCAAAGAGCCATGCCAGCTCAACACCACAAGCAATGGGCTGGAATGCTATCTGGAAAAACAAGTAGAACAGAGACAGGTCACACTCGCCATCATTAAGGGAGCCTCCGAATGCTGGATCGTTAACATCCAATCTACCGTCGGATCCCTCGTCCTGATCCCACCAGTCAGGCATACCATCTGCGTCCATGTCAACATCTATCCCGTTGATCAGTGAGTCGCCATCCATGTCTATATCGAAGAAATTGTTACCATTCCAAGGGCTCCACTTCATCATTACGTGCCAATACATCTCCGGAACAACCCCATTGGAGTCCATAGTGCTTAGGCCCGTAACAGGGTCTACGCTCTCCTGATATCCGTTGTAGGGGAGTATGAAGTGATGGTCATCGGCGAAGAACGGGCTGAAGTGCCAGAACTGATCCCACCGCAGTGGTTGTAGCATTGTGTATGTGGTTCCGTCATCACTGCCATCAATCAGTTCGCCGTCTTGATGCGAGTAGGAATTGTCGAACTGGTCGGTGGAGTCGCTGTCCACGACACCACAGTTCCCGTCATCAGGATCATAGAGGTCCGAGATTCCATCGTTGTCATCATCCCAGTCCAGATCATTAGAAAGTCCGTCGCCGTCAATGTCTGTGTCTATGTCATTGGCACCATCATCTCTGAACATTGAGCCATTTAGATTGTGCAGGTCTGCATCATCGTCCAGGTCACAGTTCGGGTCTATGTCTAGCCAGTCAAGAACTCCGTCGTTGTCGTCGTCAACGTCCTCCCAGTTGTTGAATCCGTCGCCATCCCAGTCATTGTTTCCGGTGTATGACTTTCTTTCTGTGGTGCACCTTGGGTCGGGGTTTACCGGGTTGGGATTGTCTATGCTTGGGCAGTCCCAAGACAATACGTCGTCCTCTGTGGCATTCATGAATGGGTCCAGTTCGTTCACTATTCCATCGTTATCAAGATCGTATGGTAGGTCATTCGGATCATTACCGGGGTTTCCAAGTAGATTGTCAGCGGGGAACGCCCCCCCTACATCCGTATCCTTCCAATCCCAGACTAGATCGTAGTCAGAGTCTATTGGCCTGTAGATGTCATCATCCAAGTCTCTGTCATAGTCCAGCTCGCAATCTATCCCAGGGACTCCGATTGGCTGGGAGTTGGGAAGATCTCCAGTCCCGTCTGAATTGGTATCTACTTGCATACAAGAGTCGGGGATTCCATCGTTATCATCGTCTACATCCCACATGTCCAACAGTCCGTCGTTGTCGTCATCGTTGTCGGCAGAGTCTGGGGTCCCATCGTTGTCATTATCGGGATCGACGAAATTCGGAATTCCATCACCATCGAGATCCCCATCCACCACCTGAGTAAATGCCTGGGCACGGGGATGCCACACTGTCCTCTCCTTTGTCACGAAATTGAACTTATCTGTTCCGTAGATATCCTCATTGAGATTAAACGCGTCGGGTAGGGTCTGACTTGTTTCTGGACCTGCAGTCACACGTCCCTCATAGTTTGGATCGCTGGTCGATGAATCCGAGTAATCCCAAGTTCCTTGAGTGGAAAAGGTGAATGTGAATGTGCTACCTGGACTTATTTCGCCACTGTCGAAAGTTCCGTCGTTAGCGGTCACGTTATGTGGTTGTGAGTCGTCATTCGTCCAAGTTACTGTATCGCCTTCTTCGATCGTTATTCTATCTGGATTGAGGCCGCTCTCCCCAATGGAGACGGAAATCACCTCTGTGGCCCCCCACTCTGAGGCAGTATCCCAGAGCGAGGAAGTGGTGGTGATGTTGGTGGTAATCGTTGAGTCCCAAGGGTGGGAATCCCAGAGGTCTTCTACACCATCACTGTCATCGTCCGCATCGAAGTAGTCCTGAACGCCATCTGAGTCGAAGTCGCAAGGCCAAACGAATTGATCTATCCTTCCGTCATTGTCGTCATCCTCATCATAGGAGTCTGGTCCAGAACCGTCGTTGTCATCATCGGTCACGCCATCATTATCATGATCCAGTGGATTCTGATCAACCCTGTAACCCACACCAACAGGAGTTCCTGTCCATGGGTGAACAGTAGCAGGTTCCACATATCTGTCCATAGACACGTTTCTTGGATCCGCTCCTTGGTCGTAATCTATCGGGCCTTCCAAGATACCGTCGTTGTCGTCGTCCCAATCGAATTCGTCCAATACCCCATCATTGTCATGATCGTATGGATGAGTGCCGTAGCATCCATCAAACATCTCAATTAGGTCGTTTATTCCATCATTGTCGTCGTCCAGATCGCTTAGGTCACCAATTCCATCATTGTCGTGATCCTCAGCATCTGTCTCCTCCAAAAAGAAGGAGTACCCGGGTTGTCTAATGAGAGCTGAGGGGTCAGCGACCTTTCCGTAATAGGACAAGGGGTCGTGATATGATGGGTCATTAAAAGCGGGATGATTGAAAGAGTCTATGGGAGACTGTGGGCCTTGGTTCGCATCAGACTGCGGCCACTCTGCCTGTCCTCCCTGCTGATACGTTCCACTATCAGATGGCTCTGTCAATGAGGAAATATGCTTCTCATTTCGCTTCTCGTCATATGTTTCGAAATCCTGAAAGGAATACATCTGAGTACTGAACAACATAATTCCAACCATAAAGACAGAAATGAGGGCTTTGCGACTGCTGTCACTTGAATTCCAAATTGCTTTCTCTCCTAACACGTTACCACCCGGTAGCACAGTTAGATGCTGTCTGACTTATGAACGGATACCCCTGGTTGGGGAAATTAGTATCAATGGGGCCTCTAAGTATCAATCATGAGAACCTTGTATTGAAATCTATCATAATGGTCGGAGGGCTATGGCGAAGTTACGGTGGATGCTTACTTCAAAGATACACAGAGCTACAGTCACTGGTGCTGACCTAGACTATGTAGGATCAATCACGATAGACAAGGAATTGATGGATGCGGCCGGACTGATAGAGTGGGAGGGGGTCCACGTTCTTGACATAACAAACGGAAATCGTCTGGAGACATACGTAATTGAGGGAGCTAGGGGGTCAGGGGAAATATGCATTAATGGAGCTGCTGCGCATCTAATTAATCCCGGCGACTTAGTTATTATACTCGCATATTCCGGCATCGAGGAAAATATGATTCAGGGCCATCTTCCAACGGTGGTTCATGTAGATGAAAACAACCAACAAGTTCACGATCTGTGATATTGTGTTCCCTTGTTAATCTCGGATGCTCTGTAGAGTTGCTCCAAGAGTATAGCTGTAGCCATTTCATGTGTCAGTGTCATCCTTGAAATCGAAATCTTCTTGTTTTTAATTTTCATTTCATTACTGAATCCGTCTGCTGGACCTATTGCAAAAATCGTATTTCTGTCTGACAATGAGGTCTCTGAAATTATGTCGGCGAGTTCAACGCTGGTTACCATGGTCCCTGACTCATCAAGAAGAATGATGTTGGCTCCTCCAGACTCGATTTTTGCCTCGTAATCGGAAGGGCTTGTCTTATCCTTGTGAACTATCAATTCCATTCCAGCAGATGCGTTTCTACCCGCATAGTCATCAATTATGATCCGTGTTCCCCTTCCCCTGGGCTTCCCGTGGATGTGCACCAATACCCGGCCCATGGCCAAAGGGGGGAAGAAGTAGGACTTTTGTCCTTCGGAACGATGAATAGAGGATGCCCTTTGGTTTGACTGAGAATCATGAGATGGTGGCCCTTCGGAAAGCGGCATCAGAACAAAGTTAGTGACGCTCCGCACATTAAGGGAGCGCGCATGTGGCTGCAAGATCTTAGGGAGATTTGTGAAAGGAACTATGAGAATCCATCAACCGGCCAGTCTCTGGTTCGTGAGATCCAGGTTGAGTGGACCGATGCAAACAGAAGGGGGGATTTAGATGACTCACTCAAGCAGGGTTTGGATAGGAGAGCTTTCAGACTACTAAGAGCCGATGCCGAAGAGTGGATTGGGTGGCTTGACAATGAGGAGTTTTGGAAACCGGGCTGGAAAGGTGGATTCGATAGTTAGGGATTATTATGTGGTTTTGGATACTGATATTTACCAGCGTGGGTATTGCCTGTATGTGGTACAGCAGACACCAACCATTTCCAGAGATTAGTGGGCGTTTTTCTGCTCTTCTTTTCACAATTTCTCTGCTGTTATGGCTATCGAGTACCGCTCCAAGAGAAACCTCAGAAGAGGTGCCGGCGATTACAGCGTCTTTGATAGGTGGGCTAGGTGTCATTTTCGGAGTTAGGCATATGACCATCACACACCACGACGTTGTCGTTGCCCCGTTCGGCGGAATACTGCTTTGCATAGGATCCATTAGCCTGCTTTCTGGGAGATGGGAGGAATATGATCAAACGGAACAAATGGTATCCTTCGCACTAGCCTCAATTTTGGTCATGTTAGAGGTCTATCTCTGCTTCAGGGGACTGGTAATCGGTATACAAGGGATATCTTGGTCTAAGTCCGGCCTTAGACAAGTTAGGAGGGGGCTGTTGGAGGGACCTAGGGGTGCAGTGTCTCATTTTGAGAAGTCTTGGCATTCCGAGGATCAATGGTTAACGGCAATGAGCCATGCGGCATTGATGATGATTCACCAGCACATTGGAAATACAGACGAGCAGGAGTATCACCAAATAGAGCTTGAAAAGTTGGGGGGTCTGGATTCTGTTGATCATGCTTGGATAGAGGCTATAGATTCAGAGCTCCGGGGATTGAATGCCTCGATGAGCGGAGAAGAGGAGTGAGTTTACGGTACGATTGTAAGATTAGGCGGACTCGGGGGTATGATATGGTTCGGATAACTAAGGTTCACACTGGAGGAGGCGATGGGGGGGAGACCTCGCTTGTAGATGGTACTCGAGTCGGGAAGGAGAATCCCAGAGTTGGGGTCTACGGAACAATCGATGAGGCTAATTCTGCGATAGGAATTGTCCGTGCAGAGATTTCAAGGCTTCAGAATCCTAAGGTCGCTGACGAGTCTGTTCAATCCTTGGCTGATCGTCTTATCGAGGCTGACAAAATGCTTGGGATAATTCAGCAGGAGTTGTTTGACGTGGGGGCCGAGTGTGCATGTCCGCCAGGAGGAGTTCCTGAGCAGATGTCCATAATTGGGAGAGAAGCGGGAGACAGGCTAGTTGAGGAAATGGATCATATGCTTGAAGATCTAGCGCCTTTGTCATCATTCATACTGCCAACAGGGAATCCGGTAGTCGCAAACCTACACATGGCCCGTACCATTGTTCGGAGGGCAGAAAGGGAAGCCTGCGCCCTTCGTGAGGAAATCAGGAAAGACGTTATCAGTTATCTGAACAGGCTTTCTGATCATTGTTTCGTACTAGCACGTTGGCTTACCGGGGAAGAGGGGGAATCCCTCTGGACGCCTCTTGGGAAGAGGAAATTAGGGGATCATTCCTGATTTCTTCATATGAACTATAGCCGAACGGAGAAGTTGCCTCTCTTGTTCGAATGTTAACATAGACTCTGCATCATCGTAGTCGAGCCACAAATAACTAGTGTGCTCCTCTGATAACTTGACATCGACCTCGTCCGTTCTTGCGATGTACCAATAGACCTGCTTTGATGTGCTCCGTCCTTTCTTCCTGAAGGTATATTCTGTTCTGGATTCCCAATAGTTGTCGATCTCCACCGTCTCGATGCCGGTTTCTTCCTTCAACTCCCTTGCCGCCGTCTCATGGCGAGAAAGATCGGTTCGTTCAACGTGGCCCTTAGGAAAGCTCCAATGGCCTTGGGGGTATTGGAGGAGAAGGATAGAGTCATAGTTTAGTAAGATGAAACCGCAGGAGGTCTCCATTGGCCCTGGAGTGGTTGCAGTCATACTCACAGTAGGAGGGTTGTAGTCAAAACATTACTGATTAGTTTGGACCAAAAGCACCTTTGAGTAGATAGTATCCGAGTCGATTCATGGATGTCGACCCGCTTTCTCTGAGCATCCGGAGGATAGTCACTGATAGCGACCTAGACGGGGTTGTTACGGCTGCAATTCTGAGGAGGTGGTGGCCTAATTGTGAGATTGTGTTCGGTCACCCTGGCGAATTGAGGGCTGGTCTCATGGACCACTTGATGGACCGGGAGACAGCGGTTTGTGACCTGCCAAGGCATCCGAATTGTGGTTTGAGTATAGATCATCACCAATCTAACATTCCCACGGACAGTGAAGATGGGGTAGTTTCAGTTTGGAGGCCGACTCCCTCAGCCGCGAGGATAGCATATGATCTGGTTAAAGAGAGGCTGGATGTCTCTGATCTTGAGGAGCTATTGGAGTGGGTGGACAAGCTTGACGGAGGGGGGGTTTCAAGGGAAGAATACCTCTCGAACGAGCCTGCGGTCTGGCTAGGTAGGGTTATCGATGTAAATGAGGGTACAGCGATGGCCGTCTTAGAGGCCCTGGAGGAAGGCATGCAAATAGAGGACATCCTCAGAATCCCAATGATTTCTGTGAAGCTAGAGGAGAGGAAGCATCAGAGGTCCCTGCTATCCGGTATTATCTCAGAAAGAACCCATGTCGTGGACCGAATGGCTATTGCCAGGTTAGATGGTTTGGGGATGCGTTCCAATGGGTATCATATTACAGCATTTGCAGGGGATTCATGTGATGCTTGTATCGTGATTCATGGCGACATAGGAGCGTCTTTCGGGGAAGAGGGAAGATATCCAGTTTCGGCGTCTTTCTACACGAACTCGTTCCTTCACAAAGAAGGAGGGGTTTTCGACTTAACACAGCTCGCGACTTATTTCGATGCGGACGGAGGAGGGCATGCAAATGCATGTGGATGCAGGGTTAAGGCGATTACGAACGGCTCTGTCGTGAACAGGGAGATATCTGAAGAAGACGTTGACAGGAATATCACAAAATGGCTTGAGCTTTGGTCCAAGCGCTAGTCATCTGACAAAGGTCCAATACTCATCAGTACATATGCTGACTGAGTCAGCATTAGGAAACCGAACAAAGACAAGACCAATCCAGTAGGGGTCGGAAGTATGTGTTGTAGGTGATTACCAGAAACCCAAGCCATGGAGAGGACTATGAGAGAGGAGAATAGCACCTTCTTCGCGGATGAAGAGGGCTCCTTCCAGAGATCCACCCAAGGAATTAACCCTCTCCTTTTGAATGTTAATCTATACCATGACACATAGAACAGGGCCAGAGAAGTTGAGCCGATTAGACCAAGGGTAAATGTCTCTGAATCCCATGGCCCATCAACGGATATCTTCAGGAATACCACATTGATCAGGAGGGCTGCACCTACTAGTCCGTGGATTCTCCATTCGGGCCCGCTAGCCTCCTCCATGGGATGGCCAAAGGGCTCTAGCGCTTCAAATAAACTAAGGATATATTTTCATTGACCCCATCGGGGGTAGCAATGAGGCAAGGACTGGTTTGGGAGAACTCTGTGGATGATGCTCATCTGGACCTGAGATACAGAGTTCTGAGAGTGGGACTTCCTCGTGGAACTGAACATTATCCGGGAATTGATAATGACCCACGGACCAGATTTCTATGTGCATACGAGAAAGGCGAGCTTATTGGGTGCTCCACACTTCAGATAGACGAAAGAGAGGGGTGCAGATTCAGGATAAGAGGAATGGCGGTTAGTCCAGAACACAGGAACAGGGGAGTCGGTTCTAGTATCGTCAGAGAGCTTCAGGAATATGCCTCTAGTAAGAGTAGTGGCATATGGTGTAATGCTAGAATCAGGGCCGTACCTATGTACAGGAGATGCGGATTCGTAGAGGTATCTGATGTTTTCGAGATTGAAGGAATTGGATTACATTACGATATGGAGTGGAAATAGGCACAATAATATCATTTATCTATATACAAACGTCACAACTATTAGCCTTCGATTGAAGTTTTGATCAATGTTTGATAGAATCAAATCCACGCCTGCAAAAATTTGTCTTGTTATCAGTGCGCTTGTAGCGATAGTTTACTCATTGAACTTCATGCTATTCGCCGATTGTTATGTTACCGGTGGGGAAGGTTGCTTCACTCTCGGATTTTCCAACGAAACATCTGCTGGAATGGCCTCATATGGAAATGGGGGGCCTGAGACTGCATTTAATGGAGTACTGATGTTTGGTGTTTTCATGTCCACGATGCTAATACTTAACGAGGGGGCAAAGGGAATGTGGAAGATCATGATACCAGTAATCTTGGGTTTCGTTGTAATGTCTGTCACAATGTGGGCTTATTGGGGAGACTTGGACTCCTCCGAGACACCGAAATATGTTGCTCCGATAACCACTGTGATATACATAGCGGCCTACTACCTTCTCAAGGCCGAGGACGAGGTAGATGATGGGCTATCTGAATTTAGGATGGGTTTGAACATAGAGGACAAGCCATCACTTGTGGCTATGCTAGTAGTGGTCCTAATGGGGGTTTGGTACAGCTTCATGTCCATCGTCATGCCAGGGGAGAGAATAGCCGCCTTCGGTTTAGGGGAGGCAAGTCAGGAAATGCTCGATGCAGGCCTGGGAGCTCCTTCTGAGGTGACAGTAGCCGTAAGTGGTTCGCTATTCCTAGTCTACACACTCTGGACCGCAATGGTTGTATTGGACGGACCAAAAGGAAAGTGGTCAATATTGCATCCAGGAATCTTCTTCCTAATCACTGCTACCATATCGACTTACATGGCATTAGTTGACAATGTTGGAGAGATAACAAGGCCGGTTTCCGATCAATCTGTAATTGATAGTGTTGCAGGGCCGGTTGCGATGCTACTAGTGTTGTATGCATATTACAGAATGAGGGATGAAGGAGTTGAAGACGGAATGACCGGCTACGGAGCTGGTATCGAGGAGATGACACCTAACGCGTTCAACGTCTTCTTGATCACTATCACATTGATAGTCGGACTGGTTTTCACCGCCAACGTGATGCTTTCTTAGAAATTAATGGAGCACGGACCGGGATTTGCACCCGGGTCCAGGGATCTGCAATCCCTTGCATAGCTACTCTGCCATCCGTGCTGTGTGTTTCGGACAGGACATCCTCTCTTGAAGGCTATCCGAGATTCGGCATACCTTGATGGTCGTCCTATGTATCCCAGATACATGCCAGACATCTCAAAGAGGTTCGAGGGGCTGGGAGTTGGTTTCGCCCCTTACCTGCAACCACCGGGACCAGAAATCGTAAGGTGGACAGTTGGAGAGCCTGGTTTTGCAACCCCCGAGGAGATTTTGGCGACCGCGATATCAGAGTTGGAGTCTGGTAACACAAAGTATACCAGGGGGGCTGGATCACTCAAGCTTTGTAATGCGGTCTCAGATTATCTAATGACTCATCATGATATCCATGTCTCAGCTGAGGACATAGTGGTGACCCCGGGAGCGAAGCAAGCAATGCTTTACTCGTTCCTAATCACAACGATGCCGGGAGATGAGGTGATCCTATTGGCCCCATCTTGGGCATCTTACGAGCCTATGCTGGAGTTTATCGGCGCCATACCCGTTCACGTCCCTGTGAGGAAAGATAATTTTCACCCCGATCTAGATGCCATCAAGGATGCCATTACAGAAAGGACCAAGATGATTCTAATCAATTCCCCTTGTAATCCAACAGGAGCGGTATTCACCCCTGAGGAGATTCAAGGAATCTTGGATATAGCTACGGATAACGACTTGTGGATAGTCTCGGATGAAATCTATTCCCGTATGATTTGGGTGGATTGGCCCCATGTTTCACCCGCTTCTCTTCCAGGTGGAATTGAGAGGACAATAGTCGTCAATGGATGGTCTAAATCATGGGCCATGACAGGCATGAGGCTGGGTTTCCTCACAGGACCACCCAACGCGGTCAAAGCGGCAATTAAGAGTCAGGCGAATTCTGCTTCTCATGTTCCTACTTTCATGATGGAAGCGGCTAGAGTTGCCTTGGGATGTGATGAGGCTGTTGAGGAATTCAACGCGGAATACGAAAAGAGAAGGGAGATAATGAAGAAGGGGCTTTCTGATCTCCCGGGAATTAGAGTAGTCGAGCCTGAGGGGGCGTTCTACATATTCGCGGATATCACCGGAACCGGAATGTCTGATACAGAGTTCGCGGACGGTGCTTTGGAGGCAGGGGTCCAGCTTATTCCTGCCTCATTGATTACTGGGGGGGAGGGTTTCATCAGGGTGTCTTATGCAACGGATGAGGAGTCGATACATGAAGGGATTCGCAGATTGAAATCTTGGCTTATCTAGTCGAGAGCTTGAAATCACATATCCACACGAGTGGGCATGGTAGGCGGACAGTCGCGGGGAACCCACGTCCTACTTGATTACCGGAATTATTCTTCTACCAAAGAAAATGATGGGTGGTGGATTCTAGATCTAATGAGACAGAGTGTTAGAAAGTGTGGGATAAGAGAGGTCCATTCACATGTCGAGATTTTCGATGGGGACCTGAGTCCCCCTGGTTTTGCTGCCGTGGTACTGATAGACGAAAGTCATGTAACCGCCCATTGCTATTCCGAAAGCGGGTTGCTCGCCATAGATGTTTTCACTTGTGGTGATCATGACCCTGATTGCGTGGCAGAACAAATACATGGAAGATTGGTTTCAGAGAATGGTGAGATAATACTTGATAGGAGACAGAGAATTGACAGGTTCTAGAGGGAGTTAGATGAGTATCAAGGAGTTTGTTTCGGAGCATTTCCACCATTTCAATGCGGGGGAGCTAGCGAGATGTGGGAATTCTTTGAGTGGGTTTCTTGATACTGGCGGCAGGCTCATGGTTACCTTGGCAGGGGCCATGTCTACTGCACAAATAGGGAGGAGTCTTGCGCCGGCAATAAGGTCACAGAAGGTCCATGCAATATGTTGCACTGGGGCTAATCTAGAGGAGGAATTATTCAGTCTCATTTCTAGATCTGAATATGAGGATGTCCATGATTGGAGGAATCTTCATCCTCTAGATGAGGAATCGCTTCGAGAAAGAGGGATGAACAGAGTCACAGATGTGGCTATTCCAGAGGACGTCTTCAGAGATGTCGAGGGCCAACTGGATTCCCTTTGGGAAGACGCAGAAGTCGCGGGTGATAGCAGATTTCCGCATGAGTATCTGTATGATATCATTCTCCATGGGGACTTAGATTTTGACGAGTCTTCTGATAAGTCTTGGTTAGTCGCGGCGGCGGATGCCAATCTTCCCATTTTTACGCCGGGATGGGAGGACTCAACTCTGGCAAACATACTGGCTGCCAGGATACTTGATAGGACCGTAAAGGACTCTTCGATAATCAAAGGGGGACTGGAAGCAATGCAGGCTCTGGCTGACTGGTACAGGGAAGACGATTCGCCCACCGGTATCCTTCAGGTCGGAGGAGGGATTGCTGGGGATTTCGCCATCTCTGTTGTCCCTATGCTTAGGCAGGATGTAGGAATAGATATCCCAAGATGGGCTTGGTATGCGCAGATCTCAGAATCTAGGCCATCTTATGGGGGATACTCTGGTGCACCTCCAACTGAGAAGATAAGCTGGGATAAGCTAGATGTTACCACTCCGAAATTTGTCATTGAGTCGGATGCTACTATTGTTTTGCCAATCCTACTATCTATGCTGGAATAGCTTCGAGAAGGTGTCGCATTTCTCAGAAATTCTCAATAATTGGTTGTATTTTGACGTTCTATCACTTCTAGCTGGCGCTCCGGTTTTGATTTGTCCTGCGTTAGTTCCAACGGCTATGTCCGCGATAATTGAGTCTGCTGTTTCACCGGAACGGTGACTTATGATAGTGCCAAATCCAGCGGCCTTTGCCATTGCTATGACCACGAGTGTTTCTGTAACTGTTCCTATCTGGTTGAGCTTGATGAGGATTGCATTTGAAGCGCCTGTCTCAATCCCCTTAGCGAGTCGATCAGGATTAGTAACATAGAGATCGTCACCCACGACCTGAACTCTATGGCCTTCCCTCTGGGTGAATTCAGTCCAAGAATCCCAGTCGTCTTCACCAAATGGATCTTCAATAGAGACTATCGGATAGCTATCGAGCCAAGAGGAGTAGAGGCGCCCCAACTCTGATCCATCGATTACCTTTCCATCGATATGGTACCCATCATCGTGCAAGAATTCTTGACTGGCAACGTCTAACGCGATAGAGACCTGATTTCCTGGTTGGTATCCTGCGCTGACAATTGCCTCCATGACGTATCTTAGTCCGTCCTCGTTACAGGGCAGGTCTGGAGCGAATCCTCCCTCGTCACCAACTCCTCCGAGTAACCCCGCATCCTTTAGGACAGATCGAAGTGAGTGATAGATTTCGACACCGGCACGAAGAGCTTCGGGATATGATTCAAACCCGTGTGGAACAATCATAAATTCCTGAACATCGACATTTGAGTTAGCATGAGCTCCACCATTGAGGATATTCATCAGTGGAACGGGTATAGATTCCTGGCCATCCGAGATGTGTTGCCAGATTTCACCGTCACCTACAGTGGCCCTTAGGCAGGCCATAGAGGCTCCCAACATGGCATTGGCACCTAATTTGGCCTTATTCGAGGTCGAGTCGACGGTCATCATTGCTGTATCCACGACTCCTTGGTCACCGGCGTCTAAACCCACCAAGGCGTCTGCGATTGGCCCATTGACATTCCGAACCGCGGTATCGACGCCCTTGCCCCCCCAGCGATTCCCTCCATCTCGTAACTCCATAGCTTCATGACGACCTGTACTGGCGCCTGATGGAACCATTGCTCGACCCATCGTCCCGTCCTCTGTAAGACAATCCACCTCAACGGTTGGGTTACCTCTGGAATCGAGGACCATTCTCGCGGAAATTCGGGAGATGCGGGTTCCCATGTACCGTGGACTGTGGGACGTCTTCTCAACATTGTCCTTGAGACTGATCATAACTATTCGTTCAACCAACTCAACCAACGAGATACTTTGGTCTGAACTTCTGGGACTTCCATTTCTGATCTACAACACGCCTCCCAACAGAGTTGCTCGCCTTTCGGAGAGATGGAGAATAGCTCAGCCCTGAATAGCACTCCATCATGCTCCGAGCAATCGCACCTGTTGTCGTCCACAAAGCAATGAAGCAGGTGTTTGGGATAGTGGTGCATCTTACCAGAGGCTGGGCAACAAAGCATCACACTTCTGTCGAAGAAGACCAACGATTGGCCGGTTTCATTGTCTACCTCATGTCCCACTATCCTCGTTCTGTTGAGCAAGGTGGCGACATCTACATTGTACCAAGTAGAATATGAGGGAGAGAGGCCTAGAGAGGAGACCTCATCCAGATACTCTTGTTTACGAAGAAGGTGTACCGCCTCTTCGCTCGCCACGAGTACCCAAACAAGGGGGTCCCATATGAATACACCCAATGTAGCTAATTTTTCAAATGTACGAATATAGGAATATTTTACAATAAACTTTCCGTTATAAGTAGAATAAGTACAAATAGTATCCATAATACGGATAAAATACTATGAAAGTTGATTCCCTTGATAGATCGATTTTAACCGTACTCAGAGACTCGGGCAGGGCTTCTTTCGTTGAGATAGCGGAAAGAGTCGGGGTTACTGAGAGAACCATCAGAACCAGAATGAAGAGATTAGAGGAGGATGGTGTTATCAGGGGCTACACAATTAGAGAGACTGGGATAGGCCTTACCGCTTTGATAAGGATGAAAGTCGGCCCTGGGACAGAAATCGGTTCCCTCGCCGGAGAGTTCGCTAGTTGGGATGGTGTGGAGAGTGTGTATGAGATTAGTGGAGACGCAGATCTGATTGCTGTGGTGCATGTAGACGACACGTTCGGGCTGAGAGAGATGCTGGATAAGATGTGGCTGACAGCGCCCGCGGAGATTAGCTCAACTCAAACAGAGTTGGTCTTGGAGCAGTATTGATCAATCCTTCCACTTCACAGAGCATCCGATACTTTTCGTCCTAGGGTTAGAAATTTCTCTTCCGGAGACATAGTCATCGATGGCCTCTGAAAGATCGTTTGTTGTTGCATGTGAGGGGTCTCTTGGGGAGTCATCCATTCTCCCTCGATAAACTACCACTCCCGAGGATGAGACTAGGTAGAACTCCGGGGTTCTCTCTGCCCCGTAAGAAGTAGCTACTGTCTGATCTTCGTCGTGGAGGTATGGATATGTCATCCCTCTTTGGGATCTCTTTACCATGTTGTCCCAAGAATCGGCCTCGTACATCACGGGATCGTTGGAATTGATTCCAACAAATCCTAGTCCGTTATTTCTGGCCTTCTCTGCAATTTCCTCTATCCTCCCCTCGGAACCTACGACATATGGACAGTGGTTGCAGGTGAACATTACTACTCCTCCGCTGTTACCCAATACTTCAGAAAGGGAAACATGGGACCCTCCAGAGCCCTCATTGGCGTTTGGAAGTTTGAATTTTGGAGCGTGGTTTCCCGGTTCGATTGATTCGGCCATGCTTCTGCGCGTGGAAGGGAGTGATTCAATCCTCCGGCTGCAAGACCTCGGGTACTATGGCCGAAATTTTTCCCTTGCATTCCTCCAACCTTCTCCTAGCTAGTCTGTGTTGTGGATCAATGTCCAAGACCTTTCTCCAAGCATTGATCGCCTCTTTTGTGTCTCCTCGTTCATGCAAAATTGCGGCAATCATTAGCTTTGCATCTATGTGCTTCGAATCGTTTCTAGATGCGCTCTCAAAGTCAGATAACGCTTCCTCCCCTCTCCCGAAGTCGAGATAGAGGAGTCCCCTCTGATACCATGCATCGGAATTATTGGGGTCTACTCTCAATGCTGAGTTTAGTGGCCTCTCTGCCTGTTCCGCCTTGTCCATAGCAATCAAACAAGTCCCAAGATGTACTAATGCCATGACGTGCTCATCTCTACGATCTAGAATTCTCCTGAGCTCGGCCTCGGCCTCTTTCCAGTCTCCGAGATTCATCAGTACCTCTGCCCTTCTCTGACGAGCAATGAGGAGTGTTGGGGATGTTGATATTAGATGATCGGCATCGTCTAGTGATGAGTCCAGATCGCCCTTCAGAAGAGATGCAGAGCACCTATTGAGCCTGGCTCGAATATGACTCGGGTCCATATTCAGTACTTTGGAGAAGAGGGTCTGTGCCTCGGTTAGTCTCCCTTGTTTGGCCGCGATGAGCCCTCTGATGAATGGAACCACGGGGTGGTCATGCAAGTGGGTTGCCGCTTCCGCAACATGTGTGTTGGCTTGGTCCAGCTTTCCCTGCTCGATGCATAATTGTGCTTCCTCAAGGGGGATTGATGTGTGCTCTGGAATTAGTCTCCTAGCCCTAACTAAGGCGACTTCTGCCTCATTTAGTGATCTCTGATACCTTAGTGCCCTAGACCTTCCCAACCAAGCAAGTCCGCTCTCTCTATCATGGTCTATTGCGGCATCAAATGAAATTAGGGCGTCTATCAAGAGGATTTGATCGTGAGTTCCATAGTCATCTCTGTACTGCTCTGCATCATGCAGATGCAGTCTGCCCTCCATCACGTGCATGCAGGCGCTATCCCAGCACTCTGGAGGGGCTTCGTTGAGGACTTCCTTTGCCCACTCTATTGAGCCGGCCTTTAGAAGAACTAAGCTGAGTCTCGCCCTGGCTTGGGCGTCTTCTGGAGTAGTCTCGATATGCTCCTCCAAGACTGCGCGAGCGGCGTCCAGCCTTCCTTCATTTTCTAACACCTCAGCCTCCATTATAACCCCATACTCGCCCAAGGCAGTGGCCCTCCTTATGCTCTTGATTGCCTCCTTTGAGTTACCCTCCCCTGCTGCAAGTATCTTTGCGTGTAGCAACCAAGCCGGGCCACTCCCGTCATTCACCTCTATCGCGGATGTGATTGCTTCCATAGCCGCACCGGCCTCTCCGAGAAGGAGTAGCTTCGCCGCTCTCTCTATGAGAAGGGGAGCGTCCGATGGATCTAGATTAGAAGTTGGTCCTGTAATCCTCGATTCCTTCGCTCTCATGGCGATTTCGGAAAGTCTTGCAGAGTCTTCGGTCTCTTCCAATGGTTGGCCCAGTGCAACTAATCTGGTCTTGTTCCTTAGGTACCTTTCATCTTCAGAACCGACTAGGATAGATGCCTGTTCAGCCAATGCCTCAACATCATCCGGATTCGACGCAAGCAGTCTTTCTAGGGTTCTATCCAGTGATTCTAGATCTCCAGATTCTCTCTGAATCCTTGCAAGCGAGCGCAGGGAGCTTGAGTCCTCTGGGTCCATCAGATTAGCCATCTTGTAGCAGTCGGCGGCTCTTGAAGTCCTTGCAGAGGCATGGAAAAGGCCTCCTAGGATTCTTTGCTCACTACCATTGAGTTCCAGATCTTCTGCCTTCATCTCTGCCTCTGTAAGTATAGCATCCAGTCTTTCTACCAGTGGAAGCAACCCTGGGAGAATGGAGGCGCTATCGACGGAATTACCATCATGCTTCTCGATTATGGCCTTGGCTGCATGTGTTGCTATTGCGCATGACTCACTTGAGCTGACTGCTACACCTTGATCGAATAGCAAATTCTCTGCACTTTCGAGTTTGCGATGTACACCTAGTAGATTTCGGACTTCGGGAGTCTCTCCGAGAATTGTGTCCACCCCTCTGGAAAGGAGGTCCAACCTCTGGGTCGTGTCAGTGAGATTCGATTGCAGAGTCCCCATTCTACTCATCATTCTGTCTCTGTGATTTAGGACCGATCTATGTCTCAGCCATAGTGCGAGAACCGTTACTCCAAGTATCCCGTAAAGGGCGAGGATACCAGCCGTGGTCTGATCCATCGTAGTCAGCGGAACTGTTGGACTTTTGATGCCTTCTGCTGGCGGGCATGGTCAGACGTAGGTTCTGACCGGGACTACGTCCCGCCGTGGAGCACACCATCAGAGATCTTCTGCGGAGTAAGCCTGGACGTTACCCTTTCGCGTAACTCCCCCTACCGATGTCCCGAGAACATTCTCTATCCCAGCTCCAGACGCCAGCTCGAATATCCTATCATTGATCTTTCCAGCGAACACTAATCCTGTGGCGCCTGTCGAATCTGCCATCGCTCCGGCTAATGCCCTTGCACCAATTGGATCTGATCCAGAGCCATCTTCCATGATGATTACGGCGTTATTCTTCTTTAGGCCGTCCAAATGTGTAGCCCAGTCCTTTACGTGGTCGGGTGCCACCAGTGACTCGCTACCCCTTCCGACTGATTTGTCGTCCTCTTTGTTGAGCTCTGATTGAATCCTAGCCACGGCCTTGCTAGCAGCCTCTTTTTGTTGGAGGTGCTTGGTAATCACCTTTCCTTCCAAGTGTTCAACTTCTCTGCTTTGGGGCGCCATTGCAACATGGGTCAGTGACTTGCCGAGTTGCCCGTTAATTTCCATAAGGAGAAGCTTACCTCCCCTGTCTCCGTCAATGAAGGCTGTTACTCCCTTCTTGCTTTTGGCCAACTCGACCAATTGTGGCTTTATTCCGGAGCCCATTGTTGCTATTGCATTCTTTATTCCAAACTTTAGTAGGTTCCTGACGTCGTTCCTTCCTTCAACGATGATGATGGCTTCAGACTCGGTAACGTTGGGCCCTGCAGTCATACCATGATACTCGGTTTCCTTGTCTAGCGTGAGTACCGCTCTGACTTCCTCTAGGATGTTCTTAGAGTCATTGACTCCAGAATTCACCATATTCAGCAAGAGTTGCTTTCCTCTCTCGATAACGTGATCCCTCTTCGACGATTGTTGGTTCTCTATCAGTTTAACTTTGATTACGGACTTACACGGTCCGATTCTGTCTATCGTTTCCAGAGCGGCCCCTATTACAGCTGTACTGACCTGATCTAGAGACGAAGATACTAGAATCTCCCCCTGTACCTTACCTTTGTTCTGATGTAGAATTACATCAACGTGCCCTATTCTACCGGTTCTCTGTAGTTTCCTGAGTTGTAGCGACTCCCCTAACAGACCCTCAGTCTGTCCGAAAATCGCACCGACCACGTCCTTCCTCTGGACGTTTCCATCCGTTCGGATGGTTGCGTGTATTACGTACTTTCCTTCTTGTGACATATTTTCATTTCTCCTTCGCTGTTGGGCCCACTTTTGGGGCTTCGTTCCAGTAGCCGAAATTTCGGCGATGATGGGTGCGTTACACCCTCGAGTAGGCCTAAGCTTGATGTGGCCGACCGCTTCATCATTCATGAACGCTCCTGATGTATCTGTAGGTTGGGTACGTGTATCTAGTCTCACAAAGGCCATGAGACCCACTAACTAAGCGAAGCGGATATGTGTGAGTTGTTTCACGGGATACTGTGCCGGGACGCCTCCTCCCATCAGAAGACCCCATTGCAGAGAGTGTGCTGGAGTGGACCATCACAAGGGATTCCAGAGATATCAGGCAACTAATGGTGTGGATGGAGGAGTCAGAGGGGAGGAAGGAGAGGGTTATTTTCATGAGCAGGGCTCTAGATTTGATGGATGAAATACAGTATGCTCTAAGCAGGCTCGATGAGCTGAGGTGAGAGTTTGCGTTCACTGATACTGGCCGGAGGCAGGTCTACCCGTATGGGCACTGACAAGTGCTTGATCGAGATTGATGGCGTTGCGTGTATACAGAGGGTTGCGATGGCCTTGGCAGAAGCAGGTTTGGAGCCAATCAGAATATCTGTTACGTCCCCGGAACATATGGAGAAATATGGAAGTGTGATTGACCCCAGCCTCCAAGTGGAATGGGTGGTGGATTCCG
>DANW01000016.1:33066-34594 GCA_002501605.1 Euryarchaeota archaeon UBA28
GAGATGGGTACACTCTTGGATCTTGAGAGGAGAATAGGAGACAATGAGGTTGCAATTCCAATTAGCTCAGGGGTTTTACACCCTCTTCTTTCCCTTTTGAGGCCTAAGGTGGCTGATTCTATAGGCTCCGATAGGAGGCCCTTGAAGGAACAGCTCTCGGAAATCGGCCATATCCTTGTTGAGGTGGATGAGAGATCTGTGAAGAATATCAACAGTCCCGAGGACCTAGACTGAAATTCTACCTGAGGATATGTCATCCAACACGTTTGGATAGAGCTTGTGCTCTTCCTGCTTTATCCTCTCGGTTAGAGTTTCCACAGTGTCCCCGGGAAGGATGGGGACCTCCCTCTGTTGGATAATAGCCCCTGTATCTACGCCCTCGTCGACGAAGTGAACAGTACAACCTGTCTTCTTCGCTCCCGAGTCGATGGCGTCTCTCTGGGCATGTGCGCCTGGGAATGCGGGCAGAAGTGAGGGGTGGATGTTTACCAGTCTACCTTTCCACCTGGAGACGAATGATGGCGTAAGGATTCTCATGTATCCGCTGAGAACAACCATCTCAATGTCATTTGAGACGAGTGCTTCCATGATTCTCCTCTCGTGTTCCAATCTCCTCTCCGCCCCCTTCAATCCACTGGGAAGAGGGATTGAGAGGTGGTCAACGGATGAATCGGATGCATGCTTGAGGCCACCTGCTGATTCCACGTCAGAGATAACAAGGGAGGTTACATGGTTTCTGCGCCCAATCGATTGGTGCCTCAGTAGGGCCTTCAAACCAGATCCACCTCCTGATATCAGAACCGCGAGTCTGAGGGGGTCCTCTGACGTCGCTATCCTAGGGAGCAGGTAATCTCCACTCATGCGCCTCTGAGGGATAGCTCTGGTTTCAGGTTAGTGATGTGGACCTCCATGACGTTACAAGAGGGACTGGACTTAAACTGCGAGCCTCTCGGGGAGGCGGGGTCAGTATGGATAGGCTCGAGTCAGTGGATGAGATAGTGGAGAAGTACTCCGTTTCAAGCAGTCCAGCAAAGAGTAGGTTCTACACTGGACTCGGCTCGCTGTTGGTCGTATTCGCGATAATTGGCATCTGGATTCCCGGGTGGCCCACAGTTTCTTGGGCCGTACCAGCGGCTTACTTTTTCTCGATATCAAGCGAGAGCCTATTCAGGTGGACGTTGACCAACGACTACTTTGGCTCCGCTGTCTTCGACTACTATGCAACGGGGAAGACCATTCCAAAACACGCAAAGTATGGGGTCGTGGGGCTGATAGCGGTGATGACCTCGCTCTCGTCTTACTTTGTCTGGGTGGTTTCGACCAAGGGAAGTGGCTCCCTGTTCGATCCCTCTTCATGGGACGGGGCCGATCCGGGATTCGGAGCGGCCGCTGTCCTATTGGTAGGATTGATTGGGATATTGTACGTTGGTTTCATGGTACCCGCTAGGAAATAAGCGCATTTCCTGCAAAACACGCGTTTATTACCGGTTGGAGATTAGTGGTGCCATGGTACTGGAGTGCAATATTG
>DANW01000017.1 GCA_002501605.1 Euryarchaeota archaeon UBA28
GATTGCTTGTTTTATTGTATTCTTGGAATAGATATTTTCTAACAGAGTGAGATATTTACATCAGGTAAAAAAATGTAAAATCGTGATACTGAAGGTTGTTTGTTGGGGAAAAAAAATTTCTGATGTAGAAAGTAAACTTGAATGCAATTTACTGTTGTAAACTAACTTGAGTTCCTGATTCTTCAGAGAGGCTTATTATCTGGAGCTTGCTCGCTGTCAATCCGCGTTGGCTATTCATGCACTCAGATGGGGAGTAGGAGAGTGGTTCAGCGACATGTGCGAGGAGTGTTAGAAAATGGAGAGAAACATTTTCGAAAAGATTCTTGGGCAGGAGAGCTTGTTTATTGATAGGAGGGCTTTCGATCACGCCTTCGAACCTGATAAACTCCCTCACAGAGGAGGAGAGGTTGACGCGCTGGTTAGGAATCTTGTTGACGCATTGAACGGGCACATCCCGTCAAATATGCTACTCTACGGAGTTCCTGGTTCAGGAAAAACTGTAGTCACTAGATATGTACTCTCACAGCTTCTTGACAAGGGGAAGGAAATGGGTGAGCCTGTATTCAGCTACGAGATAAATTGTAGGAACATAGACACTAAGTACAGGGTAGTACAAAATATCGCCTCACAACTATCCCACAGGGGAGATGCCCCTATCCCATTTACTGGATGGCCAACAGACAGAGTCCTAGATACTCTGGTCACAAGAATGGACAGGGAAGGAGGCGTCCACATCATTGTTCTTGATGAGATTGATAATCTTGTGGCAAGGGCTGGAGATGGTATCCTTTACAATCTCACGAATCTCAATACCGTACTGAAGTCTTCAAGGTGTTGCATAATTGGTATCAGCAATGATCTGCACTTTACTCAACATCTGGACCCGAGAGTCAGCTCAAGGCTGAGCCAGGAGGACCTAGTATTCCACCCATATGGGGCCGCGCAGATTCAGGATATTCTAGAAGACAGGGCTAAGACAGGTTTGCGACAGAATTCTATCGGAAATGGCGTAATAGAGCTATGTTCGGCATTGGCCGCATCTGAACACGGGGATGCTAGAAGGGCCTTGGACCTTCTCAGAATCTCCGTCCAAAAGGCCGAGCAGGAGGGACATGAATTGGTCTCTCCCCCTCACGTAAGATTGGCGCAGAGCCAATTAGAATACGATCAGGTAACTCCTGTCTTGAGGACTCTTCCTCTGCACCAAAAACTGGTTTTATTTTCCATCAAACTCAATGAGGAGAATGGCCTAAGAAATATCAGCACAGGGGAAGTATTCAGGACATACTCGGATGCCTGTTTGAAAATTTCAGTCGAACCTCTGACAGCAAGGAGGATATCTTCTCTACTGAATGAGCTGGACACACTTGGGCTGATAATGGCCAGAAATGTTAGCAAAGGAAGAGGAGGTAGAAGTAAACAAGTGAATTCCGCTGTTCCCAGAGGGATTGATGTAATCTCAACCTTGAGTGAATCTGAAGCTTTAGTGGCCCAGGCATCTGAGGAGAAATATGCTCTCCAAAGCAGATTATGAATCCAGGTGCACTCAGATAATGATTATACAGAAGTCCTAAGTCCCGGGGACGTTGTACCATGAGTGAATCTGAGTGGATGAGTTCCTTAATGCGTCCGAGTAAGACCTTGTCGGCAGCCCTAGCTTTGTTGGGAACGTGGGCAGTTTTCCTGACGATAGTTAACCTTGTCATAGGGGCTTACTCAGAGGGGAAGAAAGTACTTTGGATAGATTTCTTCAGTGGGACCAGGGACCCTTCCACCACTGAAATGGCATTCGTGATGGACGATGCTTTGTTCGGACTTGTTGGTTTACTTCTAATCGGACTCGGGGCAAGGGGCTTGAATAAAATCCATGATTCAGGTTTTATCGGCTGGCTGACTGAGCTCCCAACTTGCATCACAGAGAGCCTCCTATCGTCTGAGAGAGGAGGGACTAAAATGATCTCTGGTTGGTTAGTAGCCATAGGAGTGCTATTCTATGTCATTTGGAGTGCTATGGAAAATACGTGGGTAGATCCAGGAGTTTACTCAGTAGCTGCAGTCCTAGTGTCTTTCGGAGTTGGATTAGGACTTCTCGAAGAAGCAGAAAATTAGTACCTTGCAGAACTAGGCCATTTGCCTTGGCCTAGAAGAGTGCTTCAGTATTCTAAGAACCGCTCTGTCTCTTTGACCAGTCTCCATCCATAGATTCCAGTAGGTTTCTACACCTAGATTTTGCATCGATATCAGTATATCTGATGACCACTCCCTTTCCAGGCTGACCATACAGAATCACTGAACCAAGCGAAGTCAAAGGGTGAATTATGAGTGGGGCAAGATCTTCTTCACCATCAATGACTATCAATGTGGATTGAGATTTATCCTCACCTCCCCCATATCCGAACTTGGAGATTGCCTCAATGCAACATCTGTACAGCTCCGGAGTTATCTTACCTGGTGGGTTGGAACATCTGAGGACGGTGTCAAAGAGCCCCTTGTCAATTTCTGAGGACTCGTCCCACTTCTGACGCTTGGTCATTCCATCAATTAGCGCGATGTCGGCTGAACGTCCCAAATCCTGAAGGGCCTTCACAGTTACATCGCCAACCGCAATTATTGGCCCAGTAGAGTCGGAAATTCTACTCAATACTTCTCTCATAGCCAATTTTGGATCACTCTCGTCTCCCTCAATGAGTTGCCCGAACGGTGTCTTCAAGGATAATTCAACGTCTTCGTTCAGAATAAGATCAAATAATCCTATTTCCTTGTGTAGCCAAGGACATCCCTCCCTGTCCATTATTCCCCTCCTAATGTTGGTGCTGGAAATTGGCCTACCCATCCAATCCAACTCATGTTCAGCGATGACGATATGCAATGGCGCCAAGGAGTTCTCCAAACGGAGAGAGTTGATTTTCTCGCAGTTGTCCGCAGTTTCAGGTGTGCAGACAATTGCTTGGACATCTTCCCTGATAGTAGCTGGGCCATAGAGATCCTCTAGAACATGAAATGATACCCTTTCTCGGACATCCTCAGCCAATGTGTTGACAATCAGTTCCTTTCTATCATTCCAAGACTCGATTCGGGG
>DANW01000032.1 GCA_002501605.1 Euryarchaeota archaeon UBA28
GAGCCTGAGCCCGAGCCTGAGCCTGAGCCCGAGCCCGAGCCCGAGCCTGAGCCCGAGCTTCAAAAAGAGGAAAGCCAGTCTGATTGCCCAATATGCGGCACTAAGTCATCTATCGGATCTTCATCTTGCGTAGTCTGTGGTTATTCGTTTATCTCATGAAAATGAGATATTTGGGACCGAAGTGTTGATTGTTGGCTTGGTATGCCGAGGTACATGGCCGAGGCTCCAAACCCAGCCGATGCTCAGATGCAAGCCCTATCTGCAATGATGGGTCCAATGCTGATGATGATGGTGGTGATGCTCGCTCTGATGTTTTTTCCGCCTCTGAGAATCGGACTCTCTTACAGCGCAGGCTCATTAATTGAGCCAACCCTCCCCTTTCACAGCCAATACTTTGTACCAACGGTTTTCGTTGTCGGCTCAAGTATAATGGTTGTGAACACCATAATTAGATCATTCTTTGTTGACTCCATGAAGCAGGCTCACAACGCACATAGAGGTAAGCAGATTGGAAAACAGCTACGCGAAGCAAGGATGGAAAGGGATACCAGCAGGATAAACAAAATGCAGGAACTCCAAATGGCACTCAGTCCGGAAAACATGGCTACTCAGGCTGAGATGTTCAGACCAATGATGTTCACTATAGTGTTCATAATTGCTATTTTCTCTTGGATGTCGGCATCTATCGAATCTTTCAGGGTTTCATATGTGAGTCTCCCATGGGCACCTACATGGAGCTTCACAGATAGGATACTCTGGATAATCCCTGCCTGGATAGCTGCCTACATTACCATGAGTGCTCCTTTAGGCAGAATCATCGACAGGCACATCAAAATTATAAGATACAAGAGGCATCCGTTAGTGCTAGCAGCAGAACCCATTCCAGAGCCACTTCTGTACATGCTTGAGGATCCAAAAATTAAGTCTAAGTCATCCGCATCCAGAACACGCCAGTCCCAGAGAAGAAGGTCTGGACCCAGAAAGACAGGGGTAAAAAACGAGAAAAGAGAAAGAGCCAAGGGGGGCAATACCCAAGTCGCCCCTCCCAAGGAAGGCACAACTTGTCCATCTTGCGACTCGGATATGATAGTTAGGACCTCACAGGGGAAATTAAGGTGCAATCTTTGCAGAAACGAGTGGAGGTGACCCCCTGCTCAAGGTAACTGTAAGTGGCAAGCCCGGTAGTGGGACCTCAACGCTTGTAGACCTCTTGGCAGAAGACATGGGCTGGAATTCAGTCAACGGAGGGGATGTATTTCGTCAAGAGGCCAGAAGGATGAATCTAACCGTGGAAGAGTTCAGCAGACTTTGCAAAGAAAATTTTGAAGTTGACCGTTCATTAGATGAGATGTTGAAAAAGCTCATTTCCTCGGAAAATGGCCCATCCATAGTCGAGAGTAGACTTAGTGGTTGGTGGGCTCATTCTGCCGGAATCGATTGTCTGAGGGTCTGGGTCGAGGTCTCGGATAGGGAACGCGCAAATAGAATAATGTCAAGAGAAGGCGGGGATTTTGAAAGCGTACATTCAGCTTCATTGCAGAGAAATTCTGATGATATGGCCCGTTACAAAATACTCTATGGCATCGATCTTGATGATATGTCCCCCTACAATGTGATTATCGAAGCGGATGACTTATCTCCGTCGGAGGTTCTGGCTATTGTAAAGGGTAAACTGAGGGAGAGGGAATGACCGAACTAATTACACTACAGGAGTCCGTTACCACTGATTCCAAAAGTGGGACATACCCGAATTCAAGAGATATTGAGGAGCTTCTTGGTTCCGGTGCTATCCTTGTGAACAAACCAAGGGGGCCCACTAGCCATCAACTAGCCGCATGGGCAAGGAACCTATTGGGAATAAAGAAGCTAGGGCATGGAGGGACACTCGATCCTTTCGCAACGGGTGTCCTTACCCTTCTATGTGGGAGAGCAACTAGGCTTACTGATATTGTACTCTCGGGAGATAAGAGATATATTTGCGTAATGAGATTCTCCGAGGAAGTAGATGAGAAGGTTGTGAGAGACGTGTTGTCATCCATGATCGGGAGGTCATACAATGTCCCTCCCAAGGAATCTGCAGTCAAGGTGAGGGTTAGGAGTCGTGTCTTCAATGGCATTGACGTTTTAGACATAGATCATTCTTCCAGAGTTATCGTAGTTGAGGTATTCTGCGAGGCAGGGACGTACATACGTACCCTCGCTAGGGATTTGGGATTGATGGTCGGGTCAAGGTGCGAACTGATTGAGTTACACAGGACTCAGGCAGGGTCATTTGACGCTTCCATGGCCTGCACAATGCAACAATTAACAGATGCACTTCATGTTTACAGAGAGCATGGGGATGACAGAGGGATTAGGAGATTGGTTTGCCCGATTGAGAGATTGCTAACACATCTTCCGAAGCTGGTGGTCAAAGACGGTGCCGCTGCTGCCGTTTCCCATGGCGCATCATTAGCTAGACCAGGCGTCGTTAAGGCCACGCCCGGCATCAAGGCAGGATCGCTGATTCTGATAGAGAGTCTGAAAGCGGAAGCCGTGGCAGTTGCGGAATTAATTGTTGATACAGATGCTCTAATTGATATAAGCTCAGGGGAAATCGCCAAACCAAAGTCAGTGCTGATGACTCCTGGAACATACCCACAAAGCTGGTCTAAATCAACCTAAACGATCTCATGCTCTTCATAGACCCACTCGTCGGTCTCTAACCTGATTATCAGCTTCATCATTCAACAGCCCCCTTTGTCGGGAAGCACAATCCGATTCGTGGCCTCTATAACAATTACTAGGGAATATGGGATTATCGGCCAAAGGTGTCGTTAAGAATACTACTTGCGACCTCTGTTATACGGCTTCTTCACCCTTCCCGGCCCCACTCGAAGGAATGCAAGACAGATCATCATCAGTCCAATGGAAGTCGCCAGAATGATGGAATTTTTATTAGACTCATCTTCTTCTGAAGGTGATTGGGAATTCGTTCCAACAGTGACCTCCAGCTCCTTCACATTATTCCCTTCATCAGTCTCTAGAATAGAACCGGAGTTATCTACTTCAACTCGAACTAATTGAGTACCCGGACCTTGGAAAACTGCATCACACTGTACTTCTTCCAATCCTCCTGAAGTAACAAGAGGAATTGTAGAGGTGCCAACCAGTGCATCATCCAAGTAGCATCTTACTTCAACGCCACCAGCATCGCCCATTCCTTCGTTTCTAACATAGCTCATTATGGTACCAACCCCTCCACTCCTCAACACAGAACCCCCTGTATCTGGGTTAGATACGGCTATAGTTTCAACAACTAGATCCGGTTTAGAAGTCACCACAACATCAATCATCTGGGAATATTGACTATTGCCGTCGCTGACCACTATCTCCACAGAATGCACTCCCGGCTCCACCGGATTCATCGTCAGAATTCCCTCGGAGTACACTGCCCATGAACGACTGGTTGATATCATCAGATCTTCAGTGTCTGGGTCTATTATTTCGATTTCCAGCTCAGCGGACTCCCCGATTTCCACATACACGGACATAGGTAATCCCTCGAGTCGCGGGGCATCCTCGATTTCTGAAACCTCGACTTTGAATGAATCTCTCCATTCATTCCCCCCCTCGTCAATTATTACAACAGAAACCGTAGACTCCCCAAAAGATTCGGGCATTGGCTGAATAACCAGTGAGCTACCCTCAGAATAAACATACACTATTCCTTCCGCAGAGCTAGTAGCTTCGACCACTAAATTGCTTGGATCAGTAATATCATCAGAGCATGTAACGCTTAGAGGAATCAAGACACTCCCCCCATCCTCCTCAAGGTCAATATCATTCATGGGTATGCATTCAGGATCTCTGTCCCACTCTATTGTGTAACCCCCAGAGATACTTGCGCTATCTATGTGTACTACTACTGTTTCTTGAGAGCCATCCGATGCCCACTGGAATCTAGATGCTATTCCAAATTCTGCAGAACTAGACTCAGTAGGCAAGGCATGGCCAATTGGCGTGGAGAACTCGAACTCTCCTAGATTGATTGGTACGCTATTTATGAGAAAACTCCCCAAAGCGAACTTTATCGAACTACCTGCCTGAGAAAGTCCCGTAACATCTCCACTAATCGTCCCAGAGACCACCAGTTGTGGATCATTAACATCAACTCTAGCGAGACTGATGCATCCATCGTAAATTGTCAACCTAATTGAATTTGGGACGTCGCGTTGGCCCAATAAATCACCATTACCATAAGTCTCCCAATTTTCGATTGACGTCTGTCCCTCTGGCATGGCTTCTATCGTGAAATTACCATCTCCAAAGACATGAATCCTGCCCAATTCTTGACTGTATGGGGCTGTAACCGCGAATTCCCATGTACCGGGGGATTCACCATCATTAGTTAGGCCACAGCTCTCCGCTACCAGTCCGTTGATGTCACCATCATATGGTCCAAAGTCCAGAACAGGCATCCCGTACCCATTGAGTTCATGAGTGGCCTTCACATTTTCAAATGAATACCAAGGTTGGAGATACCTCGCTTTAATGCCAACCGCGTCCACCCTCACTTCTGAGTCATCACTACCGCCCCCTTGAGAAACGTAATCTATCGTGATATAGGCTCCTTCAGCAAGTTGCCAAGTCCATTGTGCTTGATCATCTAATGGAATTACTAATGGATTGTTCATCTTGTACACTCCAGATAAAGTTCTAGTGTAGGTCTTAACGAGTTTTTCACTACCTACGCCTCCGAGAATTATTCTCACGGTGTCCGAATAGAGTACGTCTGGTATCTCGAAGTGGATAACAAGTGAAATATTGGCTAAAATCAATGAGCTCATCCCATCGAATTCGAAACCTTCCAAGGTGATATTCGGCCCTCTGGACCATGTGTAGTATCCATCAGGATTGCCCGTGCTGTAATTAGAAGAAGTAGGGCTTGAACTCGACCACGATATTATCTCATCAAAATTCTCTGGCCTATCATGGGTGAATGATAACTCTTCATCAGCAACCATGCCCATTGAGTACTGAGCGGGATTCTGACTGAATCCAGATGTCGAGGAAATTGACCACAAAGAGCTGTCTTCGAAAGAACCAGCTTCTAGAACCTCATTATCGTCGACCGATACAACTGAGTCTCCTCCTACAATCAGTCCGATTTGAGTAGAAATGAACATTATTGAGATGATTGTTATACACCCTCTAAACCCGTCCATGTCCTCACCACAATGAGCATAGTGCTTCAACCCGTTGGTTACATGAACAAAATGCTCCTAACTGTTGATAAATAGGAATACGCCCGAGTGTTAACATACGGCTGTGATAGTGTAGCGGTTAGCACGGTGGGTTGTGGTCCCGCCGGCCCGGGTTCAAGTCCCGGTCACGGCCCCATTTCTCTAGTTACCAAGCTGTTCTTCAGGTATGTCATGACCCATTTTGTCCACCTTAATTGAGAGGTATTCCCTGTTCTCGTCGGCGACCCCCTCAATCAGCGGCATTCTTTCAGAGACATTGGTTCCATTTGAGACAAGTTGTCTGACCTTGTCGGGATTGTTGGTTAACAAGCAGACATTATGAATTCCAACTGCCCCAATAATCTCGGAGGCAATACTGTAGTCTCTAGCATCGACTGGATGTCCTAGTAGCAAATTAGCCTCTACAGTATCTGCACCTTTGTCCTGTAGGTTGTAGGCTTGTATCTTTGCATGTAAACCGATTCCCCTCCCCTCTTGTCTTAGGTAAACTATGCATCCCCACCCGACCTCTTGAATCTGCCTTATTGCTGAATTCAACTGGGGCCCACAATCACATCTGAGACTACCAAAAACATCCCCTGTTAGGCATTCAGAGTGAACCCTGACTAAAACTGGATCTGGCCCCTTCATCTCTCCCAGCGTGAGGGCAACATGATCCATGCCACTAATGGAATCATGAAAAACTCGAATTCTAAACTCCCCATTATTAGTAGGGAGTTTAGCATCCGCGGGAACCTCTTCCCATTCCTCGATTCTGAAATTATTTGAGGACACTACATCACCTCCGAGGTTTTTGTCTTGCTAATGAGGAATGTATACTCTCCCGCATCCTCTTTAACAGACAGAAGGGTCACGCCCATTCTTTCACAGAGTAACGGAATATCCCTAAGGGTTTCATGATCATCACACAATACCTCAATCGTCTCTCCGTCCGCGCACTCTACCAAAGCAATCCTAGTCTCATTAATTGGAATCGGACAGAAGAATCCGAGCAAATTCAATGTCCTGGTTTTAGAATTCACTTGGTCCACGCTATGTCCAAGAAGACAGACCGTTTGAATTCAACGCTCAAGCACCCTCGATCTCGGGTTTCAGAGCGACGCCATGGAATTTCCTACCTTTGATGACATCAATCACATAGGCAACCTTCTCAACGTGGATCTCAACAACAGTACTTTCCGAGTCTTGTTCTACCTCTCCAATGGCAATCTCAGGTATCCGGGCCTCGGAAATAATCCAGTCTACAATTTCTCTTCGGGTTTTCTCGGTTGAGGGCATGCTCATTCTAACTCTCACCATTCCAAAAGGATCTGAAACCTCGTCCCAGTCATCTCTTTTCGGCACAAAATCCCTGCCCGTTCCCTCGGGAAGAGAGGGAGCATCAACGAAAGGAATCGTTAGGCCCCAAGTTGAGCAAATTTTGTCTATGAGCTGAACCTCACCTCCAGTAGCAAAGCTCCAAGATTCTCCTTTCCTGCCCATTCTCCCTGTCCTACCTATCCTATGGACATAGACCTCGGTGTCGTCGGGCAGGTCGTAATTAATCACATGAGTAATTCCGTCTACGTCCAAACCCCTTGCGGCCACATCTGTTGCTACAACTATTTTTTCTGAGCCGTCTCTAAAGGACTTCAGAATCTTCTCTCTCTTTCCTTGGGGCATGTCACCATGTAATCCGACGGATCTGAAACGGAATTTTGCCAATCTTTCTACGATCAAATCTACCATCCTCTTGGTATTAGAGAAAATGAGTATCTGAGATTCTTCCCCTGAACTGCCCAATATCCTTCCAAGAGCCCAGAGCTTGTTTGCTCTTCCAACTCTAATCGCATATTGGTCTATCTCCGGGACTTCGACAACAAGGTCTTCGCTCATTACATGAACAGGGTCCTCTAGGAACTCTTCAGCAGCGTCAAGAACTTCTTGAGGGAAGGTGGCACTGAACAGCAAAGTCTGTTCCCTGTTTTCCATCTTTTCGAAAATCCAAAGAACATCTGGAAAGAACCCCATGTCAAGCATTCTATCTGCTTCATCTAAACAGAAAAGAGAGATAGTTTCCAGGTTCAAATGCCCTCTTTTTGACATATCTATGACTCTTCCGGGTGTACCGACTACTATGTCTGCCCCGTTGCGGAGACTCTTTGCCTGTTTTTCTATATCCGTGCCTCCGTAAACTGTCTGGATAATCAGTCCCTTCTTCCCCTGAAGGATCGATAATTCATCAGACACCTGTACTGCAAGCTCCCTAGTGGGGCATAGTACTATTCCCTGTATACTTCCCTTGGGGGCGCACTTCTCTAAGATTGGTATCCCGAATGCGGCGGTTTTCCCAGACCCAGTTCTAGCCTGACCAACGATATCCCTTCCTTTTCTAGCATGCGGTATAGACTCGATTTGAATCTCAGTTGGCTCATTCCATCCTCTCTCAATTAGGGCATCTAATATGAAGCCCTCCAAGCCCCATTTGTCGAAACCTGAAATGGATTTGTTCATATAAAACCGCCTCAGAATCAGAAGTTCTCCGATTCCTTGATCTCGGCCTGGAGCTCTCCCATCCAGTACTTCTTGCAGTTCTCCTTAGTGAGGAACTGGTCCTTACTGGAGAAATTGTGGTTGTAGTGATTGTCTTGAACTGATGTGAATTGAGAAGGCTTCCTCTTGTGAAACTTCTGAAGGACATGTTGCCTCATATATTGCCTGAATTTGAGTGCCTTGGCACGGTTGTATCCCTTTGGCGTCATCCCCTCCCAAAGACGCTCAAATCTCTCAGCCTTTTCATCAACATGCTCACTCATGTACTTCCCTCGCTTTCCGGCCGACTCAACTCGTCTTTATGATGTTCACCCTTCCTCTCTTCTTTCACAATCCCCTTCTCAATAACACTTTCCTCATCATCCTGGACATTCTCCAGAGGCGCTAAGAAGCTATTCTTTTGATCCTCAGTCCCATCCATCTCTAAATCCATTGACAGGGACATGAGTCTTTTTCGTAGATCCGGACGGGTTTCCTGACGTAACAATTCTTTGGCAGTTTCTCTCAACTCAGTTCCACTGAGTATTATTGAAAGAAGTCCTATACAGGCCTTCCTCAATTCATAATCCCTGTCTCTGGCCCCATCAACCACCATTCTTGATACTCTGGGACTCTCCATATCTAGCTTCTTCAGTGCCCCAATCGCTGATTTTCTGACATGTGCGTCGTCGTCTGACATGGCCACCTCCACTAAGATAGCAGCAATACGTGGCTCTACGCTAGCCAATGAGGCCAGAGTCTTTGATGCCCTCCTCCTTACATCTGCATCCTCATCTTCCAAGCACCATCCAATAAGGTCCCATCCCTCTGCTCCAGCCCTTGAGGTCAAGACCCTTAGTATCGAGGCCCCCCTCCTCCTCAGGTCAACATCATCTTCCCGAATAAGCTCGTCAACGTGCAGACAACCGGTTTCAGACCACCTTTCTGAAGTTGATTTAAGGGCAGAAAATGCATTTTCTCTGTGTTTTATGTCCTCATGTCGCAACTCCCTCCTGAGTAGGTGTTCACATCCGGACGGAAAAATTGGAGCCATTTTCTTCAGTGAAATCATTGCCTCCTTGCGTACTTCATGAGCCTCATCCATCAACCTATCTGAGAGGCACATGATTAACCCCTCATGCTTCCTCAAGGAAAATGATGGCATACTTTCCAAGGCAACAGTTCTAATCGATATTGAATCATCATCCAAACACTCCAATAGAATCTCATGAGCGATGTTGACATCACCTTCCAAAACCCTGCTCAACGCTTTGATCCCGTCACCCCTATTGGCAAATCCGCCACCCACGCTTCTGGGGAGGTCTATCGCCCCAACCTCTCCTGAAGCTAATCTCAGTATTTCAGATCGTGGTATAGACTCCCATGGGCCACTACTAGGTAACAATGCCCTAATATCGGAGTCATCTTTCACTCGCGAATTTTTGAGGGCCTTACCCGTTCTTGGGTCTCTAGCAATATATTCCCTTGCCATGGCGCTCAGCCCCCGCACCCCATGTTCATTATTCAACTGAGTGACTCAATGTGTGTATCCAAAGTCATATCTGCAAATCACTCTGTCGGGTTTCATGGCAAACGACGCTGAGGACGTTGAGAGACTCATCCATGCCACATTCCCAGATTCGCCACCCAATCCGCTTTCTGAACAAGAGCTTGTGAGATTTTGGTCCTTGGATATGCATTGGATAAGTCCAGAGTTATCATCCGCAATTATAGAATCGCTCTGTCAAACTGGATGGCTTATTAGATCAAAGGATCTACTTTCCCCCAATCCCAGAATAAGCCCTAACTGTCCCCCGCTTGGTTGGTCTCCAATAGTTAGGAGATTGAAGGAACCGCCAAGTTTTATTCCCAAACCCCTGATGACCTCCAAACCTAACTTTAAACCCAAATCAGATGAGCCTCAAATTGAATTATCCACCAGTCATGAATATCCACCGGATTGGGCTGAAAACAACATAAAGACGATGATATCGTGGATTTCGAAAGAATCCGGATTAACTCAGAAGGAGGTTGTAAGAAGGGCGCAAAGAAAGAGGAGAGCATTGGGACCTGTTACTCTTTGGTTTTCCCTGTCGCTGGTAGCCAGAGAACAAGGATTGGAAATGAGCGCGATAATGGAGTTAATCGGGCAACCTAATTAGGTCAATTGGATGTTCTGACCTCCGCTGCAAGAAGGACAGGTAGGACAATCAGTGACAGGATTAGTGAGAAGGCCACAGCAATTGAGCTCACTACTCCGAAGTCACTGATCACTGGTATAGGGGACAGCATCAGCACGAGGAACCCACAAATTGTCGTCCCAGCTGACATTACAAGGGCAGTCCCAGTGGTGGCATACATCTCCCTCATGGAATCCCAGACTCCCATCCCGGAGGCTCTGTTTTTCTCAAATCTCCTCCAAACGTGTATCGAATAGTCTATGCCTAAGCCAATGGTTAATGCAGTGATCATTATGGTCAAAACATTCCAGTTTAGCCCTAACGTCGCCATCGAACCAACCACCCATGCCCCCGCTAGTCCCACAGGTAGTATGACTACCAGGGATTGACCTAGCCTCCTCGTGAGAAGGAATAAGACAAAAATGGATACCAGTAGGCTAATCCCTGTCGACTCCACTTGTGAGACAACAAGTCCTGATAGGATACCATCAATCATGACAACGTCGCCTGCAGCATAAGCTCTGCAATCGACCACTCCCCCATCCTCAATTAGAGAGGCCTGTTGTTTGAAAACCTCTGAAACTCTCGCTGAGTCTTCACTTGTCCTAGCGATTACGTCTACACTCATTTTCAGGTATAATATCCCTGAATTATCATCCGTCAGTGCCACATGGCCAGATATCCTTTCAGACCAAGTCTCACCTCTCAGAGGATCTCCAACAGACTGGTTCGAAAGAAGGGATAAAATCGATGATGCCAAATCTCCCTCCGAAAAACCGTCAGATATGCCCAGCTTACCATCATATATCGCAAGGTGATATGTCTCTCCAAACGACTTGTCGCCATCGACCGCATCCCTCAATATGGGGTACAGACCGTCATACGACGGTCTGTTTGAAGAGGTACTTGTCGGATTGACTACTTCCGGTATTCCTGCAATTCTAGTATCCAGGAAGTCCAGAGCCCTCAGTAAGTCAGATTCTCCCGAAATGTGTTCTTCTCCCTCTAAAGGCTCAATGATGATATCGACAGATTTCCACGCCGCTGCATCGTATGACTCATAGATATCTTGCCGTACTTCCATGACCTCCATCTCATCTTCGGATAGGAAATCAGTTAGCTCGAAACTCGTGTCGAGCTCCATTACGGCTATCGAGACTGAAGCAGTAGTCACAGCCGCAACACCCAACATGACCCAAACTGCATTTTTTCTCTGAAACTCAGTAGTCACCGATGCAAGCCTGTCGAATTGAAGCGCAGCAGACTTCCCATTTCCTATTCCCCTCTCTGCTACGACATGAACCGCCCCCACAGTTATTGTGCTTGCAATAAATGCCGAAACAACTCCCAGTGCTAGGGTGGCCCCGAACGTCCTAAGGGGGGGGAGTGGGGAGAATGAATTAGACATGAACGCGAAAACGGTTGTCACGACAGCCAGCATTAAGGCCACTCTTATTGAGTCAAATGACTGAACCCACGCCTCAGCTGCTGATTTGGATGACGAACGGGCCTTCTCATAACCTCGCTGGAGATGAATGGAATAATCTATGCCAAGACCGAGGACCACAGGGGCAACTGCCACCTCCAGAATTGAGAATTCCATTCCAAGAATTGTGATCGTCCCGTATGTCCAGATTAGTGCCGCAGAAAGACTCAGCAAAGGTGCGGCCACCATTATCGCAGATCGGAATGCCAATGCCAAAACAGCAACCACCACTGCAATGGAAATTACAAACAACCAGATCATTTCATCGAGAGTTTTGTCATTGATGTCGCTACTTATCAGATCATCGGAGATGACTCCATAATCCAGCCCCTCGCTACCGCTGTCTCGGAGAAAGGATCTGATCCCCTGTGCTACCTCCTCTCTTTCGTCTCGATCCAAGTCTCCATTCAATTCGATTACCCAAAGAGTGCTGGATGCCAAAGGAGTAGGGTCTCCGCTACCGTCATCCAACCACTCACAAACTTGTTCGAGCTCGAAGTCTGTATGCAACATTGCGGACGCAGCAAAAGTTGCCGTTGCAAGTACCAGTTCGTCTGAGGATGCTTCGATGCAATCTTCTCCCTCTGCCAATATCGAGTCAAGAATCTCTCCCCAGTCTGAAAAATCTGAGATACTACGAGAATCGTTATCCCTCTCATCTATAGAGCGTTGAATTGCATCGGCGGCGTTGATGTGTGAGGTTATGCTATTCTCAGGCAATATAGATTCTAACGACTCCATGTCGCTCAATAAACCTGAGAGTCGGGATAATTCGAGAATGTTTTCACCGGGCCCAGCAGACACATGAATGTACACCCTGTGTCCAGTGGGAGTAATTTTACTGTCAACCCTCTGCATAGCTTTCTCCGACTCACTGTCCGGAGAAAACGACTCCAAGTCAGTAGTGAATGCAGGTAGAGGGACAATCACGCTCATCATCATAGCAGTCAACAGGATGCTGATAATTAGAGAAGGGAGAGCCATGACTTCGAAGACAGATGCCAATCTAGCCTTCGCATCCGGCTGTCCCATGGGTTAGGGCCAAACCGGTTCATCGTTTAACTTAGGCCACTGCGGGCCCCATCAGCGCCAGAAACATAGGAAAGCCCTCAAAAGGGGGCTACGGTTCGGAACGTTGTCCATGACAATAAAAGTACTAATGAACGATGGCCCAGAACTTCGACTTAGGATCACAGGAGAGACACATACTACACTCCAGCTTTTCCGTTCAAGGCTCAATGAGAGTCCTAACGTTGAATATGCTAACTTCTTTCAGAAACATCCAGATCTAGATGAGCCAGAATTGTATGTTCGAGCCGTCAAGGGCAAGAAGGCAGAGAAAGTATTCAGAGATCTCTGCTCTGGAATATCCAAAGAGTTCTCAGGTCTCAAGCTCTGAGGATGGTGAACGTGTGCCCTCCAAAGGCATTGAGGAATCCTTGGGTCTTGTAGGATGGGCCTTCGAGAATGAGGGTGTTGGGGGGCTACTGAAGGTCAGAGTCGAGGATTTCAGGGTAGAAGAGGTCTCTAGAGTCCCAGCTTTGGACCCCAAGGGGAGATTTACTGTGGCAAGGGCTACATTGACTAATTGGGAGACTAACAGATTCTTGAATAGATTATCTAAGGAATGTGGAATCAATAGAAACAGGATATTTGCATCTGGACTGAAGGATAAGAGGGCGGTCACTACACAGATTTTGGTCATAGACGCCAACATCAAAAAGGTAGAAGCTGTTGATATTCCAGACTCAGAAATAGAGATATTGGGAAGGACGCACCAGAAAGTGGGAATGAGTGATCACGATGGAAACAGGTTTACTATAACTCTGAGAGGGTGTTGCCATGTCGATGGAAGACCCATGGACGGCAAGGAGGCCCTACAAAGGGTCAATGGGATTAGAGAAGGTCTTGCGAACTCATTAGGCGCAGACGTCTTTCCGAATTGGATTGGGCCACAGAGGTTCGGAGCAAACCGTCCAGTTACCCCACTTGTTGGAATGGCAGTTGTGGAGGATGACTACGAATCTGCGGTGGATATTTACTTGGGCATGGAGGGAAATAAATCTAATGAAGAGACATCTAAATTTAGAAAATTATGGAGGGAGACCAAGGATGCCTCTGCCTGTTTGGAAGTGATACCCGGCCATCTCGGATATGAAAGAGAAATGCTACGTCATCTTGAAGGCAAGGACGGTGATTGGTTAGGGTCATTCAAGACCCTACCGAACTCTCTGCAACTATTGATGGTCCACTCTCTCCAATCTCTGGCGTTCAACCACACAATCTCAAATAGAATCTCCAATGGATTGAGCTTGGTCGTACCAGAAATTGGCGACATTGTCGCCCCGACAAAGGGTAACGGTAGGATAGACGTCTCTAAGATGGCGTCGGTTAGTCAGAATAATCTAGAAAGGTGCAGGAGAAATTGTAGGCTCGGTAGGCTTTCTGTCACAGGACCCCTCCCCGGAAGTGAACTTTCTGTCGCTGATGGAAAACCGGGGGAAGCAGAATCCAAGGCTATTGATGACACAGGACTCGGGTCTGTAAATTGGAGAGTGAAAAGGATACCCAGGCTTTCTACAAGTGGGACCAGAAGAGCACTATCGGTTCCTTTCACTGACTTCACCGTAGAGGAAGCAACAGACATTCCCGAGTCTTCTGAAACATCAATGAAGTGGCAGAATTCCCCTATGGAGGGAGATAGGTGGCATCCAGAGGGGGCTTCGCTGAGACTCAGCTTCACACTTCCACCTGGTACATACGCAACAGTATTGATGAGGGAGTTTATGAGGTCCCCTTTGGACCATTACTAGATCAGAGTCTTCCCATTTCTAGGGTCTCAATCTGTCCAACTAGTGGATCAATTTCCCTGACCCTTGCCTCAAACTCATCGACAGTTCCCTCTCCATCCTCTAGGACTGCCTGAACCTCTATGAACATCATTCCGAAGGCAAGGGGCTTGATCTCAAATGTCTGGACCTCTTCTAGCTCACCAATTTTCATCGCGATCCCATCATAGTCCGGTTGCCCTTCCTCTGGCTGATCCATAGTTACTTTGTACTTCACCACTACATGCCCCATACTAGTGCCTCCTCAAGGTCCTTGGAATCCACACTTTGTGCAAACGTAAGGTACGCTCTGAAGTCTGCATCGCCTGCTTCTTCCGATCGCGTAACCGCATTCCGGGCAAGGGAAAGAGGTACTTCTGGAGTCTACCAGAGGCAATCCCGATGCCGTACATGTGCTCGTCCGTGCTGTCATTCCATTCCCTCGACGAGGCGCCGAGCCACACCCCCCTTTTAGCGTTGACCGATGGCAAGAGGTCACCATTGCAATGAATTGAAATGAAGGCCCCCCTACCGTAAAGGGGTGATTAAGTGAGCGAAGAGGAGCTGTCTTTGTCCGGTGAGCAGAACGACCTATCGGAGTTTGTTTCAGATGAGGGAGGAATATGGAGTCTGAGGAATGTGGAGAAGATCAGAGGTTGGAACAATATCGAATATGGGGCTGGCCTGTCGGGCAAGAATACCCCCTCTACTGGCCTGTCAATGAACAGGGCTTACATACCTCCGGGAGGAGTTGCAAAGGCGCATATCCATGTGGATTTCGATGTCATGATCTATCTTCTGAAAGGGAGCGTGAGGCACGAGTACGGGCCACGCTGCAGAAATTCGGTTGTCCACAGTGAGGGGGACATGTTCTACATTGAGCCGGGCCTTCCGCACGAGGTATTCAATGTCTCAGAAACCGAATGGGTACACGCTATTGTCTCAAGGTCAGATGCTTCAGAGTGGCAGAACATCGTTCCCTATGACAGAAATTCAGATTGATATCACT
>DANW01000021.1 GCA_002501605.1 Euryarchaeota archaeon UBA28
TCAAAGGTTCCTCCCAACAGTCCAAGGGTTTTCATCGCCATGCTGTAGTAGTGAGAAGTATTGAGGGCTTTGGAAAAATGTGTGCCCCGGGGCGTAACGGCGACCTTCACAGCTTGGCTCGAGCGCCTGACCCACCCCGGGACGTCTGTCGGACCATGGGGTAGTCCCTTGATTCATCCCCTACGGGTCCTCAGGGGACCTAACATGGTCCGGCCACCTGATTTGCGCCAGTATTCATTTCATCGATGATGATCCTACTGGTCTTCGACAGATGGCTACCCATACGTGGTACCATGTTTCATTCTCAACCTCCGGCGAGGGGGTTTTGTCAACAGGGTGTTGCCGCTGGGCAGTCTCGGGCACACCCGATGGGAAATGAACCCCTCGGTCCATTTTGGCTAGTCAAAAGTACCTTTTGAAATCAGATCTTGATGGAAACCGGTTCTTTTTAACAGCAGACTTTCCATAACATATGTATCCCCATCTGAAATTTCTTTGACACTGAATTCTGGCCATTTCTCAGCGGGCTGTGCTAACCATCCTACCAGTGAATGGGTATTCCCCATTTTTGGAGGCCTGTTCTCATTAAGTGCATCGAGTGCTTCAAGTAAATCAAAAAGTGGTTCAGCCTCTGAGGGGAGATCTTCCTTGCCTCTTATCCTCCTAGATAGTAATCCCCTGATTTTGGAACCACATCCCTCGTAGTTTAACCGACGATGGAAAGGGAATTTACTTTCAAACCCGACAGGTCTGAGAACGGCTGCTGGCCATGATATGCGCTTACTTACAAGCCATGTGAAAGCTTTGTCATCTTGTAACATTGTCTCCAGTAAATCCGACGAGATATGCGCCCACCACTCCAGAGGTAAATTGGACAGAATTAGCTTTATTTCTTCAAATGAAGGAGCTATATTTTTCGGAGTTACCCTATCTAAGATAGCCCAAGACCTCATATCGTGGTCAAGAGGCAAATTTGAGGCTTTGGAAAGTATCTTTTTCAATATTGAAATTTCCTTTTCCTCTGAAACCCTCTCATTGGAAGAGAAAAGCCACATTAGTCCATGTATAGTATTTATTGAATTGATTGGAGGATGGGCAAGCCACACTCCCAAGGACCATTCAATCAAATCATCATGAAATGACTCAGGAAGCCAAGCAGAGTTTGCCAATAACTGGGATGCAACCCATGATGACCCAGGAGTTGCATTTCTGGGGTCGATAGTGGGCCTAGATTTGAGTGCGGTATTTTGATCTGTTCTCAGTAGGCGTGTGAACTCCACTGAAAAAACGTCTAGTACTGGCTGTGGTGCGACGTCCGCTACCTCAGAAAGTCCCTCCAAAGGAAGGTGATCAAAATCAAGGATTATTAGCCATTCTGGATTTAGCCTAGAGCTTAGCCTCTGCCATCTTGGCCACCTAGAACGAGGGGGTGACGCTATCCAGGCTGCTACCGGATATCTCGCTTCCATCCTGTTGGCCCAATCTTCATTTCCCTCTGGATATTGAGATATCGCTGATCTCACCATTGATTGGTATTCTTTATCATCGATTGAGCTCACCAGAGCCTCTAGCTCATTGGCGATATAGCTATCTTTCTGCTTCAGGAGTGGTATCTGATGTGTGTCAGGAGAATGGAGGATTGGATCAACGATTCTGATTGGCACCTCCCTACCCTCCTTAGTTGAAAGTACCATCCATGGAAGAGGCCTGAGATGATCAATCCGTAAACTGTCCATCCCAGAGAATGGCTCCAGATTTCTCCCTATCAGCACCATTCTAACATTTGAATTTGAAGTAATAGAATTCGCTAAATCCTTTGAAATATTGTCTGGAACATCAATTACCAATGGAGGAATTTCATCATTAGATAGAGCCCATCTTGTGAGTGATTCTGAAGCTGCTTTCCCTAGACCTCTGGTATCCAGTAGTCTCGGATTATTTGAAGATGATGAGAATTCAGAGTTTCCCCAATCCTGTCTAAATCTCCTCCATGTGGAGTCCTCGGTTCTCGCCCTTCTGGTCCCGGATATCCTATCCTTCAGAGCTTGGCATCTTCTATTTCTCTCTGCCTCAGATAGTCTAGGGTGAGCTATAGAAATCCAGTGATCCAGTGATTCTAAAGGGAGCCTATCACTGTTTGATTCAAATCCAGTTAAGTCGGCGATGATCAACGATCCGCTCTTTGCAGCTTTCAAAAGCATAGTTCTAGGGAGCTTTTCTGACACAACTGCCACAATAGTCGACGATGGCCTGATATCTGGTGACATCTCATGACAATTTGCGAGAGTCCAACTACCTCTGTGCATCGAATTTTCTGGAAGTGGAGGTTTTGGTCTGTGATCTGGCGTGGAAAACCATTCACCCGGTGCGATAGCTATCGGCCTTTCCTCATCCAGAAGTCTCGCTCTAATTATCCCAATAATGGATTTGCTTTCGGAGAAAGTCTCGATTTTCTCCCTATCATACACCGGTGGTGCCGATTTGAATTCATTAGTAGAAAGATCTACCCATCTCGGAGACCTCTCTGTGAACACAGCCCAACTCCATGGAACCCCCTCGGTTCCACTGGAGAATCCTCCGCCTCCAAGTTTCTCTGGAGGCCTGTCGGGAATTGGCAACAATGGGGAGTCTGGCAATCCGGTTAATCCCAGGAGAAGATTAGGTCCATCTCGAAAAAGTATGCAATAGCCCCTCTCCTCCATAGAGATCGTTTTCGCTTCTGACGCCATTGCGAGTTCGTCTGATTTCAACGCCTCCCACCCATTTTCTGTCAGATACAGTCTTCCCCCTCTGCTCCCGGAGGGCATATCACTGTCTAGCAGTGTATCGTTTCTCAACCTCCTAATCTCTGCTGATGCATGAGGGACCCTGATTCCAGTTGCATTGGCTACCTCACTAACTGTTGAGCTCCTCTCTGCTAGGTACCTCAGAATCCTTCTCTTGTTCCTACTTCTGATCTTAATTGGACGCGATGGAGGATACTGAATATTCAGATTATTGTTACCATCCGGCATGAATTACCACCACTTAATTAATCCACATAAGATATTTGTATTAAATTAATCTATTTAGTTACAATTTATTACACATTTCTATTGGAGAAGTGCGTGGTTTCATTTCGACACTTAATTGTACAACAAAAATTGGGGGTATTTGTGTGATGTTAAGTAACTAAAGTTAGTTAAATCCTACAGAACCGTTATATCGGTGCCTGCCATCCTGCGCACATCGGGTAAGAGACGGGGACCTGCAGACACGAGATGGAGAGATAGATGATGTCGGAAAATATCCGAAAATTGATCAGGAAGTTCGTATCCAAAAAGCCAAGAAATACAGCAGAAATCGTTTCCTGGCTAGAAGAGCAAAAGGAGATTCAGTCCTCTAAGTCCGATATTTCAGGGCTGCTCGAATCTGATGAGTCGATAATCAGAATAGGTACCATGAGAAGAAGCGGCATAACAGGTCGTGAATACCCTCTGTCGGAATGGGCTACCGACGAGTGGGTGGCTCATCATGAGCGGGGATTGTCCATGAAGGAGGAGTAAATATGAGAACTACAAGACTAAGGCAAAAAATCAAGAAATTTCTACATTCAAGGGGGGAGGCAAATACCACCGAAATCTTGGAGCATGTCAATACCACCATGAGACACGGGACTACTCCTCAACAACTCGGAAATGTTCTCTCAAAAGACAAGGACATAATGAAGGTTTCAACGACAAAGAGAGGAGGTGCTCTCTCTGGGCGATATGAGATATGCGTTTGGCAACTAAGACCGGGTGTTCTTGAAGATAACTAGGTATCTAGTTCCTCTCTCCAGTCTCCTGTTCTCGCGAGACTGTTCATTTCGGCCCTGTGTCTGAATGCATTTTGGCTGGCCTCACTGGATCCTTGGGCCCATGTCTGCAATGCACGCGCTAAGAGTGCCCTTCCGTAGGAATAAGATAGCTCCCATGGATGGTCTATGTCCATAGCATTCATCAGATTGAGATGCGCTGTGGCATCTTCATCTGATTGCCCCCCTGATAAGAATACAATTCCGGGAACCTCGCTGGGGACATTTTCAGTCAAACAATCAACTGTCATCTTGGCGACCTTTTCCCTGCTTCCTCGATCAGAACATGAATTTCCTGGAAGAATCATATTTGGTTTGAGGAGGACACCTTTGAGGTGAACTCCCTGCTTCTTGCATTCATCCCAAGTCATCTTCAAAACAGACGCTGTCACATCATAGCAACTCTGAGCATCATGGTCCCCATCCATCAAAACTTCCGGTTCGATTATCGGCACCAACCCCTGTTCTTGACATATCGAAGCATACCTTGCAAGTGCATGGGAATTTGTGGACAGACATGCCAGTGATGGCATCCCTTCCCCTATACGAATCACTGCACGCCACTTTGCAAAGCGCGCACCCATCTGGAAATATTCTTCACAACGCTCCCTTAGTCCATCTAGTCCTTCAGTTATTTTCTCACCGGGATGGTTTGCCAATTCCTTTGCACCTGTGTCAACTTTGATTCCAGGATGAATTCCCCTACTGGCTAGGTACTCGGGGATCGGGGTCCCATCATCCATTTTCTGACGAATAGTTTCGTCGAACAATATAACCCCACTAATTGCAGTTTCATATCCTGTAGTTGCAAATATGTTTGACCGGTATGAACGGCGAGTTTCTGCAGATGGTTCGACGCCCACGGCAGCCAGTCTGTTGGACATAGTTCCATTGCTCTCATCAGCAGCGAGGACCCCTTTTCCCGAAGCTACTAATTCCGCTGCTGTTCTCTCTAAAAGTTCCACATCCATGACCATTACCAATATTACGAAGGAGCGGTATGAAATGAATCCATCGTTGCATGGTTTGGCTTGGAATCCTAAAAATCTCTTGTGCGGTAAACAAATTTGTGCTCGCCAGAGGCGACATCAATTATTTCTGAATGAACTGAAGCGGTTCCGTCACCATTGATTTTGACTCCCTTCGTCCTTCCTTCGCACACACCTGATCCGATGAATACAGAGTCCTCTGATGAGCAAAGTTCGTCTCTTTCCCAAAGCTTCTCAATGTCATCATCAATCATTCTTTCGGCTCTTTCTCTGTGGCCTTCATTTTTGAATACGAGTCTTCCTTGGAAAGTCGCTCCCAATCCCCTCAATGCAGTGGCCGTAATCACTCCCTCAGGAGCTGCACCGATTCCCATTAGCATGTCGATTTCGGACTCTGAGTCTGCTGCATTGAGTGCGGCAGAAACATCGCCGTCACCTATCAGGATCACGTTTGCCCCGAACTGGCTAATCTCTCGGATTAGTGTTTTGTGCCTAGGCCTTTCCATCACCACTACATTGAGTTCTGATGGATTTTTCCCTAAAGTCGCGCAGGCTGATTCGAGGTTATACGAGGTTTCCTCATCTAGGTTAATCTGGCCAATTAGATCACTTGAGCCTGCAATTTTATTCATGTAGCAATCTGGGGCATGTAATAGGGAACCACGAGGAGCCGCCGCCAAAACCGCCATGGCATTAGGGAGGTCTTTTGCGACATGATTTGTGCACTCCAACGGATCTACTGCGATATCTATTCTTGAGGCATTTGGATGACCTTGCATGGAACCTAGGGGCTCGCCAATCCATAACATTGGAGCGTCGTCTCTCTCTCCTTCTCCTATAGCAACTCTGCCATCAAATGGGACTTTGTCGAAAACTGCTCTCATGGCTTCAACTGCTGCTCCGTCGGCGGCTTTACCATCTCCCTTCCCCCTCCATGGGGATGCGGCCACAGCCGCAGCTTCCGTGGCCTCCAAGAAAAAATCAACGAGGTCTGCTGTCACCATGCTCATTCCGAAGAGCAGGTAGTCATTCAACTGTGCGGTTGCCTTTCTTTTTCTCGATGACCCTTATTCCTTCGATGGACGTACCGTGATACTGTCCCTCGTTATCTTTCTCTATTGATTTTAACATATCAAAGGCACAAAGGAGGGCAGCGTTCACCCCGCAGAGGGCTTCCATTTCGACCCCTGTTGACCAGTGGGTTCTGACTGTTACAGTGCATCTTAGTCCAGATTCCTCAATGTCCCATCGCACTGAGCAAGCCTCTATTGGGATGGGATGGCAATGGGGAATGGTTCTGGGTGTTTCTTTGACTGCTAGAACGGCTGCAATGTTTGAAGCCTCCCTAACATCTCCTTTCACTGATCTACCCTCTGAAACGACTCGGAGACTCTGTTGAGATAGTCTCAGAAGGCCAGTTGCAGTTGCTTCTCTGAAAACATCTTCTTTGGAGCTGATGTCAGTGATACCTTCGGTTGGGCCGTTCATTGTGGCATGCGATGCAGGGCTTACTATTAGTTGGTGTGTAATCTGGATAATTCCTGAGAATAGATGTTTTCACCCTAGCCCACCCTTCCAAAATTCTCCATCGGATCTTACTTCTTTCTTCCACAAGGGCGCTTGAATTTTCAGCTCATCAATTATTCTAGAACATGCTCTGAATCCCTCAGATCTGTGCGGTGATGAAACGTGGATACATACTATTGGTTCTGTTGGTAGGACTGTCCCGATTCGGTGGGCAATTACCACCGAAGATACTCCAAATTCGTCTATAGCCCCCATTGCGATACTTTCCAGAACCACGGGTAGCTGCCCTTCCCAAGAGTCAAATTCTAGTCTCTTGACCTCTGAGCCTTCCTCCGATCCTCTAGTTATCCCGACGAATGACACTATACTTCCACACCCATCAACATCCAATTTGGATTTCAGGTAGTCAGGGTCAAGAGTCTCTGGCTCCACCGAAACATGGACTGACACAGAACCGCATTACCATATATGACTTGAATTCGCCGGATGGAACCCAACTGTTGAAGCGTATGACTTCAGTCGGATATTCGTGAAAAGTGAGCCGATACACATTCTCGGGGCTGGCCTCTCTGGCCTATCGGCCGCAATTATTCTATCAAAAAATGGCTATGATGTGCATGTCCATGAAATTAGGAGTGATAGCGGTGCAAGGTTTGATGGCGATTTCCAAGGGTTGGAAAATTGGACTGGCAGTAAAGATTTCTTCGATGAGATGAGGGAGTGGGGCCTAGATCCTGACTCATTCAAATCTGACGCGTTCAGCGTGGTCGACCTGATCCATCCGGATGATGAGATTACCCAACCTATCACGGATGGAGTGGCCTTCAGAGTAGTAGAAAGGGGAACGGATGAGCATTGTATAGACCAGGGATTCAAGAGAATGGCAATTGAGGCTGGAGCGACTATTCACTACAGGTCAAAGAGGAAGCCGGAAGAATGCCAAATTATAGCCGCCGGTCCGAAGGATTCCAGCGCCGTGGCATTTGGAGAGATCTTTCACACTGACCATCCCAACCATGTTTCATTCCAACTAAATGACAAGCTGGCCCCGGGTGCTTATTCATATCTAATCGTTATCGATGGGATTGGCTTGATTTGTACTTGCCTCTGGAGAAAACAGAAGAAGAGTGGGAGATATCTGAATGAGACAATTGCTTGGTACGAGAGTCACTATGAATTAAATCGTAGACCCATAAAAAGGGTCGGTGGGAAAGGCGATTTTTCTCTACCTGACAAATATTACCATGACGGCAGATACTACGTTGGCGAGGCAGGGGGGCTTCAGGACTTCATGTGGGGTTTTGGGATGAGGTATGCAATTACCAGCGGGGTTCTGGCGGCTAAGTCTATTCTGGGGGAGGGAGATTATGAGTCTGAGGTAAGAAAAAACCTAGTGCCACTAATCAAGATAAGCGCCACCAATAGATTTTTGATGAATCGAATAGGGGATAATGGATTCAAAATGGTCGCCCGTTATTGGATGAGAGACCAACGGAAGAAGGGAGATGGGCTCGAGTTCATGCGATGGGTATACACTCCTGGGATATTCAGGAGGATGCTCTGGCCTGTAACGAAACTCGCAATGCTGAGGAGGAAGAAGTTAGCCGATGGAAGGATGGTCACGAGAATGCCATTCAGAAAATCTCTTCGCAGGGACTCTTGGGAAGAAAGTGATAGAGCTCTGGAAATTTCTGAGCAGTGGAAGATTGTCAAGAAATCTGGTGGAGCAGTATCGTTCCCAGACAGCGATGTTTGATACTGTTGGCTCGTCCGTTTGATTGATATGGCCATCCCCGGTGGAATGGCCATGACGTCATGGCCCGAGCTAAAGCCAATGAAGAACAATCTAGTTAACTACGGAGTAACCGAGAACGGAATAGCAATCATAGAGCTGTGCTCAGACTCAGCAGGTGAGCCCTTGACTGAGGGAAAAACATCAGTGAATACGTATACCCGAGAGATGTGGCACGATATTGATGATGCAATATTGAGTGCAAGGTTTGATGATAGTGTTTCAGTGATCCTAATCACTGGCCATGGGGAGAAGTTTTTCTCTGCAGGTGCTAGTATCAAGTACCTAAACAAGCTTTCTCCAAGATACAAGTACTTCTTCTGCCTGCATGCTAACGAAACCCTATCACGCTTGGAACAGACTCCCAAACTGGTCATCGCGGCGTTGAACGGGCACACAGTAGGAGGCGGATTGGAGATTGCCATGGCGGCGGACATTAGAGTGGCCAGAAAGGGTAATTTCCAGGTGGGCCTTCCAGAAGTAGCACTCGGTGTTCTTGCTGGAACAGGTGGAACCGCGCGCTTGTCAAGGCTCGTGGGGAAAGCCAAGGCAATGGAAATAATGGTAACTGGCAGGAAGTTCTCATTTGAAGAGTCACGTGAGATGGATCTTGTGCACGACATATATGATTCGATGAGTTTGGAAGAGTTCCGTCAGGATGTTCTGGATTATTCCGGTCGATTTACACTACCATTCGCGGCTGCTAAGGCCATAGGGAATATCAAGAGGAGCGTACAAAGTGGGCTAGAAATCCCCCTAGAATATCATCTCGCTTTAGAAAGAGAACTGCAATCCGATCTGTTTCAGTCTAAAGATGCCAAAGAGGGAATTAAAGCGTATGTGGAGACGAAAACTCCCAGATTCGAAGGAAACTAGTTTTATTTTGGCGGATTTTCTGATACGTCGTTTGATATACCTGTTATTCCAGCGAAGGGTATGGCAGATACTGAGATAGTAGAGAGTTACAGTCAAAACTTCGAATCTTGGATTAACGACTTCAGTGAATGGCAGACCAGAATAGGTTTCGATCCATCATGGCTGGGGGACTACAGGTTTGACATCAAGTTTGACTGGGATACCGCAGGAAATGAGATTGAGTTTGGAGACTTCCAAGGGATGCCAAAGTGGAATCGAAGAATGCAAATTCCACAACAGAACATCATGGATGCGATAATTAACATGGTAAGCGTGCAAGGCGATACTGAGTTCGCTAGTGTGGAGCAACAAAACCACTTACTGGCTTCTGCTCCCACGGAATATGACAGAAAATCTGCCCTCAGAATAATGTGTGAAGAACAGCGTCATGGCTGGCAGATGGCGTATCTTCTGTGTACTTTCTTTGGTGAGCAAGGTGTTAGAGAGGCGTCAAAGTTGTTGGAAAGAAATGCGCAGGAGGGGACTAGAATTCTGGGGTCATTCAATGAACCTATCGATCACTGGCTGGATTTCTTCTGCTTCACACACTTCATTGATAGAGATGGGAAGTATCAGCTCAAGATGCTTAGTACCTCTTCATTCAAACCGTTGGCCGCTAGTATGGGCCCTATGCTGAAGGAAGAGTCGTTTCACCTAGGGACTGGAGCTAACGGGCTCAGAAGGATTGTCAAACAGGGAGTGATTCCCATAGCACTTCTTCAGAAATACATCAACAAGTGGGTGAGCACTGGTTTAGATCTCTTTGGCACTGACGATTCAACTAGTGCTCAATGGGCATATGTTTACGGAATCAAGGGAAGATACGACGAGAGAGAATCGGATTTGGACGCAGACAGAGAGCACCTGAATGAGGCCAGCAGAGAGCTATACTTCGAAGAGCTGAGGAAGGAAATGGTGAGGATAAGCAAGTCCAGGAAAGAGGGCGAGCCTGAGCTCTACATACCTTCTGACAGATTCAAGAGGGGCATAGGAAAGTATGCAGGGACGAATTACACAGTCCATGGGGATTTATTCGAAGGAACGGATGATGAGTACGAGGATTATCTATCCAGTGTTTTACCAACCGATGAGGACGAGGATAAGCTAGTTAACGAATACATGAAGCAAGAGTGGATTCAATACCGTGAGTGGAAAGGATAGGTGATAACTATGCAGTTTCATTCATTATCAGTTTTCGACAAGGACAAATGTGCTCACTTTTTTGAGCACCTTACTGATTACTTCCATGAACACCATCACTCAGAAAATCAGGACTCAGAAACCTATGAGAATCTCCTTTACACTGTCAAGAGGCCTTACACCGTTGAAATGCTTGATCAAATCGATGAATGGATGGGGCTTCCCAAGAGGATGTGGAGGGAAGAGACTCAAAGAGAGGTAATGCTCTCTCTTTACGCCATCAGATATCCTGATACACTGCTGATTGAAAGTCTGACTGATAACGCGAAATCCGACATCTACAGATTGTCAGCTTACTTACACTTCACTCATCATACATACTCAATATGGGATGAGGATACCCGAAAGGGGCTGGAAAAGCTGGGAATAATTATACCGTCGGTAGAGCAGGCCGATCCGTTCATTTACGGCGCTTATGTTTCCGCAATCGAGCTTCTGAAGGACGTTGCCCCGTTCACATGCTTCCTAGAGCATGATGTCCCTCGGCAGAGGCTGTTTCAGTCGGCACTCGCTGCATATGGGCGGGAAGCTTGAGTACGGCTTATTTCATGGGCACTCCTCGTAGCGACGTGGTCGTACGCAAAGTTGCTGTTATTGGCGCCGGAACTATGGGCTCTGGAATTGCACAAGTTTGCGCTCAGACGGGATGGGAGACCAAACTCTATGACGCATTCAGTGATTCTTTAGACAGAGGTTTCTCGACGATTAATGAGTTCTGGATGAAGGGGATTTCAAGAGGGAAAAATTCGGAGGATGAGGTAAAGTCCTGGTCAAAAAACTTGCACAGATCTGAGAATCTGGAAGAGGCACTTGATGGAGTAGATTTAGTAATTGAGGCTGTTCCTGAAAAGATTGATCTAAAGAGGAGAATTTTCAGAGAAATTGAAAGATACGCTCCGGAAGATGCAATCCTGGCTACAAATACATCCGGTCTTAGAATTTCTGAAATCGCCTCTGCCACCGAATGTCCTGAGAGAGTTGTGGGGATGCACTTCTTCAATCCAGTACCTCTCATGGAGCTCTTAGAAATTATTGAACACGATTCAGTGTCTAGAGAGACTCTGCAGAAGGCCAAAGAAATCGGAGGGGCAATGGGGAAGACTACGATCATTGTTGGAGACATCCCCGGTTTTGCTACCAGCCGACTAGGGGTGGTTCTTGGTAATGAGGCAATTAGGATGCTTGCGGAAGGCGTAGCCAGTGCTGGTGATATCGACACTGCGATGAAGCTCGGATACAGACATCCAATGGGCCCGCTCGAGCTTTCGGATTTGGTTGGGCTGGACGTCAGAAGGGACATATTGAGGAACTTGGCGGAGTCATTTGAGGACCCATCATACCTTCCTCATCCTTTACTGGACTCGCTCGTAGAATCAGGGGACTTAGGCAGAAAGACGGGCAGAGGGATATACGTCTGGACAAATGAGGGAAAGTCGGAGAGAGATGATTTGTGAGCGATATTCATGCAAGGCGCTTTTATTGAGATAATTGGTTTGATTGCCGGGACGCTGGGAGTAATTGCTTGGATTCCCCAGATTAAAGAAGTCTGGATAGAGGGTTTGCATGAGGGGATTTCTCTCCCAACATTCTTTCTTGTCTCTACTGCACTTATACTCTGGCTCATTTATGGGATACTGATTAGCTCATTTTCAATAATTGTAGCGAATTTGGCTGCACTCGTCTGCATTCTATCGTTAATCTTTGGTGTGATAAGACTAAGGATGATTGAAGCTCAAGATGGTGCGAACACCGGGAGTTGAACCCGGGTTAGCAGGTTGGGAACCTGCTGTCATAACCACTAGACCATGTCCGCCTGTGGGTCGAGAGAAGAAACTGGTAATTTAGCGACTCGGTTAATTTCTAGGGTCTGGCATCTGCCTTACGCTTCTTTGTCCCTCTTCCTCGCCTTCGATTCTTCTTGTTTCGATGAGGCTTATTTTTCTCGGTACCCGATGATTTTCTATCCCTGACTCTTCTGGAATTCCTGGAGCGCCCCCTCCTGGACCTCGGTTTTCTAGCCTTCTGACCCCCACCCGTCTTTCCATCTCTAGAGGGAACTAGATCAAATTTATTTTTCTTGAGTTCCCCGGGATTGGGGTCCGTGAATCTTTTCCTTATCCCCACCTCTCTCTGAATTCTATTGTAAGTCCTCTGTTCATTTTTCCTTACAAATGATATTACTGTACCACTATTCCCAGCCCTAGCAGTTCTGCCACTTCTGTGCTTGTACACCTTTCCATCATCGGGCGGATCATAATGAATCACACAATTGATGCCATCAACATCAATTCCCCGTGCTGCCACGTCTGTAGCGATGAGAACCATACTCCTTCCACTACTGAATTTATTCATGGCTCGATCTCTTTGTTTCTGATTCAAGCCACCATGTAAGGACGAGATGGGCACACTTTCTAGCTTCATTTCCTCACTAAGCCTATCTACCCCAGCCCTGGTTCTGCAGAAGATGATACTCCTACCCGATCTTCTGACTGATTTTACCGCTATCTCGGTTTTTTTATGGGGCTTGATATTCCAGAACTTATGGTCCATAGTCTCCATACTGACTTCCTCAGGGCCTACCTCAATCTTTACAGGATCATTTTGGTACGTCCTCACTAGTCTGGAGACGTCACGATCTAGTGTCGCACTGAAAAGAATCACCTGAGGATTACTCGCACACTTGTCGATAATCCTGCATACCGGCTCCATGAATCCCATGTCTGCCATCCTATCAGCTTCATCTAAAACTAAAATATCGATTTCATCTAATGTCAGTGCTCCTCTATCAATTAGGTCCAGGAGTCTCCCGGGACATGCCACTATAATCTCTACTCCCTTTTCTAGGGCCCTGATCTGCCTCCCATACGATGAACCCCCATAAATTGAAAGAACTTTCATTTTAGAATAGCTCCAAGCCAACGGATCCAGAACGTTCCTTATCTGTTCTGCTAGCTCCCTGGTTGGAGTTAATATGAGAGCAGTGGGGCGTTTAGATGAAGCAGGTTTTGCCATTGAGATTAGAGGGAGGCCAAAAGCCAGAGTCTTCCCTGAGCCAGTTGGGGCCCTACAACATATGTCTCTACCCTCAAGCGCACTTGGTATGGCTTCAATTTGGACTTCGAAGGGCTCTATGATGCCCTCATTAGAAAGCGATTCGACCAAGCTTGACTTGATTCCTAAGTCTGAGAATCGAACCACTGAGAACCCTACAAACCGACCCCTGTAGGTACTCTATTTAGTATAGGCAGTTATAGAATAGAGTAAACATAGGAAGATGAGCCTGAATGACGCAGCGGGATTCTCTTTATTGCTGGCTCTTTCTTTGGATATAGTCTGAGTAATTGCCCGGCCACACCCATAGACTCCCATCTCCTGGTAACTCCCAAATTGTATCACAAATTTTGTCCAGGAAATATCTATCATGACTGACTGTTATTATAGCTCCTTCATAATCCTGGAGAGTCTCTTCCAATGCTTCCTTTGCATCTGTATCGAGGTGATTTGTTGGCTCATCCAAGAGGAGCATGTTGTTCTCCCCCAATAACAGTTCCAGAAGTGCGATCCTCGCTCTCTCTCCTCCACTGAGTTTTCCCAATGGAACCTTCACCATATCTTTGGTGAATTGAAACCTTCCCAGAAGTGCCCGAATTTCTCCATAATCCATTCTTGGCCTTAGGGCTTTAACCTGTTCAACTGGATTTAATTTGAAATCCAGTGATCTGTGGTCTTGATGGAAATAACCAATTTGGACACCGGGTCTAATGTCAATCGAACCGGAGTCAAGTTGAATTTCTCCCGTAATTAATCTCAAAAGAGTAGTCTTTCCAGCACCATTTGGCCCTACTATACCGATTTTCTGACCTCTTCTTATCCCGACTTCTAGCCCATTTATAATCGGTCTATTCAAATCTTGAAACGAGAATTTAGCATTATGAAAATCCAAGACCTCCAGACTGCTCTTTTCTATTGATTTTAAGTTAAATTTTAGAGACTGCCTCTGACGGGGCTTGAGCGTCTTTAGCCATTTTAATTCCCTTTGGGCTCTTGAAATCATGACATGCTTCTGAGATACAGACTTGTCGTATTTATTGGCCCTTTTCATAGACTGCATTGCTCCAAGTAGCCTCTTGACTTCTTTCTGTGTCTTCTCAATCCTATCTTGTAGTGTCTGTAGAAATAGTTCCTTCTGATGCAAGAAGGAGGTGTAGTTCCCACTGTATCCCTTCAAATGGGCATCTTGGACCTCTACTATGTTGTTGCATACTCGGTCAAGGAAGTATCTATCATGGCTGACTATCAATAGAGCTCCTTCGAATGTATTCAGAAACCTTTCCAACCAATCCAATGTCTGGAAATCTAAATGATTTGTTGGTTCGTCTAGGAAAAATACGTCTATTTCTCTGAGTCCTACCAACTGTCTGGCCAATGCCACCTTTGCTCTCTCTCCTCCAGATAATGATGAGAGGGGGATGTCTATCGAATGATGAGCTAGATCAAGTGCCTTCAGAATTTCTTGTGCGTGTCCGGCTACATCCCCTCCTCCGGATCTTGCCATCAGACTCTGGAGCTCCTGATACCTATCCATTGCACTTTGCCATTCACCATCATAGAATCCGGGGTCTGCCATCATGCCCTCTATTTTTGAGATCTCATCCTCTAACTCCTGAAACTGCCTCCCTCTGCGGTTTAGCTCCTCACCGAGGGTAGCTTCCTCCACTATATCTCGAATTTGAGTCAGGAAAGCCAACCTTAGTCCAGCGGCATACGTTATGTCGCCCATGTCCTGATCTCGATTACTAATCGTACGCAGTAGTGTAGTCTTTCCAGCTCCATTATGTCCAACAACTCCAATCCTATCTCCCTCATCTATTCTAAGATTGATTCCTTCTAGAATTGTCAGAGGTCCAAACGCCCTGTGCACGTCTTCCAGACGGATTAGCTCTCTCGCCACAGTACTCCGTGTAGACTTTGGTTGAAGTGCTCATCGGTCGATATACCATTTACAGCAATAGTCATCAATGATGGCTGTGTTCTGGGGCCATGGCTGGGGCGAGGGAGTATTGGGGCTCGATTAGTCGAAGGAAGAAGGTTTTCTCCATTTCAACTGCCGTAGTACTGCTGCTCGTACCAACTATTTGGTTCGGCTTGGGGCACGTAATCGCAATGCAGGCTTTGACCTCACCTCACGGGTGTGGAATTTGGGAGTCTAACACTCCAACTAATTGGACTGTGGATGATGATTGGGAGTCCTTCGAGCCTTGGCCGGATTCAGAAAACCGGATTTCAATAAGGAAGGATTTCGATGCATCACCGTGGCAGTTTGATTCTTACGAAAATATCAGTTTCAGTAGCCGGGATGGTTTGGATATTGCAGCGTGGTACTCAGAGGTAGATGAGTCTGCTCCGGTCGTAATTTTGGTACATGGGGGATATCTGAACGGAAAGTGCAAACCAGAAGTTCTACTTACTGCTAGTTACCTAGCTGATGGAGGGATCAATACTCTAATGGTTGACCTCAGAAATCATGGAGCTAGTCAAAATGTTTCTGACTATATGTACCTAGGTCAGAAGGAATATCTGGATGTATTAGGCGCATATGATTGGCTGTTGGAAGAAAAATCCTACCCTTCTTCTTCTATAGGATTACTTGGGATATCTACTGGAGCACTTACAGCAGCATTGGCATTCGGAGAATCCGAGATACAAGCTATGTGGTTGGATAGTGCGATCATCGACTTTCCAATGTTAGTTGAGAATGAGCTAGAGAGACTTGGGTATCCAAAGATGCTGGCATCACCTGCTATCGCAATGGGAGAGAGAATTATCGGGATTAATCCCAATGAGGTGCCACCAATAACCGCTGCATCAAAGGCGGGAGAAAGGCCAATGTATCTTGCGCATGGCGAAGATGATGGGAGAATTTCCCCCCTCCATTCTCAGATGTTCTATGATAAAGCTCTTGCTTCGAATGCGAACGTGACGCTATGGATGATTGGGGATTCTGGTCACGTGGACGCAGTTTGGGAGAATCCAGAATACCAAGGAAGGTTGGTGTATTTCTTCACTGAGGCTCTTTCGTGGAATGGCCGTTGACTTCTTATGGTCTGATAATATCATCAAGAATCCATTTTCCTCCCACCATAGAAATTAGTGATGCTGAGCATGTCGGTAGCATCTCAAGATTGCCCGTCATAGACTCCAGTAACATCTCGCAACTAGGATTGTGTCCGATTATCATTTCAGTGCGCCCCTCGTCGATTCTATCCACCATGGAAAGCAATGTTGGAAGGGAGGCTTGGTATAGTTCTCCATTGATGGATTTTGGTATCTCTGAGAATTGAGGGCCCATATTCTCCAAAGTCTGTAGTGTTCTCAAAGAGCTACTGACAAAGATATGGTCTGGCTTCCAACTCCTTTGAATGATTTCTCCGGCGATAATCGGTGAATCTCGTAGCCCTATCTCATCCAATGGTCTGTCATGATCACTTAAATTGGGGTCGTCCCTACTACTGTTCGCGTGTCGGAGAATTATCAAGCGCCTATTCATCCTCACTTCCTCCGGAGAATCGAGGCTCTCTTTTCTCCATGAATGCTGTGACTCCCTCAAGAAAATCATTGGATTGGGTTGAAGAAATCATCAACGCCCTCTCAAATTCTAATTGGGTTTCCAAGAACGTAGATGTCGAAGCATCAATCAACTGCTTGGTTGACCTACGGCTGTTTACCGACCATCTTCCCCAATCCTTAGCCACTTCAATGGATCTCGAAATTAGTGTTTCTGATTGAGTTACTTCATCCACTGCTCCAGCCTCTAGAGAATCGTTGGCTGACCATACCTCATTTCCGAAGAAGAACTTCCTGGCCCTTTGGCTCCCTACTAGTCTTGGCAATAGCCATGTGGTTCCTCCATCAGGAGATGCCCCTAGTGCGAAAAATGCGGCTGCTATCTTTGCTTTATCAGAACATATTCTGTAGTCAGTAGATAACGCTAGGCCGAGACCGCCCCCGGCAGCGGCCCCGTTGATTGCAGAAACAAAAACAGTATCGGAGGCCCTTATTTTTAGGATTAATGAGTGCAGTGATTTGGTCATCTCACTAACCATGTCAACAATAGTTCCCTCATTTATGGCATCGGCAAATTCGTCTACCGGCCCTCCTGCGCTGAAGAATTTTCCAGAACCCGTTAAAACCACTGATTTGCATGAAGGATCTTCCATCAATGACATCAATTTGTTCCTTATGGGGTCAAAATTTTCTGGATTGAAGGTATTCCTGGAAGCTTCTTCTGACATGTGGACAACTGCGACGCCTCCATCATGCCTTTCGACGGTAAAGGGCATAGCAACCGAAAGGGGCACTCATTATTGAACTCCATGAAGGTGATAAGTCAGACCTCAGTGGGAAGTATATGATTACGCGAGATGCCATATACATTGATGGAAAGTGGGTTCCTGCAGGGGGGGATGGAAAAATTGAGGTCATCAACCCAGCAAATGAACAAATCATTGGCTCTGTTCCAGTTGGTACGGAAGGAGATGTGAATGCGGCCATTTCGGCAGCTAGAGCCGCATTTCCTTCGTGGTCGAAGTCTAGTATAGAGGATAGGCAGGGGTACCTGAATGCAATCTCATCTGCAATCGCTGAGAGGGGGGAAGAGATTGCTAAGCTGATTTCCTCCGAAGTTGGGACCCCAATCAATTATTCTAGGATGGCAATGGTCGGGACTCCGAGAGTTGTGGCGAAATCTTATGCTAAGATTTTAGAAACGTTTGAGTGGGAGGAAGAAGTTAGGAATTCAGTCATTGTAAAGGAGCCTATCGGAGTAGTTGGAATGATTACTCCTTGGAATTTTCCACTTCACCAGATAGTGGGAAAGGTAGCTCCGGCCCTCGCAGCAGGCTGTACAATGATATTGAAGCCATCTAAAGAAGCTCCTCTAAATGCATTCATTCTTGCTGATATCATCGATGAGTGTGGCCTTCCCGCGGGAGTGTTCAATCTTGTATCTGGTCACGGAAGAGAAATTGGGGAGGTTATTTCCTCTCACCCTGAAGTCGATATGGTTAGTTTCACTGGGTCTACATCGGCTGGAGTTAGTGTCTCTAAAGCCGCCTCTGAAACGGTTAAGAGAGTGACTCTTGAGCTGGGAGGAAAGAGTGCTAATATCATCCTTGATGATGCAGATATCGCAAAGGCATCCAAAATGGCAATATATTCTTGTTTCAATAACTCCGGCCAAGAGTGCTCTTCTCTAAGTCGCTTGCTAGTTCCGGCTAGTCATCGAGATGAAATTGTGAAAATCATTGCGTCTACGATGGAAAGATACTCAGTTGGCGATCCTATGGATGAATCAATCAAATGTGGACCCATGGTCTCAGAGAGTCAGCAAAAATCAGTATCAGAGTATATCTCATTGGGGATATCAGAAGGAGCTACCCTCGTTTCTGGAGGAGAGGGATTGCCAGATGGGATTAATACTGGATTTTTTGTGAAACCGACCGTTTTTGCTGATGTTACAGCAGATATGTCTATCTTCAGAGAGGAGATTTTTGGCCCAGTTCTGTCTATTAGCACATATGAGGATGAAGATGAGGCAATTTCGATGGCTAATGATTCGGAGTATGGCCTGTCTGGAGGAGTATGGTCGGGAGATGAGGAGCGCGCCATGCGTATTGCAAAATCCATCAGGACAGGTCAAGTAAGTATTAACGGTGGAGCCTTCAATATCAGTGCTCCTTTTGGAGGTTACAAGCTCTCAGGAAATGGAAGGGAACTTGGTCGGCATGGCCTCGAGGAATTCCTAGAAATCAAAGCAATACAACTCTGATTGGTTTAATTCCCCACCCATTCTGGATTCTTTCTCTCTAGGAAGGCTTGGACTCCGATCTCCTTGTCCTCAGTATCAAACAAGGCCACGAACTCCGATCTCTCGGTCAGGACGCCTTCACTGAACGGTAGCTCAAGTGAAGCGCGAACAGCCCTCTTAGCCACTTTGACGGTGTAAGGTGACTTTCTAGCGATATTTTGTGCCATGTCCATTGTGAAATTCTCAAGTTCATCTGGAGCCACTACCTTATTCGCAAGTCCTATTTTTAATGCCTCTTGTGCACTGACCATATCTCCGGTAATTACCATCTCCATCGCCTTTCCATAGCCAATAAGCCTGCATAGCCTCTGAGTTCCTCCTCCACCTGGAATTAATCCAAGATTGATTTCAGGCTGTCCAAAGTTCGCTCTTTCAGAAGCGATTCTTATGTCACAGGAAAGTGCTAGTTCGGTTCCCCCACCAAGTGCAAACCCATCTACCATGGCTATAGTTGGCTTTGATAGATTCCAGACAGCCTCCCATGCATTGTCTTCAAAGAATGGTCTGACATCGTCTGAGTTCTTCCCAGAAAATTCAGAAATATCTGCTCCTGCAGCAAATGCATGAGGTTTCGCCCTCTTCCCCTCTGGCGGAATAGACGGGGGCGCTCCTCTGATCACTATACATCTAATCTGATCATTAGATTCGGCCCTCAAGCACTCATTTTTGATTGATTGGTGTATTTCTGCATTTAATGCATTTAGCTTGTCGGGCCTGTTTAGAGTCCATACAGAAATCATTCCTCCGGTCGGACTTGATCCTTCAACTAACACGTCCCTGACCTTCAAAACGTCTCCTTCCATGTACTTCGCAGACGAGTATCGGGTTTCAACGTATCATTCCGTATCGCCGAAATTTGGAGGAGGAAGGGGAGGCATTCCTGGGGGAGGCAGAGGGGGCATTCCTGGGTGAGGCATCTGAGGAGGAGTCGATAATTCTGATTTCAGATTAGCTTCGGATGTTCTTTCTTGTGAAATTTTGTTAATTACTTCAAGAGGTTTCCTCATCATCAGGATTCTATTTTCATCGATTCTGAAGTAGGTTATTCCAAGAGGCTTTCCAGTATTGGGACTCTCGGGTTCTTCGTAAACAGTCAATCCGTGATCCTCCTCCCTAAGTATCGAGGCCAGATCTTCACCGTCCTCTGCTTCAGACCATTTTCTTGCCATTGAGGCCTTTCTCTCGGCGAGTTTCATCCTCCTTCTCCGCTCTATATCCGAGAGCATCTTCTCTCTCTTTTGCCTCCTTTGTGCAATATACCCCTCAATCTCTTCCTCTTCGTCAGAAATCGCATCCCCTTTTGCTATGTACTTCTTCGCTACATTGATACCTTCAGGAAGGGTTGATATGACGTCTTGAGTATCGGGGATGGGTGGACTTTGAAGGGCACTGATTGCAGGGGGTTGAGCGGGAAGTGATGGGGGGGGAATCATTACCGGCAAAGGGGGAGGGGCGGGCATGTTCACCGGAAACTTAGACATTCCTCGAGTTCTTCTCATCTCGGATTTTGGTTTCACAACTTCGATATTGATTTGATCTGGACTCTCTGGCAGAGTTTTGGCTTCTTCCTCAGTTTCTATTTTTTCATCGTTTGAGGGAATTTCTAGTCTCTCTCTTCCAGTGAAAATAAGTAGAGATGCGAGTGCTAAGAGAATAGTTGCTCCCGCAACTCTCTGAATAATATTTACCTCACCCTGGAGCAAAAAAAACAGCAGGGAACCTCCGATAAGGGCCACCCAATTAATCAGTCTGGTCAGGGAAACCATGTCACTCGCAGGCCTGACAGGAGGGGGTATGACTTCACATTGACGGGGAACTGATTGCTTCAGATAACGCCTTCAATGACTTTCCTCTATGCGAAATTGATGACTTCTCTTCCCTGCTCATTTGTGCAAATGATCTGCCATCGGAGTCATCAGGAATAAAAATTGGGTCGTAGCCAAAACCTCCGGTTCCTGAAATTTTCTCTCCTATTTTTCCTCTGCAAACGCCCTCGGCGATAATTTTCCTTTCACCTAGAACCAACACAGACACGGCTCTGTACTCGCAAGCTTTCATTTTGTTCCCGCTCATCAGACGTAGTATTCCATCAACTCCAATTTTCCTGAACACGAATGATGAATATGTACCTGGAAAACCATCCAACGAGTCGATAAATAATCCTGAGTCTTCGACAAGAATTGCACAATCAGATTTTTGTGATTCTGGAACCATTGACATTGCTTGATCAGCCTTGGAAATTGCTATTTTTTCCAAGTCATCAAATTGAGGCTCAATCAATTCTGGGGCCTTTCCCCCGATCATCATTTGCTCAATCTCAAATCCTAATGGCTCGAGATACCTTCTCGCCTCTTCCAATTTGTTTGTGTTTGCTGTAACAAAAATAACACGCATTTTACTACCCCAAATACCTCACTCTATTCCTGATATCATTAAACCTAGAAATCACCGTTTCTGCGTTTGGTTTGATATCCGGGTTTGAAGCATCCCTATATCCTGAAATTACTCTTTCTATTGCTCCCTCAAAATCAGAATGGCTTGCCGACAAGCATTCATTCAATACCTGTAGATCTTGACCAAAATGCTCTAATTCAGCCGATATTCTCGAAAGTCCAAAATCCAAAAGTGAAATTTTACGGTCTTTGTCGACCATTATGTTATGAGTCGTTAGATCCCCATGAGAGAAACCTAGCTCATGCAGGTTCCTAATTATTGAGCCTATCATTTCCAAGTCCTGGTCAGTTATTGATTTGTCTAGAAAGGAGTCAAAGATTGGCCTTCCTTCTATGCGTGTCAACACCATCCAGCTTTCCTCCAAGTCTAATTCTAGGAGCCTTGGAGCTGGGAAGCTTTTTGACTGAAGCCTTGAGAGTATCTTTGCCTCAACAGAAATCCTGCTCCTGGTGAGTCTGGAGTCCAATTCTGGATGTCTGTAGCCTCTTCTTCTCCTTGTCTTCAATACCGCTGGAATTCCCAGCCATAGTCCAGAGGTCACCCTCGCTTCCGCACCTTCATGTATAATTTCGGACTCTTCCCAATAGTCGAAATGGAGTCCGGCCATGGTTGTGGGATGACACATACCTTGAAAGCGATTCCATCCGAGGGACTTTTGGGTTAGCGTATGCAGATGCCGAAGTCACAGTCTTCCGTCATCCACACCAAGACCTCAACTCATGTTTTAGAGAACCCCGTCAAAAAGCAAAGGACGGGATTACTGATGGAGATGCCTACCGTCCCTTCTCCGAGAGGATTCATGGCGCCTAAGAGTTATACTCCTGAGGAAATTGAAACAGAGGCTATGCGACTTTTTGATGCCATAGGACAAAAAGAAAGATGGGATATGCGAATTTGTAGGGCTATATCACCTTTGACTCTGGAAATAAATGAGCTGAAAAGGGAGAAGGGGGTTTTTCTAATCGCTCATTCCTATCAGACTCCCGACATAGTATACGGAGTGGCTGATTCCGTCTCTGATAGTTACACCCTTTCAAAGGCGGCAAGGGACGCTCCACAAGAGATGATTCTTTTTTCAAGTGTTAGATTCATGGCTGAGACTGCAAAGATAGTCAGCCCCCACAAAACGATCTTGCATCCGTCGCCAGAGGCGGGTTGTTCATTGAGTGATGGGATTTCTGCAGAGGATGTTGTAGAACTACGAAGGAAATATCCGGGCGTACCTATAGCGTGTTACATCAACACCACTGCCTCCGTAAAGGCTGAGTGTGATGTTTGTGTCACTAGCAGCAACTATCTGCGAATATGTGAGAGATTACCTGGAGATAAGCTGATATTCGTCCCTGACAGATTTATGGGAAAGCATGTGCAGAACCACCTTCTTGGAAAGAAGGAGGTGATAATTTTTGATGGTGAGTGCGAGGTCCATGCTGAGTTCACAGGAGAGAAGGTTATTTCATGGAGAAAAAGGATGGAGTCACATGGTATAGATTTGCAGGTTCTGGCGCATCCAGAATGTGATGCGGGGGTACTCGAGCAGAGTGATTTTGTTGGTAGTAGCGAGCTCCTGATGAGAGAGGCGATGCGCCTCGCCTCTGAGGGAAAGCCAGACATTATGCTGATAACCGAATGTGGTACAGCCGAGAGGGTTCTTGCAGAGAGTGAGGATGAAATCAACCTACTAGGGGCGTGTGTCATGTGTAGGCATATGAAGAGGACTCAATTAGAGGACATTCTCCAAGCATTGAGGAACCCTGTGCCTGAACAAATTATTGAGATCAATGATGATGTGATCCATAGAGCTAAGAGATCGTTGGATGAAATGTTCAGACTGGCTGAATAACTGTGATTACCTTTCACTTTGCTTCTGTCTTGCCCATGTAAAAACCAATGGAATCATAAGTACCACAGAGGTTTGTAATAGAACTGACGAATATGGCTCGAATGTCTCCTCCATGTCGTACCAAGTCAACTCTGCCTCACCATCTATGCCGGATACAATCCAGCCAACCCCTCCCACAGTGACTTGTGGGCTGGAGTGGCTCTCTTGATCATCAAAGGTGAGTTGTCTAGTTTGGTTTGTATCCAGTTCATAGATGAATACCTGGGAAGTCTCGGACTGATCTGGACTGGTTGTCCCTGGTTGGTATCTTGGTATCTGTAGGAAGGCGACATGGCCATGTCCTATACTAGGAGAGGAGGATTCCCAGAGAGGATTAGAAATCAATGTCTGCATTCCTGAGACGGTATCCACGAAGACTGTCCTCTTGATCGGGCCTATGTCAACCACTGCCACAATTGATTGACCGTCAACGGATATTTCTACAACGCTCGCGTTGGAGTAATCGATATCAATCCCTGACTCATCGATTAGAAATTGGTCTTGATCTTCCTTAGCTACAACGTCCAAGTTAACAGAGGTTTCAGAGGTTGTTCCCGTCAGGAAGGAAGAGTAAACAGTAGGGCCAGCAGTATCATTTTTCAGAGACCATGCGATGGAGTTTCCAGAAACCTCCAGAGTTTCTAAATCAGCAGGTATTCCCTCAATTTCATTTATTTGTTGATTAGAGTCCATAGAAATTACCTCATCCCCAGAAAAAATTATGATAAGAGGACTTCCATCTTGATCCTGCCCAATATCGGACATTTCGATATCAAAATCAGTATTGATAGAGTAGATTGGGGTAAAGGGGTCTATATCCGACTCGAGGTTGTACAAATCGAGTCTGGTTTCATTGTTGAGTAACAAAAATGGACCAGAAATGGAAACACTCGGTTCCTCGTACCAATTTGGCCCGGAGAGTACCACAGGGTCTCTGGAATTTTCTACACTTATATTTAGTGCAGAAACCTCAATGTCATCCACTCCGTCCATTTGGGGGTCGACCTCGATTCCAATTAGCCAATCGTCCGATCCTGCCGCGGATGTCGGCCATTCAACACCCTCTACAGGAAAGTCCTGATGTGTCGCATCCCACAATAGAACTAGCCCTGTGGATAGTAAAAGTGCGGCGATGAATACGCTGGTCTGCTTGCTTCCGGGTTCTTTCAAGGGGGAGAACCTCTGATTCACATAAGTCCTGAGTTCCTTCATGAAACCATTTGGATCGTCAATTAATCTTGCAAGCTTGCGTGTGAAAAGCCTCTCATCCGCTACCGTCCAAATTCCTTTGTGAGTTCTTTCGGTGACTGCGACCGAAGCAATTGCGACTAGCATTCCACCTATGATATCTATCGCCCAATGAATTCCGAGATAGATGATTGAGAAAGCTGTGAGTGCAATGAAGACCACTAACAGTCTTCTGAACTTCATCCATCTACCATCCTCATCCCATCTAGTCATGGTCAGCCAGATTGCGAATGGTAAGCCAATGTGTAAACTTGGCATTCCATTTGTGAATGGGTCAATCCTTGTGAACCAATTGTGTATTTCTGGGGTGAGATCATAAGCAACAGTTTCCATTAAGGGAATATAGTCCCCAGTTACTCTTACATTGAAGAACAAGTAGAATGGGATGGCGAGAATATACACCCAGAACATCGATAGTGACACTCTATCGGCCATGTACCTATCATCGAAGTATATCGGATACACGAAGGATGCAAAAGTTACCGTCATGAATCCCATAACGTAGAAATGGGTCAGGACAACATCAAGTATCGGAGTTCTGAATGCCTCTTGAATCCATAGCACTATGTCCCCTTCGATTGCGTAAACATATGGGGTCATGTCGAGCTGAGTGTTTGCCATCAGGACCCTGTCCAAACCATCGAGGATATCCTTCCAAAGATATACCGAGAAAACGATTATCATATGGGCCCAGTACCTTCTGAACATATCGATGAAACCCTCGATTCTGACTTTTGTGTATGGGGGCTTGAATATGGGCATCATCGCAATACTGAGCAAAATTGCACCAGTAATCCAAGTGATGTATATCCCACTACCAACAGCCATGTCAATATCCTCCGAGAGGCATCTTTGAAATGAATTCGACCCCAAAATTCACACTTTTCAAGTAATCTTTACATTGTGACTATTCCGGTTATCCAGAGAATTCAGCATATTTTCTACAACTTTGCCGAAAGCTCTGGCTGTTTCTCCGTTTGGATCTGCTACGATTCTGTGAACTCCGTCATCTCCACCCCTAACTACTCCCGGATCAAATGGCAGTCTTCCCAAAAATGGAACCTCCAAATCCTGAGCGGATTCCTCCCCTCCTCCAGATTTGAATAGATCTAGGGTAGTAGACCATGCCCCATCTTCCGATGCTATGATGCTAATTGGAACACCATTTGGGCCAGTGAGTGAGAATTCGGCACCTGGGCCGGCAAAACCTGATAATTTGTAACCGCTCATATTCTCCACGACCCCGAGGACCGGTACGGAAATTGTTTTTGCGAAATTGATGGATTTCCGACTGTCTAGAAGTGCTACTTCCTGTGGCGTGGTAACGATCACTACTCCATCCAAGTTGGGCAGAGTCTGGCTGACAGTCAGTGGCTCGTCTCCCGTCCCGGGCGGGAAGTCGATAACGAGTGCATCCAAATCCCCCCAAGCCACATCCCCAATGAATTGCTGGATTGCTCCGAGCTTGATGGGTCCTCTCCAAATCACCGGCTTATCCGGATCCTCAATCAAGAACGCCATTGAGATGACCTTTATCCCATGGGGGCCGATTGCAGGGAAAATCTGTCCATCCTCTATGTGTAACTCAGTACCCTCCAAACCCAGCATTTTTGGTACATTTGGGCCGGTGATATCGATATCCATCAGCCCAACTTTCTTTCCCATTTTTGCTAGAGATAAGGCTATTCCAGTCGCGACAGTGGTCTTTCCAACGCCACCCTTTCCGGAAAGAACCATGATTTTGTGTTTGATTGTCTCGCTCATTTTAGACATTCTCATTTTCCTTTGCATCTGCTGATATGCCTGTTCCATCTGAGCTCGCTGATTCGCGTTTGCCTCTTGTTCGGGAGGAGATTCGGGGGAATGGTGAGATACTGGGGAATCTGCCATAGTTCATGGCAAAGGTGGGGATACTTCAATGCTATTCAAACTAAATTAGTGAAAATATGCTATATGGAATTCATTAATTTAGTAAGCCTAATTCCGATAGTCGTGAAGATTCTGTTTGTATGTGTCGGAAATACTTGCAGGAGCCAGATGGCAGAGGCTATTGCCAGGAGTCACGGGCATGTCGCGACCTCAGCTGGCACTCATCCTGGGGAAGAAGTAAACGCTAATGCGATGAGGGTTCTTACAGAAGGGGGGATAGATTGTTCGGGTCTTTATCCCAAGTCATTAGATGACGTTGATACAACGGGCCATGATAAGATAATAAGTATGGGTTGTGGGGTTCAATGTCCAAATATCCCTATCGATATTGACTGGGGATTGGACGATCCTCTTGGACAGTCAATTGAATTTTACAGATTTACTATGCAGAGAATCGCAGATCTGATCAGAGACTCGGTCGATGAATGGACCGACGCTTAGAAAAGCGATTCTGGTTTCCCTGACAACATACGAGTGTAGTGTAGTGGTTATCACCCGGCGTTGCCAACGCCGGAACCCGGGTTCAAATCCCGGCACTCGTACCATGATTAATCAAAATCTGACTTCCTGATCTGAAGAATTACAGCCACCATCCCCATGAGTAAGACAGAAAATGATGATATTAAGACTATTGTTGAAAAATTCTGTGACATCCATGATGAGTCGCCGTTACAGCATTCTGAGTGTTGGACGGAAAGTATGTGTCCCTGATTTTCAGGAGGGGTGGATGAGACAAAAATATCTGTTGCACGGATTTTGATTTCCAATTCGCCTTCAGGAATCGTTGACCTAGCCTCGAAATATAGCGTGTAAATCCCATCTCCTGCAACCCTGTCTCCAGATGTTCCATCGTCGACCAACAACAGCCATTGCTCGGATTTCCCAATATCCGCCAATCTACCAATTATTGCCTGAACAGATGAGACACCATCAGGATCTGATACCTCTACTTCCATGTGATGGGCGATTTGTCCACCATTACTCGAGACTATCACTGGATGAATGAGGTCTCCCTCATCGGTCTCGTAAGTAAGTGGGTTTCCCTCCCTCCAAATTTCTAGAGAAATTAAGGTCGGAAATTCGTTGATTATCTCCAAAACCGGCATTTCTTCTAAATTATTTGAGAAAATCTCAGCACCCTGTGTATCGGACATTCGAATCGGTATGATTCTCTCGCCTGGAGGAATTGTGTAGGGAATAGTAAACTCTCCAGACCAATAACCTGTAGATTCTGAATAGCTTAGATTGTACAATTCTCCTCCTACGCTAAGGAGATCCACTGATACCGAATCAACACCGTGACCATCCACCGAATCCACCGATATTCCAAGTGTCTGGCCCCGGTATGCTGATTGATCTGATAAAATAATTGAGTTTGCTCTGGGTGGAAGATTATCCACGGTTATTTCTCCATAATCCGTTACCTGGGTCCAATAATCGTTGATTATAACGGGCACAGTGAACTGACCAAACTCAAGTCCTTCGTGAAAAATTATCGAGGTCCATACATCATCGCTGATTGTCAGATCTCCCAATAGTCCACTATCTGAGAGTGTGACCTGCCCGAGCCCTATAGACGATAGGTCAGCAGTAACTGAGATGACGTCCGTGTCTATGTCCTCAATCATTATTTCAATGTGGGAAACCCCTCCCTCGGTATGCAAGAACCCCTCTCTGAATGAAACCGAGAGTAAGGAAGGGAGACTGTTCTCATCTGCGGTGATGACGGTTGGGTAAAGTACCCTGTCAACCTTCTGATATTCCATAAATGTCAGACCCGAAGAAGAGTCATCTTCCTCACCTGTGAGTGAAATCCATCTATTCGCTTCATACAATAGCCCGGAGAGTGGGCCCTCGTTGACGAAGAATCCGGAGGCAGAAATCCCTTCAGATTCTATATTTCCTGCCCACTCGGCGACTTCGACCAAATGACCATCCATTTCTTTCTCGGAGGTTGAGAGGACTAAGACCTCAAGGATATTAGACGGATTTGAGATTAGAGTGAAAAAATCCCCAGGGACTACGACACTAGGAGAGACTCCGCTTTCTCTTGATATTTGACTAGATAACAGAGGGCTTGCTTGTGGTCTTGAAGGACTTTCAATAATTGGAGAATCAGGTGGAAATTCGTCCGATATCGTTCCATTATCCTCAACATATTGTAGCCTGACCGTTCTATTTAGCCAATCTTGTTGAGGGACGACGAACTCATATGTCAGATTATGCTCTGCCCCAAACTCTTGTGAAATCGGTCCGAATGGAGTAGCTGATACATTCCACCAGAACTCATTCTGAATCTTATCGACTTCATATGGCACTCCTTCGGAATTTTGCTGTACTCCTGAATCAACTATCTGCCTCACTAATCCGAAGCTCCCCTCGATATCTCCATCATAAGTGCCGTCCACTATGATGGTGTCAGAAACTGTCTCTCCTCCATTGGACTCGATATGTACGAGTGGAATTGTTCCATTGACATCGATATTGAATTCATCATCTCTTATTTCAAAACTGAAATCCCCTTCTCCGTATGCCCTAAAGAACTGCTCTTCCCTAGTATCATCAGACCACCTCTCTCTTATGATTAGGTCATCGAGCTCGAAAGAGAAGAAGTCCGATCCGCCTAATATCCTCAATGAAGCATTGGCGTCTATGTGAAAATTCTGCATGCGTCTGAGTCCGTTTTCATCAAAGGATTCAAAGTAGAAATTCTCTATCTGGCCAAATCCCCCCTCTGAGCTTTCATTATCGCCCCCGCTGAAAGATAGCCATCCCCCTCCTTCGATGATGATTCTCTCTGTGAGGCTTCCATCGTTCCATGAGCGGTTTACCACAGCCCGTGTTACAGAAATCTGAGCCGAGAATCCTTCTTCTAAGGACCCTTCTGAATTTCCTTCAGAAAGAAACATAGATCCATTTCCTAGCATCTCGAAGTCTTGAGATATCAGATTATTTCCGTCATATGACTCATTGAGCCATATCCTATCCAAGTCCAAATCCAAAATGATCCCGTTTGTTCCATTCATGGTATTCATCCTAAGAGATCCATTACCAAGCTCATTCGATTCCAAAATAGGGCCAGTTCTCTTCTGCCACCCTCTTCCCATAAACTCGATACTCTGTTCCTCTGACTCGGAGCCTTCTAATGACCAGAGAGTCTCTCTTGTTATTTCATGATCTTCAATTGGCTGATTCCAGTTAGTCACAGACACTGTTCTACTGCATACTGCCTCAGTACTGGAGAAGTTAACTAAAATTTTGTCTTGGAACTCCGGATCAGTTTCCAACTCAATATCGACCTCGCCTCCTGCACTGATGTGGGAGACATTGACTGGAATGTTTTCTCCGGATGCATACCTCATATGAGTTGAGCTTACTGAAATTGCTGACGGTGATTCGCCTAATCCAAACGCAGGATCAAAAATAACCTTGTATCTGTGAACATGGTCCAGTGTGTAGATTTCGTCTTCCTCGTTAGGCTCGTCGAGCCAGTCCACTTGATAGTCCCAGTCCACTAAAATTTCACAACTTGTTGATGGGGAGGCTTGTCCTGACGCCAATAATGAGTGGTTGCTGAGCAAGAGTATTGAAGTTAGAAGTATGGAAATTCCGATTTTACCGGAAGTGTCAGTCGAGGCCTGATTATACATCCTACCATACGGTAATAGTTCAGCTTGTTCAAGATATCCCCTACAGGGACTTACGGACTATTTGATGCCATACAGGAATCTTGTAGATTTGAATCTCTTCACAATCTCGAAAAATAGCCAGCAGGTCAGTATCACCAAAAAGGTAGCAAAAATCACAGCTGGGTGATTTCTCAGTCCGAGGTTTGAGGCCAACCTAAGTCCTAAGAAGGTAAGAGGCATGTGAACTATGTAGAATGGGTATACTCCTTGATTGAGGTATGGTAGATATCGGTGATTCCTATTGAGGACATGCGATCCCCATGAAAAAATAGTTAGGCACCAGAACCAAGCATGAAAACTATGTATCAAACAAGCAACAACTGTCATCCTGCTATGGAAGCCCTCGGTTCCTACCCATCCTCCATCGACATAGGGTATTCCGGTATCGTGTTGTTCTAGTCGAAGCCAAACAAAGGCGATTGTCCAAATTAGAGTAGCAATTGTGATTGTTACCCTTTGATTTTCAATGAGTTGGTAGTATTCATCTTTGGAAATAATGCAGATGTATCCAATAGCGAAAAAGGCGAAGAACCAGAACCATTCGTATCCTACACCGATATAACCTGGAAACCACGGTTTGAAAAGGATCTCAGTCGAGCTCAACAATAGCGGAATGATGATCAAGGCTCCGATCCCCGTTCGCATCCTAAATGGCGCTCTTAGGATGCCAGAGATGGATCCTTCTGGATTATTCCTGACTATGTGAAAAACTGGTAATAGTATCAATGAATACTGAAATAGATTCCAAAGGAACCATAGATGTCCTAAGGCTATCAGCTTGCCGAAAATTGGTATCCAGAAAGAGAGGCTCCTCCAAATTATCCCGAATAGAAATCCATAGGTAAGGCCGGCGGGAGTGATTGTCTCATTCCCCATAATTACCGAGCCAGCAAAGCCCATCGTCCATGCACCGAAAAACATTGGAATGAGTAGGCGTTTGCACCTTTCAGTCAAGTAAATCTTCCAAGTTTTACGTTTGAATGCAAATGCGGTTCCCATTCCTGAGATCATGAAGAGAGCGGCGAGTCTCCATTGGTGCATCCAATGCAAGACCATGCTCGTAAAATCTACTGATTCGGATGTGTAATCGTTATTTTCATTTGCGAACTCCTCCGTATTTTCATCCGAAATATCCCCAATATTTGGATTAATTTCGGTACCATATGTAGACCAATAAACACCAATAGCTACATGAAAGGGAATCAGAAGTCCGAATAGTATTACTCTGAGCCAATCGATATCATACCGACGAGTAAGATCCACCTGATACTCGTTCACAACACTCCCAATTGTTCTGGGTATTTGTAAAGTTAGTAATGAGGGGTGGGAATTCTCAGAACAATGGCTCTTCGTAGTCGTCTTCTTCGCCCGATCTTTCCTTCCATAGAGAGACGGGTACATCATCGTAAACGTCTGAGTATGGATCCTTCTCTTTCTGATTCAACAGAGCTGCCTCGGCCGCTGCTCTGGCAAACTCTTCAGCATTCGCCTTGAATTTCCAATAGTGAATTCTCCATTCTCTGCCGTCCCATAGTGTGGTTTCTTCGGATTCAGTGGTCAAGAGATCATAGTCCTGTAGCTGGTAGAACAAGTTTCTGTCAGTAGGCTCTAGAGCGTTGTCGATGATCCTGTTAGAGAATCCGAAGAATCCAAGGGCGTGTTCTGCTATTGATTCGGCGACTACTACCTCCATGTCAGTATCTACCTTGCTCCTGATAGCCGAAGTAAGCTGAGCTAGTGTCAAACCCATCATTCCGCCTCCGAGATACACCTACAGGGCAGGGGGCTCTATTTCAACGGTCTCTACAAACGCTCTCAAAATCTGCATTTTGGCTTACGAAGTCATTATTCTGTTAGATGGAGGCGGAAAGGCATGGACAGGGGTACGCGAGTCACATTCCTGGGCTTGGATGAGAGTGAGGAAGGACCGTGGGACGTCATTATTCTACCGATTCCTTTCGAGATGACTACAAGTTGGATTGAAGGAACTGAGCGTGGTCCTGCTGCATGTATTGAGGCGAGCTCACAAGTAGAGCTGTATGACCCCCTTCTTCCAGAAGAGTTACCATGTGGACTCTCTTTTCACACGTCTTCTCCATGGGGCTCGGAAGCTGGGACTCTGATTGAACAACTGAATTCAATCACCGAATACCTTGCCGAATGGATAGATAACGGGTTTCCATTAGTACTGGGGGGAGAACATGGTATTCTGCCTCCAATAATGGAGGCGATGAAAAAACACTCTAGGCTGAATGGCGATTTATCCGAATTGACATTGATTCAGATCGATGCGCATGCGGATCTGAGGAATGAACTGAATGGCGAGAGATTCTCCCATGGAACTGCAATACGGAGGTCTCTAGATGCAGGAGTAGGAAAGGTGATTCAGATCGGAACAAGAGCTCTCTCGGAGTCAGAAGCGATTTTTTCTGATGAAGACGATAGGGTTGAGACTTGGTATGCTAGGGAAATTCTGGGTTCTTCTGGACTCTTGGGGGGTTGGGAATTAATGCTAGAAAGTATCTCTAAGATTACGGGACCAGTATGGATTACCTTCGACATAGATGGGCTCGATGGAAAGTTGGTTCCCTCGACTGGAACTCCGGTTCCGGGCGGGCTCTCACACTGGGCCGCGGTTGAGTTGATCGAGAGAATCTTCTCTGCGACTGGGGCAGAGGTTTTGGGTGCAGATGTGAATGAAATTGTGCCAGGGAAAGAAGGGCCTTTGACTGAGTTTAATGCCGCGCTTATTGCGACTAAGATATTATCATGTCATTGTGCGAGGATACTGATCGACAAGGGAGAATGATTGTATCTTGCAACCCTCTCAATATATCATGCGCCCATGGGTTGTGACTTTGATTCTATCTTCCTTGCTGGCAACATCAGCCTCTCCATTGGTCACTGCCCAGATTGGCCAGCCAGATATCATCCAAGAGCATTGGTACCATTCTTACGCTACACTGACCTTGGACCTAAATGAATGGTCTGATGACTATCCTGAAATAGTCGATTTGTTCAGTATTGGGAAGACTGAATTGGGAAGAGAAATATGGATGCTACAAATCTCTGACTGGAACGGGGGAGCTTGTTCTGATAGCCCTGGAGATATCGATGATTGCAAGCACTACAAATCTAATGGAGAACGCAAAGAAGTTGTCTACATAGATGGTGGCCACCATGGCAATGAGCATCTGGGAACTGAGCTTGCCTTCTTAGTCGCGGAATACTATATTCAGGGGTGGGGAACCGGGGATCAGCAGGTACTTGAGATATTATCTAATACTGAATTGCACATCCTCATAATGCTGAATGCAGATGGTAATGACTTTGATACGAGATGGAATGTAAACCAAGTAGACCTGAATAGGAACTATGACCATTACTGGAACACATGTGATTCGACCCAACCGGGAAGTTCGGCTTTCAGTGAGTCTGAGACTTTGGCTAATTCGATTTACATGAATGAAGTCGTTCCAGATGCCGACCTGTACATCACGATGCACACTGGAGTTTGGATTATGCTCTACCCATGGGGAAAGTGGCCAGAGCAACCTTCTGACTGGGAAATGTATCACCACATAAGAGATGAGGTGAATTCAAACATTTCTGAAATCCCTATTCGCAATGCCAACCAAGGCCTCTACCCCAATTGTGGAACTAGTCGGGACTACGGCTATGGCGTAATGGGTTATCCAACCTTCACATTCGAGACAGACGATGAGCAATTCCTGTTGGGAACTGTGGAGCCCCTCTCAGAAAGATTGGACGAAGAGCTTGATGTAATGCATTACCTCATCGAAAATGTATGGTACTGGAGAGCTCGTCTGGTTGTAGATTCTCTGGAAGAGGTGGGCGGGGAGGTAAGATTGAGTGTTTCAAATCGGGGACATGCTAGTACATCTAATGCCACTTTGCTATACTTCGAAAGTGAAGACTCGAGGGAATTTTGGCTTCCCGGATTAAATGAACCAGTGGAAATGGTCGCTGATATGGAGATTCATGAGTTGGTGTCTGAATTCAACTTCTCTGCTTCGGGGTCGGGTTTCTCAGTCAATGCAACAAATACCACTGTCGCTATGCTAGATTTCACCCGTGCTCCTATATCGAATGATGAGGGGATCTGGGCCCTCTACTATCAGAAGAGAGTTATAGATTCCTCAATGTGGACTGAGGAGTTGATAGATGAGGATTTGGTAGTGATTAACGCTGGTAGTTCGAGCCTTCTTCCAGCTCCTTCGATGCTGACTCTCCTTCTCGCCTTCGCTGTGGCGGCAGTAAATCAGAGGAGTAGGAGTTTTGAAAATTGATTTAATTTCCTAAAAAGTTAGTTTGCATTTAAAATTGAATATTTGTAATAGAATTATTTGTAAACTAGCTTATAATCGCGTGCTTCGGGCTATTTATGCAGATAGGTAACAGCGAATTCACAAAACCGAGAAAACAATTAATTTTGCCTCTTTTCGAGGGTAACGATAAGCCTCCAAATAACTCTTTGGCCGGATTATCCAGAGTACAGAGGGGACTAGTCAGGGACGCGCTCAATTCTCAGGAGTTTGACGGCAAGAAGGGCAAGAAGATGACACTTTGGACACCTGGGTGTAACATTGTGCTTGTAGGAATGGGCAATAGAGATAGTTTGAACCACAAAATCGCGCGTAATACTGGGGCTAGGACCATCTCCTCATTGTCAAAAAAGAATGGAGTCGGGATCACGGTCAGGTTCACATCAGGCTGGACAGCCGATAGAATGTTGGATTTCGCTGAAGGAATGATGCTAAGAGATTATGAGTTCTTAGAGCACCAAGAAGTCCCAGACGAACACATAAATGACGAGTGGGATGTAGATTTCCAAGCCAGTTCAAGGTACCAAAAAGCACTTTCCGAAAGACTTTTGCTAATTCAATCGGTAACTAGTGGGGTGCATTTAGCACGCGATCTAGGTAACGAGCCAGCTAATATTCTCTATCCAATGGAGTATGCAAGAAGGGCCTTAGAATGGGCCGAAGATAAAGAAAATGTATCTGTCGAAGTTTATGATTGGGATAAGTTGCACGACCTTGGAATGGGCGGCCTGATTAATGTCGGAAAGGGTAGTGACAGGAAGCCCTGCATGGTACTATTCACACTCAATCCAGATGCCGATGTGGGTGTACGAAGACCTTGTATTGTTGGGAAAGGAATTACTTTTGATACTGGAGGAATATCCATCAAGCCAACCAGTGGCATGTGGGATATGAAATATGATATGTGTGGCGCAGCTACTGTATTTGGACTCATGGAGGCGTTGCATTCCACAGGTTACAAGAGACGCGTGAATGGAATCTCCTGTCTTGCAGAGAATATGCCTGGGTCTGGTGCCTATCGACCGGGGGACGTCTTCAAGACTTATTCAGGAAAGACGGTAGAAGTATTCAGTACGGATGCAGAGGGGAGAAATGTCCTTTCGGATGGGCTATGGAAAGCGGGAGAGTTTGATCCAGAATATATCGTGGACCTGGCTACCTTGACTGGGGCTGTCATTGTAGCCTTGGGGAATCAGATTTCAGGGATGTGGTCAAATGATGATAATGTCGCATCTAAACTAAAAAACGCGGCGGAAAGAAGTGGAGAGGAGGTTTGGAGAATGCCGTTGAACGATCAGTTCCGAAAGTACATGACTGACTCCGCATTTGCAGATATAAGAAACGGTTCAATAGGGGGAAGAGCCGGTTCATCAAACACTGCCGCTGCTTTCCTAGAGTTCTTCGTTCCCAACAGAGGGTTCGAAAAGGATGGAGAGAAGATACCATGGGTACATCTAGACATCGCTGGATCGGCATGGGGTCCAGGATCAAAAGCCGGCTCAGAGAGTGTCAATCCACTTTTCCAGTATGGGACATCAGGGATACACGTCAGGACCCTTCACAGGCTTATTACCGAAAACTAGCTACTCATCGGTGTCCTCAGAATCAACTTCCTCGAAGTCCGCCTCTACGACATCATCTGTGTTACTTGATTCCTGTTCTTCGGCCATTTCCGCGGCGGCTGCTTCGTAAAGCTTGGCTGAAACTTCATGAAGGGACTCTTCGACTTCTGCCATCTTTGCCTGAACAGCTGCTTCATCTAACTCATCAACGTCAATGGTCTTGTCATCTTTGGTTATCAATGACCTGAGTTCTTCTAGCTTTGCATGAATGGGCTCAGTATCAAGATCAGATATTTTTTCAGCAGCTTCCTTTAGCATTTTAGTTGATTGGTATACCATTCCATCTGCAGAATTAATCAGCGTAACTCCTGCCTTCCTCCTCTTATCCTCCGAAGCGAACTCTTCGGCCTCTGAAATCTTAGCTTTTATTTCATCTTCAGATAGAGAAGTCTGACTCTCGATTTTAATCGACTGCTCAGTCCCGGTACCAAGATCTTTGGCTGAAACATTGACAATTCCGTTAGCGTCAATGTCGAAGGTGACTTCAATTTGGGGAATGCCCCTTGGAGAAGGGGGGATACCCATTAGATGGAACCTTCCTAGAGTAATGTTGTCCTTTGCAAATTCCCTTTCCCCCTGCAACACGTGGACTTCCACTGCAGGTTGGTTATCAGCGGCTGTTGAGAATGTCTCTGATCTTCGAGTTGGAATAGTAGTATTCCTCTCAATCATAGTAGTCATTATTCCGCCAAGAGTTTCGATTCCCAGGGTCAATGGAGTAACATCGAGCAGGAGAACGTCTGTAACTCCCTCATCGCCAGTAATTATCCCTGCTTGCAAGACAGCTCCGACTGCAACGGCTTCATCGGGATTTATTCCCTTGAAGGGTGGCTTACCAACTTCCTTCTCAATGGCTTCCTGAACTGCAGGAACCCTTGTTGAACCACCAACGAGTAAGACCTTGTCGACATTGCCTTTCTTGATTCCAGCGTCCTTCATAGCCCTGCGAGTAGGAGCCATTGTCCTCTCTACCAGATCTTCTATGAGGCTCTCAAATTTAGCTCTGGAAAGAGAGATGTCAAGATGTTCCGGCTGGCCATCACCATTCATCGTGATGAATGGTAAATTGATTTGGGTGGTAGCAGTTCCAGAGAGCTCAATCTTAGCCTTCTCGGCAGCCTCTCTTAACCTGGTAAGAGCTGTAACGTCACTTGAAAGATCTATTCCGGTCGATTTCTTGAACTCGGATACCAGCCAATCGATGACAACTTCATCGAAATCATCCCCTCCAAGACGATTGTCTCCACTGGTGGCTTTGACCTCGATCTGAGGTTGACCATCCACTTGGTAGATTTCAAGAACTGATACATCGAATGTTCCGCCTCCCAAATCGTAGACCAATATCGTTTGATCGTCGTCTTTGTCTACTCCGTATGCAAGTGCGGCCGCTGTAGGCTCATTGATAATTCTGAGGACCTCTAGGCCGGCTATTCTCCCCGCATCTTTAGTTGCCTGCCTTTGTGCGTCTGTGAAGTATGCGGGACAGGTTATCACAGCTTGCTTAACTTCTCGTCCAAGGTAGTCTTCAGCATCGGATTTTAGCTTCTGAAGAATGAATGCCGAAATCTCCTGTGGAGTATATTCTGACCCATCGATATCTGTCTTCCAGTCAGTCCCCATCTCTCTTTTTACGGACATTATGGTCCTCTCGGAATTGGTTACTGCTTGGCGTTTAGCTGTTATCCCTACGACCCTGTCCCCCTCATTCTTAGAAAAGGCAACGACACTTGGAGTTGTCCTTGATCCTTCCGAGTTAGGGATTACCACCGGTTTCCCCGCCTCTAAGGTCGCTACACAGCTATTTGTTGTTCCTAAATCTATTCCAATTACTGGTCCAGTCATTTTTGTTCCTCCGTTTGATAGGCTAAGCCTTATCGAAAATAATGTCTAGAATACCATTGTTCAGGCTCCACTCTGAAACTGAAGTCGCCGCTTGTGGCAGGTTGATACTCTTTATTGGCCTAAGTTGGGTTCTTCTCATAATCTGGAGAACTTTGCCCCCATGAGACAGGATCAGCTCGAAGCTGGTTTCATCTAAATCGATTATATTTGAGACGTCTATCGTAACGAACATTGAATCGCCATCGACATAAGTATCTTCCAGAGGGACGTCGCACTCTTCTTCCTGTTCATCTTCTAGTTTCACGTCAGCAGGTTCTTCGTCGGGCCCGACTTGGACGTTAATCCCCATATTCTTGAACATCTCCGAGAATCCTTCTGGATGATTCATGAAGGCTTCCATTTGCTTCCTGAAATTCTCAGGATCTCCTTGGAAGTTCATTTTGACGTTGCTATTGTAGATCATCTCCGCATCAATGCCCATACTTTCGAATTGCTGGCGAATTCTGGAGATAGTATCTTCAAGCTCAGACCTGTCTATGGGCATCCCCATCTGACTGAAGAGATTCAGCATCTGCTGTATCATTTTTTGTTCCCATTCGTCGGAATTTGAGTTCCCCATTTGACCACTACTTAACCATCGGTTGTATAGTCGGAGAGCAATTCCCTATATGAATATGTTCATTTTGTGAATGGAATATCAGAAAAATAAGGGCTTGTCAGTAATGGAGAGCTTGAAATCTATTGCTTGATTCCGACCATCATGGTTCAGGCTGAGCACGATGTTGCAATTCAAGACACCGATCGATTAGAGGGTCGTGCGGCTTTGGTGAATAATGTCAAGGCGGCCGTTGCACTTGCCGGGGCTGTAAGATCAACCCTTGGACCTAGAGGCTTAGACAAAATGCTGGTCGACGCAGATGGAGGGAGTCTGGTTACCAACGACGGAGTCACTGTGATTGAAACTGCCAAGGTTGAACATCCCACTGCTAGATTGTTAATATCCGCATCTTCATCACAAGACAAATCGGCAAGGGACGGCACAACATCGACTGTCATTCTGACTGCAGAATTACTACAGAATTCTCTAGAGCTAGTTAGAATGGGCATTCACCCTTCCACAATAATCAGTGGCTATGTACAGGCTGAGAGAGAAGCTATCTCCGAACTGGAAAGAATATCAAGGCGTGCTGATTATCCAGATGGAGTAAAATCGGTAATCTCAACGACATTGGCAGGGAAAATAAGTACTTCATTGGCATCTCATATTACGGACATCGCAATAGAAGCTGCTGGGATACTATCGGAGGAGGATGGGGGCGATGACTTGGAAAGATTGAGAGTGAAGAGGCTTGAGGTGGGGGGCGGTTTATCCACAGATAGCTCACTAGTAAACGGCCTCATGATTGCGAAATCGAGAGTGGACATGGGAACTCCTGAAGCTTCCAGAGGGGGCACGATAGCCATAATCGACGGCGGATTGGAAAATGCAAAATTGGAGATGGAGGCCGAGATTGAAGCTAGTAGCCCTGGTGTCCTCAGGGGCTTTCATGAGAGGTCTCTTGCAAACCTCAAGAAGTCGGTCGATCACCTTTCATCACTGGGCGTGGATCTGCTTATTGTCAGAGATGGAATCTCAGAAGAAGCGATATCGATGCTGTCGGATTCGGGAATTACAACTTACAGGCGGTTTGAGAGAGGTGACTTGGAGATCCTATCCAGAATCACGGGAGCGAGGATAATAAGAGACCCAGCAAGGGCTTCTGGGGAAGATCTTGGTATTTTTTCAGGCAGGAAGGAAGAGTCAATTGCAGGTGTGACACACACGACCATCGAAGGTTCCGAAATGGGTGCTCTTACTGTGGTCTTTAGGGGGACCTCTCCGCAGATCAGAGAAGAATCGATGAGGGCTTTTGATGATGCTATGGGTGTATCTTTCAGAATGCTCAGAGACCCAAGAGTCGTTCCAGGAGGAGGCGCCATTCAAACCCATTTAGCTAGGCATATTAGGTCATTCGCATTGAGAAACCCAGGACGAGAGCAGTTAGCAATGGAGGCTTATGCGGCCGCTCTCGAAGTAATTCCCCGAACTTTGGCCGAGAATGCTGGCCTAGACCCAATAGATGTGTTACTAGATTTGTCTGCAGAACAGGCATCTGATGTAGTTGATGGAGCTTGGATTGGACTCGATGCGATCACTGGAAAGAAGGCTAGTATGGATCAGCTGGGAATTTTGGACCCGCTTTTTGTAACAAGCCACTCAATATCTGGTTCCACGGAGGCGGCAATTAGTGTTCTGAGGATAAATGATGTCCTGTGGGCGAAGCAGGATCCGACCACCCCTGACTGGAAGGACGAGGAGGATCAGGAAGACTGATTTTTCCTGAGATTATCTAACATTTCGTCCACCATTCTATCCAAATTGAAATTGGCCTCCCAGCCCCAATCATCTTTAGCTGGATTATCATCAACATCATCTGGCCAAGAGTCGGCAACCTTCTGTCTGAAATCGGGATTGAAATCACATGTGAATTCTGGAATTCTGAAGGAAATTCTATCCGCCAACTCTCCAGCAGTGAATGAGCACCCTCTGATATTGTAACCAGCCCTAGATGTACCGAGTCTGCTCCCATCGGCCTGCATTATCATTTCTGTTGCCCTGATTGCGTCATCGATATACATCATTGGGAGTCTGGTATCCTCACTAACAAAGCAATTGTAATGCCCATCATTAATTGCTGCTCGGAAGATGTCGACTGCATAGTCAGTAGTTCCTCCTCCTGCAGGTGCTTTCCATGAGATCAGACCGGGGAATCTGAGTCCTCTGATGTCAACCCCGTATTGTTTGAAATAATTCATACCCAAGACCTCTCCTGTGACTTTTGTCTTACCATAAGTCGTAGAAGGGTTTAGGGTTGCTTTTTGTGGTGCAACCTTTGGCGAGTCTGGGCCAAAAACTGCTATTGAAGAAGGCGCGAATACCTTCAACCCAAAATCTCTAGCCACGTCCAACACAGTAACAGTTCCGCCGACATTCACCCTATGACAGAGCTCTGGATTTTTCTCACCGGTAGCGGATAAAATTGCAGCGAGATGGTAAACTGTCCCAATTCCCTCACCAGTGACTGTTTTCTCCATAGCTTCGCCATCTAATACACTTAGATTACAAAATGGCCCTTCTGGAAAGTATCGATCATCATTTGGTTCTCTGATGTCTGTAGCGAGAACAGTATCATTACCATGCTTTTTCCTTAGTTCCGAAACCAATTCAGTTCCTATCTGGCCTAGTGCCCCTGTGACAAGAATTCTGTCCCCGGGCGGCTCGACCATGGAGCTCCCCAAAGCTGGAGCTACTTGGTCATTGATGTTCGATATTGACCATTTATCGACCCAATGTTGATATGCGAGGCATGATGGGTTCAAACCCCGTTGATTACATGAAGTATGTCGTAGTGACGGGTGGAGTCCTATCTGGATTGGGTAAAGGGGTAACTGCAAGTAGCATCGGAGTTCTTCTGAAATCGGCTGGACTTAGGGTTACTTCAATCAAGATTGATCCATATCTAAACAGCGATGCTGGAACTATGTCTCCGTTTGAACATGGAGAGGTTTTCGTTCTCGATGATGGGGGGGAAGTGGATCTTGATTTGGGGAATTATGAGAGATTTTTGGATATTGCACTCACAAGAGACAATAATATCACAACCGGAAAGGTGTATGCTAATGTAATCGATAAGGAGAGGAGGGGGGACTATCTTGGAAAGACCGTACAAGTTGTTCCGCACATCACAAATGAAATCCAGGAATGGATAGAAAGGGTGGCTCATGTCCCCGCAGATGGTTCGTCTGAAACTCCAGACGCATGTGTGATTGAGCTAGGGGGGACAGTTGGAGATATTGAGAGTGCACCATTCATCGAAGCACTACGTCAATTCCAATTCAGAGCTGGAAAAGGAAATGTCTGTTTCGTTCACGTCAGTTTAGTGCCAGTTATGGGCCCAGTAGGAGAACAGAAAACAAAACCTACTCAACACACTGTCAAGGAATTGAGAGGCTTAGGAATAATTCCTGATATTCTTGTTTGTAGGTCTGAGAAGCCACTTGACTCCGAGACGAAGTCCAAGCTAGCCGCATTCTGTCATGTGGATGAAGACGCTGTTGTTTCCGCACATGACGTTTCCAATCTATATCAGATTCCAATATCACTCTTTGAGCAGTCCGTTCTACAGAAGGTTTCGGTCCATCTAGGCTTTCAAGTTCCGGCTAAGTTGCCAATACTGGATGAATGGAGGATGATGGCCGACAAGGTGGATATTCTGGAAGATGAGGTTAGAATTGCAATGGTAGGTAAATACACTGGACTTTCGGACTCATATCTATCAGTGATTAAAGCTCTACAACATAGCGCATTCGCAGTTGGCAGAAAATTGCAGATAGACTGGATAGAGTCCACTGATCTGGACCCAAATGATAGGACTGAGAATCATGAAGAAGCTTGGAGGATGCTGAAGTCAGCGGACGGAATATTAGTACCTGGAGGATTTGGGAATCGTGGTGTTGAGGGGAAGATCGCTGCTGCGAATTATGCCAGAGTCAATGAAGTTCCATATCTTGGAGTATGCTTAGGTTTGCAAATAGCGACGATAGAGTTCTGTAGAAATGTTCTGAATATTGAGAGTGCCAATTCAGCTGAGTTCGATGAGGACGCTCCTGTACATGCTGTAGTTTTCATGCCTGAGATTTCAAAGACACACATGGGGGGAACAATGAGGCTTGGTTCCAAGCCCACTCCTTTCCTAGTGGACGATTGCAAGATTAGAAGGCTCTACGGGGGAGTGGACCATGTCAACGAACGTCATAGGCACCGCTACGAGGTGAATCCGGATCTTATCGAGGATATTGAGGCATCAGGGCTTGTATACGTTGGAAAGGACGAGACTGGTAAAAGATGTGAGATTATGGAGCTCGACGGTCATCCATATTATGTGGGTACACAATATCATCCAGAGTTCAAGTCTAGACCGGGGAGGCCCAGTCCCCCCTTCCTTGGATTACTGAAAGCTGCGTGTGGGCAAGAAATATAATAGGTTGAAATATCATTCTCTCCTGTTCTGGCTGTGAGATGCCTAGGTGTTGATTTGGGAGGTAGTGGTTTCAGACTAGGGGTCTTTGATGTAGAGACCGGAATCCTTTGTAGTAAATGGGAAGTTATAGCTCATGAGGGAGATACCAAACCATCGAGTATAGTCCCCAGAATCAGAGATTCAATAATTGATATCGGATGGTCTGGACCGATAGGGGTGGGCTTCCCAGGGGTAGTATCTGATGGTAGGATTCTGACGGCCCCCAACCTTGGAGATGAATGGATGGAATTTGATCTCAAAGGAGAGCTGGAAAATTTCCATCATGGGATTTTCACAATGATTAATGATGCTGATGCTGTTGCTTTGACGGAATATAGTTTAGGATCTAGCAAAAATCAGAACGGAACAATATTAACTGTCACAATAGGCACTGGTATTGGCACAACGATACAAAGCGATGGGGCTATGGTTCCTAATTTGGAGTATGGCAGAAAACCTCATCCAAGACTAGAGGGAGCTCTTGAGTCCCATATCTCTGCCCGTACTAGGAGTGAGGAAGGGTTATCCATTGAGGAGTGGGCTAAAAGATTTCAAGAAGGCATAGAGTTTCTTGGAAGATTGACTGAGCCCGACTTGATCGTCCTTTATGGAGGAATTATGGAGCATTGGAGCGATTTCTCTGACTTGATTTCTAGTGAAGCAAAGATTAAACCGGCCAGGTTCGCTACTGAAGCAGGAGCTCTCGGGGCCGCAATTGCGGCATCCAAGTTATGATTAATCCTAGACAGGTGACATAGTAGGAAATCAGCCTATTAACAGCAACTATCAGGGTTACTGTCCTGAGCACAATAGCAGGTCTTTGCTGGAACAATGTCAGCCCTTGAGCTTCTCTCTTTGAACAAAGCTGATACTTTCTCGAGCTCACCCGATTTATCCTCTCTTGCTTCCAAGCACAATTTTAGACCTAGAAGCCCCCACATGTTATCTTTCCATAGCTTGATATCTTCGCGATATACTTGCTCGGCTTCCTCGATATGTCCCTGCTCAAGAAGTAGGGCACCCAGGATATGTCTAACTGGTTGCATCTGGCCCCATGGTTCATTGTATGCTAAATTCAAGGACAGTTCAACTCCTCTTCGTAGCTCATCGAACGCGGCAGAGAAATCATAGGATTCTCCTCTTTCCTTGGCAAGGAACTGTCTTCTGTATTCTATTTCTCCCTCAAGAATAGAAGCGTTGACGTTGAGTATTGAGGGGCCCTCAGAAGGATCTTGATACATGAAATTGTTATGCATAACCCTTCCTTCGAGGGACGGATTCTTCAGAGCTTCATTGAACAGGGCTTGCTCTGTCTCGGCCTCCTGAACCATTCCCTTGGAGGCGTACGCAACGCCTCTAGCGTAGTGCTGGGTGGCAATAGTCGCAGGGAATGCTTCCTTGTCAGAATACATTGGTTCAGCCAATATGTCATCCCACTTTCCAAATCTAATCATGACATGCCATGGCATCGTGACATATGATTCTAGGAATATGGCCCCCATCGGTATAATACCTGCAAGCATGAACCGGACACCAGAATTATCATCTCCTTTTGGTAGGGTACTTACTGCCTTTCTGGCATATTTCAACGCAGTTTCATACTGGCCATCGAACATCGCGCACCAAACAACGAAGTGATGGTTGTGCATCCTGTAGAACTTGTAGAACTGAGATTCATTACCAGTAATTTCCACATATCTATCGTCGGCTTCAACTGCTGCTATGTTGCAATCTATAGCCTCTTTCCATTGTCCGACCCAGGCATCAATGTGGGATGGCATGTGGACCAAATGTCCTAGGCCTGGCATTAAATTCCTTAGAACATCGGCCGCAGGTAGTGCCCTCTCTGGGAATGGTGACAGTTCAAGTGCGTGACAATATAGATGACAGAGGGCTGGGTGAGTCTTGGCTTCATCACTATTTTCAAATGCTCTTTCCATGATATCTACTAGAAGTAGTGTATTGTCATCTGCGGGGGTGATCTCTCCTGACTTGGTATCCTTATCCCACAATTGCCATGCTTTCAGATTCATCAAAGCCTCGACATAGATTGCAGTTACATCAAGGTCTCCATCATATTTTTCATAGAGTGGGGCCATTGCTTCGGCGAAGGCTACGTTAAGTTCTGGACTGTTCCCCATGTTCAACACTGCGGGATCTGCTGCATCTCTAGCCTCCTCGGAATGTCTCTTTGATAGGGCAAAAATCAGGTCCTGCTCAAGCTCTGTGCAATGTTCCCTAAGGGACATAGCCTTCTGAATTGGGTCATACCCAGATCCAAGTCCAGGAGTCCAATTATAATTTGATGAGACACAATAAGCAATACCCCACCATGCCATAGCACAGTCTGGGTCCATTTCAGCACACTTTGAGAAGCAAGCGATTGCTTCTTCGTGGTTGTAGTTCAACATGTGCCCATGTGCAAGAGCGAACATCTTCCTCGATTCTTCACTCGCGCAAGTTACCCTTCTAGCGAAGGAGTAATTCTCTTCATCTCCAAAATCATACATCTCAGGTGCTAAATCCATGACTATACGAAAACGAATTAGGATATAACATGTATGATGCCTGTCTAAGAAATTGACCATTCAGTCTACTGATACAGGCAAGATTCTGGTTGTTCTGTAGCCTTGCAATACCTTCAGATACTTCTTTTTTGAAAATTTTTCATCCATTTGAGGGTCCCCAGTTTCCACTCTGAGGTTTCTTAGGGTGAGCATTTTTGCAGGTGTAACTATGCCTAGGACATTTTCTACCCCAACCATCCTGAGAACTTCTGGGGACAATTGTAGATTTCCTCTACCGATCAGAAAACCCTGGCCCCCCATTGGAGATAGCAAAAGCGTTACTTCGCCAGTATGCGTCTCCAAGTGCTGAATGATTTCCTTCTCATTAAGGTCTGAAGCGATCAGTCTATTTCCCTTCGATATGTCGATACCTAAAGTGTTCAATTCAAAGCCGAGATTGGAACCAATTGTTCTCAAAGTCCCTCCAGAACCCCAAATTATCATCCTATCTTCATCGAGTAGTGTATCCCTGATATGATCTGAAAGTCCCTCAACTACCTCCTCCTCTCCGGATGCCTCCACCCTCATCTTTGACCCTTGCATCCATCGAGGGCTTGCGGGGGTGATAGCCTCGGCATATAGCCTGACAACCCATTTTCCTTGCCTGTAGAGATCCTCGTCTAGGTCTAGTACTTCAGTAGAGGATAGCAGAAGGTCTTGATTTATCCAAGCACTGAGAACTTCAGCCGCCGCCTTTGGCGAGGATGCGAAACATCCGGAGTGCATCTTTACCCCGGTGGGAACGCCAATAATTGGTAGGTTTGGTTTACCATTGTCTGATAAAGAGGCAACAATATCTCTGGTTGTTCCATCGCCTCCTGCATACAAGATTAAATCAACATCCGATTCAATCATGGACTTTATGGCCTGATTGGTGTCATACGCGTGCGTCTCTCCTAAAGACGAGTGGATTGGGACTATTGGAGACAGGACATCTGGAATCCAATGCGTTCCCATTCTACCCTCACTTACGAACCACTCGATTGCGAGTCTTTCTCCCTTTGTGATATTGATGAAATGTTCCAGCATGAGTCTCATCCTAGGTCCAGAACGATCTTCTGCACCCATGGATCTAGCGATCTCAGCTTGCCCATCCGACCCTTTCAAGCCCAGTCTACCACCTAGGCCAGCGTCCGGATTAACCAGTAGGCCCAACCTCACCATGCTAGTGCCAAGGGGGGTCGGGTCTTATCGCTTCGTAATGCAAAGTCTCGGAAAGGGCAACACGAAAAGTTCGTAACAAGAATAATTGGCGAATATTGGCTGAAATGGATAGTCGAATTCAAACGGGATTGCTCAACCGGATGGATATAGGAGACGGTACCGATGATATCTGTTGAAGTTGGCAGTGGAGATGTCCACGAGTACGCCATAGGGATTTCTGTGGGCGAGGTCATAGAGAACGTACACGGTAGGAGGTCTGGAGCAGTGGCCGCTTTGGTTGACGGCATTGAAAGGGATATGAGTCATGAGTTGGATAGAGACTGTACTGTCATGCCCATTCTTGGAGAATCTCCAGAGGGGCTGTACATTCTTAGGCACTCATGTGCCCATTTACTGGCACAGGCAGTTACGGAGATCTTCCCTGATGCAAAGCCTACGATTGGCCCACCGATAGATCATGGTTTCTACTACGATTTCCATATGGATCCGATTTCAGAAGAAGAGCTCAAAAAAATTGAGAAGAGGATGAAGGATTTAGTAAAGAGAAACTTGGAAATTTCTAGAGAGGAATATGACAATGATGAGCTCCGCTCAATGTTCAGAGATAACAAATTCAAGATCGAGATAATGGATGACAAGATTGGCCATGATATCGGTTCGTCGATTTATCGTCAGGGAGAATTCATAGATCTCTGTCGTGGACCTCACGTTCCGTCCACCTCCCATCTAAGGTGGTTCAAGTTAACCAGCACTAGTACAGCTTACTGGCGTGCGGATAGTAATCGTGAAACGCTAATCAGGATTTATGGCATGTGTTACGCTACCAAGGAAGGCCTGAAAGAACGTCAGCGACAAATTGAGGAGGCATCAAAACGCGATCACAAGAAGATTGGCAAGGAGATGGAGCTGTATATGATCGATGAGAAGATTGGCAAGGGACTGCCAGTCTGGCTTCCGAATGGTGAAATTCTAAAGTCTGAAATAGAAAGGTACGCGATCGAGACAGAAGAGTCATACGGATATCAAAGGGTTACAACACCTGTTTTGGCCAAGCAGGAATTATTCGAAATTAGTGGCCACCTCCCTCACTATGCCGATGGAATGTACCCCCCAATGGAGATGGATGACGGCACCTACTACCTAAAAGCCATGAATTGCCCAATGCATCACTTGGTCTTCAGCAACAAAAAACGAAGTTACAGGGATTTGCCGATTAGAATAGCTGAATATGGAACTGTGTACAGAAACGAGCTTTCTGGGACTCTCGCAGGACTGCTTAGGGTACGCATGCTATCGATGAATGACGCACATATATACTGCACTTTGGACCAAGTAGCCGAGGAGGTTCGGGCTAATGTGCAGATGGTCAATGACTATTACAGAACATTTGGTTTTGAAAACTTCCATCTTCGACTGTCGCTTTGGGATCCAGCAAGGACTGAGAAATATATCGACCAGCCTGAAAATTGGGAGTCAACGCAGAGTCATCTGAGGGATATCCTAGAGGATATTGGAGTACCATTTGTCGAGGCGGTGGGAGAGGCTGCGTTCTATGGGCCAAAAATAGATATTCAGTTTACCACAGCTCTTGGTAGAGAGGAGTCTATGTCGACAATTCAATTGGACTTCGCCGCCAAGGATCGCTTTGGCCTGAGTTACAAAGATGAGAATGGGGATGAAAATGGAGAAGTGTTCGTAATTCATCGGGCTCCCCTATCCACTCATGAGAGGTTTGTCGCCTTCCTCACAGAGCATTGGGCTGGAAACTTTCCAACTTGGCTATCTCCAGTCCAAGTTCAGATAATTACAATCTCTGAGAAGCACAAGGTACATGCGGCGACGGTTGCGAACAGACTTTACGAATCTGGTGTAAGGGTCAATGTAGATGATTCTGATAATACGGTAGGGAAAAAGATTAGGACTCATAGGAAAATGAGGCCCGCCTACATGGTAATATTAGGTGATGAGGAGACAGAGAACGGAACGGTATCAATCAGGTCTAGAACTGGTCAACAACTAAATGGAGTTCCTTTGGATGACTTCGTAGCTGGAATTTTTGCTGAGATAACGACTCGAGATAGGGAGCTCTCCATGATTCCAACGGAGAGAGGCAGTTGACTTCCCCATCTAATGGTCGTTCCCCAATGACGGTATTGTTTCTGGTCGTCCTAGTTGATATGCTTGGGTTTACAATTGTGATCCCTTTCCTAACCTATTTTGTTCAAGACCTAGCTTCTGGACAGGGAATAAATGATGTTGGAAGCAGAGATTTCTGGGTAGGAGTGGTCATTGCGGTATACTCACTAGCACAATTTCTTTTCACACCAATTCTTGGATCAATAAGCGATAGGCTTGGAAGAAGGCCTGTTATAATGTTTGGATTAATTTCCAACTCTGTATTTTTCATCGTTTTCGGACTTTCAAACAGTCTTGAAATGGCGATTTGTGCAAGATTCCTTGCAGGAGCTGGAAATGGAAATATCGCTGTGGCTAGAGCTTACATTGGCGACATTAGCACACATGATTTGATTCCGAGAAGAATGGGAATGTTAGGAGCGGCCTTTGGACTGGGGTTCATGATTGGACCTTTCATTGGAGGTCTTCTGTCAGATCCAGCGACAAGTATAGGGGGATTCTTTGATTCGTCCTTTTGGAGAGCTAATGAGTACCTGCTACCATGCATATTTTCCAGTCTACTTAGTTTGGTTTCCCTAGCACTTGCCTACTTTTGGCTAGAAGAGAGCCTTGCTCCGGATTCCAGAGCTGATAGCGTTTCAGATGGAAGCCTTAGCAAGTTTAGAGAGACCTTCTCGAACATTATCGGCGTTATTAGGATTCCAATAATCTCCACCCTGGTTGTGATCAATTTCCTATTTCTTATGGCATTCAGTATGATGCACGGAACCTTCATCCTATTCACAGCGATGTCGATAGATAGTGGGGGTCTTGGTTGGAGCGAAATTGAAAATGGATGGATTTTTGCTTTCATTGGGCTCCTTGGGGTTATCATTCAGGGAGGTCTTATCGGCCCACTCACCGATAGGTTTGGAATGGGTAAACTGATGATGATAGGAACTATACTGTGTGGGGCAGGGATAGCCAGTCTTCCCTATGTACCTCCAGAAGCATCTTGGCTGATACTCGGCTCCTCCGCTGGTCTAGCAATAGGAAATGGCCTCTTTTCACCGACACATTCGTCACTACTGACACTTGAAGCCAACAGGGCAGGGCATGAGCTTGGGCTCGTAATGGGGGCTCAGGAGGGTTACGGGGCATTGGCCAGAATAATTGGACCCTTACTAGCTGCCTACCTATGGTCAATAACAGTTGAAGGGACCGGGATCTGGACATTCCATACTTGTTTCAGAGTCGCAGGGGTGATTTTCGTAATTGCGGCCCTGCTTCAATTGAGTCTTAAATTGGAGAACAGATATGAAGAACAGGAAGATATAGTTCGAAATTAAATTAGCCCCAATTATAATCAACAGTGAAGCTTCTCTAATCTCATGGAATGCATGGTTCTCGAATGTTCCTCAGATGCTGTCGAAGGGGGAGTGTTCTGCCATTTGCATGCCCATATGACAGCAGAAGTTGATCCAATGGAATGCCCTAGGGGGTGTGGACTCATGGCTTACAAACAAGATAATTGGAACGGGTTGTGGTGGATTTTCGGAGCCTTAGCGGTCTTTTTCTTACTAATTGAAATGGTCCTATTGGCAGTATTGGCATCAATTTCTGTAATGGCATTTGGTGGATGGCAACATAAGCAGAATGCTAACTATAGATTCAGCTGTGATAAATGCGAAGGAGTGCTACTAGACAATAAGACGCTATCTGGGATAAAGAATTATGGTGGAATTTCGGATTTATCTGGAAAATTGATGTCTGAGCTGGATAATTCAATCGAGTCGAGTGGGATCAAGTGCCCCGGATGCGAAGTGAAAATGGCGAGAATTCCGATCTCATACGTACTACCGGATCAGGGAACTGGAATTACTGTAATTGACCTGATTCAGGCGGCGATACCCAACACAATGAATCTCATGGAGCTTGATGGTTGCAGGGATTGTGGGTTGATTTGGTTTGACAGGGGAGAGATTGACAATATCAGAAAAAGCCAGACCCTAAGGGGAGAGAACTTTGGTGAGGCTGGTAAATCGATATACTCTGAGGGACGTCAATCACGCGAGGCTTTCAAGGGCATGAAAATCGAAAGAGCGGTTGAGTCGAGAACGGTAAATACGTTTGATAGCAAGCGGGTAAAAGCGGATTCTGAAGTGGTTCGTAGACAGTTCACTTACTGTTCCATTGAGGGGTGTAATAGTCTAGCATTCAGGAGCTTGGAGTACTGTCACAGGCACAAGTAACTGAACTAAATCCACACGTCATTTGATGCTGTCAGTTCGCTAGACTTGTTTCCCGTATTCATTACTCCCTTGGGCTCAACTAGCATTATTTTGCACTCATCAATGGCATATGGCTTGTGATCTATACCCTTGGGAACGACATACATCTCTCCCTCATCCAGCTCTATAATCTCATTCTCTAACTCTATGAACATAGTTCCCTCGAGTACAATGAATGCCTCATCGGTATCTGAATGGTTATGCCAAATGAAATCGCCCTTTATCCTGACAAGCTTGAACTGGTAGTCATTCATTTCAGCAATGACTTTCGGAGACCAATGATCTGTGAACATTGAGAGTTTCTCAATGAAGTTGACTTTCCCCATACTAGGCAACCACCTTTTCATAGCAGTAGGGGCAGTGCTCCTCTAATGAGTACTTCTCAGACTTTAGATCATCAGGAGTAAGGGGTTCTCTGCACTTGAAGCACATCTGGTGGTCCGCTTCCATTAGCTCGGTGTCTAAGGATACTCTTTGGTCAAAAACGAAGCAGTCGCCCTTCCAATGTGCCCCTCCGGCCTCCTTGAAGTATCCAAGTACGCCTCCTCTTATTTGGTATACTTCGTCCCATCCTTGGGATTCCATTACCATACTAGCCTTCTCGCATCTAATTCCCCCGGTACAGAACATCACTACTGGAGTGGATTTGTCATAATCTAATCCTTTTACGGCCTCTGGAAACTCCCTGAATGACTTGATATCGAGATCTATTGAATTTTCAAATGACCCAACCCTGAGTTCATAGTCGTTCCTGGTATCTAAGACAATTATCTCCTTGCCTTCATCAAGCCACGTCTTGAACTCACTAGGATTGATGTAATTCCCCTGATTCTCCACAGGTCTAATTTCGTCCATTCCCAGGGAAATGATCTCTTTTTTCAAGCGGACGAGCATTCTCCGAAAAGGCTGATACTCGGAGTAAGTGACGTGCATGGGTATCCCGGTTAGCCTGGAGTCTTCCTCCAAGAATGAGACATAATCATTAATTGATTTCTGAGTTCCTGCTAGAAAGAAATTGATTCCATTGGGGCTTAAAAGAATGGTGCCCTTAAGTCCAAGGCTGTTGCACTTCTCTCTGAATGGGGCCCTAAGATTATCTCTGTCTGGAAGATCTACGAATCTGTATCCAGCGATATTCACGAACATAAAATCCCTCAAGGAACCTCTGAAAGCCACTTCTTCATTGTGCAGGACTGACACACTGGCCTAGAAGTAGCCTCTCCACAAAGTGTGCAACTGCTTATCTTACTATTTGGGTCGGGATGGACTACTCTGTGAATCTCCCTTATTTGATCCAGAGAATGGAGTAGGCCGTGTCTGGCTCCGGGGGTGAGTGACTCAAGCTGTGCAACTATGGCCCTACTCTGCTGCCTCTGAGCGCCCGGAGCATGTGGGCAGTCTCCGTGATGGATTGGTAGGCTATTCACTATAGCGAATGCGTGTATCTCCTGCTCTGGTATCCACCTCAAAGGGACAATCCTTGGTACCATTCCGTCAATCGGTGAAGATGTGTGTGGCGCAAGTCTTACTGACCTCTCAATTTCTCCCTTCTGGAGATTCATTAGGATCGACTGAGCCATATCATCCAGATTGTGGCCTAGAGCCATAACGTCAGCACCCACCTTGTCTGCTAAAGCATTCAGGCTTTGTCTCCTGAATACTCCACAGAAAGAGCAGGGCATCATCCCACTGGCCTCATCATTGAGCTTGTCCATTGCAGGGATTTTTGAAACGACTTGGTCCATCCTATCATATCCCATCTCTTCGTAACTAAGTGTAATGAACTCAATATCCAGTTCTTCCGAGAGACTCCTCGCACACTCCAACGATGGCGATCTGTACCCATCGATTCCTTCATCGACACACCCTGCAACAATCCTAACATCTCTCCTACCGCCAATTATATCTTTCACCATGGTCAGAAGTACTGCTGAGTCCTTTCCTCCTGAAACTGCTACGAGTACAACGTAAGGACTCCCATCAGATTTCCTGGCATCCTTGGGGAGAACTAATTGCCTCCTGAGTTCCTTTGATGTTCTTCTTCGGATAGAGTCTGAAAGATGTTTTCCGCAGAGGTGTTGACCGCTGTACGGCTGATGAACAACTGCTGGACCCTTGCATCTACTGCAACTGGTTACCGATACTGCACCTCCCATATACTCGTCCGGGAGTGTTCAAGACTTGAACCCAGTGTGAGTCTAGTAACTATATTTTAGCGTATTTTTGATAATGTAGTAATTTTTCAGCGTTCTTGTGGGGAGTTCTGGGACACTTCTTGGAAGGTCTTTCGTCAGGGGAGAGAGTCATTCCTCATTACCTGAGAGAATGGTGATTATTCTTGTCCTTGTGGGAGTTTTTGCTTCATACGATAGGATCAACGAGTTCGTTCAGGACGCCTTTGGAGTAAGTTCTCAAATACTCACTGTTTTCTTACTAATTCTAATCATCCCCTTATTTTCAGACTGGCTTTTCCGAGCCGTGTCGTCCATCACTGGTAGAAAATAGTCAAGACTCGCTCGATCTGAATCTCAACAGTGTTGACTCAACAACACCTGTAACTCTCTGCCATGGAAGGACGAATCTCATTCCGGCCACGACTATCAAGAAAAGACCAGCTGAAATTACCTTCCCATAAGTCAGTTGCAACTCTAGTGATTCTCTGACCTGACCAGCCCATTGGCCTCCTGACAAAGCGCTGACTGTTGAGATTAGAAAGTCATCAAATTCCAATGCTATAGCTGTGGTTACAGAGACCAAGGCCATCACGCCGATTAGATGAGCGATGTGCCCGTTCAGAACATTGTTGAATTGTCTGACATATTCTGGGTCTCTTCTGGCCTCGCCTGGTAACATAGAAGCATACTCCATGTTTGATATGACTGCTGATCCGGATTCTAGATACACCAACAAAAGTATAGCCACTTGCAGGAGATTCAATGAAAGTGGCGATACTAGCCCCCCAAACAGAGTTGCTTCTCCAATCTGTGCAGGGAGGGGGGTTAACCCTAGATCGACTGACTCAGTTATTCCCTCGAAAGTTAGGATAGCGTGGATACCGATAATCGTCAGATAGTAACCTATTGTCCAGGTCAGGAGCTTTCTAGAGAGCCCCCAGATGCCCATCAAACCAGATAGTATTGGAGCAAAGACAATTCCCAGAAAAACTAACTCGAAGACAAACAACACTGGCTTCCAGAGATGGCCTAGATGGTTCAAATCATCTGTCTCCCCCCATGGGAGATGAAAGCCAAAGCTGGATATTGCTAAAATCCAAGATATCACGAACGGAAGAAGTCCCCAAGCTAGCATCGCGCCAATTAGGAATCTCCTGATATTCCTGCTGATACTTTCCTTGGCGGTAAGCGTGTAAATCCAAATTACCGTAAGGATTACGCATAAAATTAGAGGAGCTACAAGGGTCATATTTCCAGTCTGATCTAACCCATGAATTACATCTGGAAGCACTAGTGAACCAGTTTGCTCTCTAAACCAAATTAACCCACGAGTGTGCTCATAGGACGGACACCAGTAATTCGATCCTTCTGAATACGTCTCAACGAACGATTCTGAGCATGTCCCGTAAATCTTGATCATCCTATTCATCAGAGCCAGGAGAGCAGTGGTAGAAATTAATTGAAGGAAAATAATCTTCCACCTCTTCCTGAGATGGGAAATCTCGAGAGATTGGCTGTCAGGTACAGAATTTTTCACCATAATACAATCCTCCTAACTCAAATTTATCTGTAACAATGCTTGTGATAGTTCGACATCGGGGGTCCAATCAATTACCTTTGCACCATACCCCGCTATTGCAGTCAGTCTATTCTGTCTCTCCAATTTCAGAACCTCATACGACATTCTCGGAATTCTACTGACCAGCCTTTCCAAATCGATACTGCTTGGCGATAGGACAATTACTTCATGTCCCTTTCCTGATAGACTTCGAATAGCTGGAAGAGTCGTCCCATCTCCTTCTAAGCTACTTATTATGAAAACTGGAGAACCCCTACTTATTCTCGGCGATAAAGCGTTAGTCACGGCTTGAAGGGGCATTGATCCCTTAGGCTGTACGGATGCGAGTCCGCTGAGGATTTTGAAATACTGCTTATCCCCAGTTTCTGGAGGAAGGTAGTCCATTCTGGATCCATAGGTCACGAGAGATACAGAGTCTCTCCTTTTCAGGAAGTAATTAGACACTGATGCCGCGGCCACTGTTCCCATCTCCAAGGGATTCTTCAGGACTGTTCCAATTCTTGAAACGTCACGGGTATCCACAATAACGAAGACGTCTGTAACCGCGTCTCTGGTCTTCTCATTCACCATCATCTCTCCAGTTCTAGCCAGTGCTTTCCAGTTGATAGAGCGGAATGAGTCTCCGGGGAGATACTCCCTAAGGGCATAGAACTCCATTCCGGGGCCGGGAGTCTTGAGAGTGGTCGCCCCGGAGTACATCTTTGGAACATCTGATCTCAGAAGGGCGTCCTCAATATCTCTAATCTGGGGGAACACGGTGATGTCTGATCGATCGTCCACTTTCGTTTCGCTCACAAATAGGTTGAATGCGTTGCGATACCTAACGGATACTGGGCCAACTGTGTAATGGCCTCTAAGTGGACATCTCACGACATACCTCATTGTAGCAGACTGCCCGGGACCTAGGTTCATCCTCATCTGGTTTATTCCCTTTCTCATCTTCATTTCGTGGGGAACATTATCGAATAGCTCTAATTGCTGAGTTCTTCGGTATGAGTTGTTTGTGATGGTCAATGAAATTACGATATCATCCCCCTTGTAGACGTTGGTAGCAGAGGTCTCTCTTCTGATTGTCAACTCAGAATGACCAGAAACCCAGCCGTTTATCGCCAGCATGGATATGAAAGATAATCCTATTATCATCAATTGGAAGTTGGATATCATCATCCCAATAAGAATCAAACTTATTCCGCTGGTGAGCATGATAGCTGCTTTTCTAGTCCACAAATTAGGCACCTCCCTCTGTTTCGTTGGATCCCCATTGTTTGATTTTCTTCACGATTCCTACCAGCTCATCAGTTTTGTATCTTCTATCATTGAAAATGAAGTCGGTCAAGACCTTGTCGTCAACCATTTTCTGTAACTGGGCTGCTGGTAGAGCATCAAACTCCTCTCTCGACATAGCGTTGACATTTCTGATACGGGTTAGAAGGACCTGTCTAATCTTCTCCGGCCTCTGGTAGTACTCATACCTCCTTGCATCCCCAAATCCGTAGTATATTATTCTGAAGACATGCCTCCATTCGTCTGGATCTTCCTTCCTGATTAGAACTGCCTCGAGGGATATGAACAGTCCAAGGAACAAAATTAACATGGCCATCCAATCATTCGTAAAATAAATCAGAAGGTAGTAGAGAAGGTTGTATGTATCTCCACCGATGTTTGATTGCTGATGTCTACTCTCATCGAAAATTACTATTGCATTATCGCTGGCCTGAGTACTTGAGTTTCCAATTAGAAGTGCCTCAGCAATTATGTCAAGTGCCCATTTACGATTGTCATTATCAGGGACTAGTCCTGAGTATTCGGGGTCGAAGTCGGGGTTGTAAAGGGAATTTATCAGAAGTGATCCATCGGAGACGAAGTGGACTCTTCCAGAGTCAGGATCGATGCACAGCCGGTCGAAACAATATCTAACGTAAACTGCAAACGGGCCCTGCTCATCATCCTCAATTCCGGCTGCCTCAAACCCTACCGTTAGATTTCCATCATCATTGGTGTCCAGGTATGAGTCTAAGGTTGACCTTCCTATAGCGTACCTGTTCTCAACAGGATTGTAGGAGCTGTCCTTCTCAAAGGCCGAAGGACCATTGGTGAGCATGTTGTATCCCTCTGAAAAATCCCAAGCAGAGGTTGCTGGATCAAATCTGTGAGAGCATAGTCCGACGTCACCCATGGAGATTCCAGAAGTAGTAATGGCGGAGTCTTGTGGATCTAGGTCTAGTAGGTCAATTACTCCGTCCGCATCTGAGTCCTTCAGACAAGGGTTTACCGAAGACAAAGAGCCTGAATTAGTTGTAAAATTATATGCAGATGAGGCGTTCACCCAGACATAATTGTAGTCTAGTTCATGTGCATATGCTTGTCCGTCATAGAGCCTGTGTCCAGAATAATCCAAACCAAATTGCATGGCTAATTGAGCTGAATATCCAAAATCATCCATCAGAATTACTGTGCCACCCCTCTGAACAAAATTTTCAATCGCCAGGATTTCGGAGTTGGTATACCCATCACTTTCTGTCAATTCGATGACGCTTTCATCTCCTGTGAACCTCGGGAGTGAAATAGTATCTCTTTCAACTCCAGAGACGATGAAAACCGCCTCCTCCGGGTAGTCTATCTCACTGAGCAGAAGTGGACTGGAGACGAGAGCATTTGTCTCAATGCCCATATTGTTGATATCTGACCTGAACGATCCTAAATCATTCCAATCATTACCATAGGCTGATTGCTGGGTCTCTCCATCAACCAAGTAAGTCTGCAGTATCTGGACTGCAAGAATGCCAATAAGAATCCAAAATGCACCTATCGATACCCCTCTCCTAAATTTGGGGGATGAAATGCTTCTGAGTGTGGTACTGAAGTCTGCCATGTGTAGGCCTCCATCTATAGGAATGACTACCGAGCCTTAACTTCGTATTAATACCGTTGTGGGGCCATGAACACACCCGCATCAGGAGTTCAGCGTGTTAACTGGATTGCAGAACCTATTTTGGCAACCTCAGAGACAGGTACAGAAAGTAGTCCTTCAGAGGTAGGCCAAGGGAGGAATTTGGGGTCTATCCCTTGATCAATTACCACCAATAAAGAGACTATAGATCCGGTATCCATGTCTACACTGAAATCCGCCATAGTTCCAAGTTTATCGTTGGAAGCGTCTACTACTTCTCTCCCCAAAAGCTCTCGTCCGAAAGTTGTTGGCACCATTTCACCTCAGACTGATTCTATTCCGGCTAGACCATCAGGTAGCCTGCGAACTGATTGAAGACCACTTGTTAGCAATTCCTCCATCCTATTGTAGTACAGCATCATCTCATCGGTAACTGTCGGCCTAACCCTTTCGACAGCCTCCTCAAAGTGTTTCTTAGAAACCGTCTTCTTATCAGCTCTCATGGCTATTAATCCAGCTTCTCTGCAAACTGCCTCTATATCTGCGCCGGTGTAGTTCTCTAGTTTGGAAGCGATTTCATCCATCGAGAATTTCCCGAGAGGCATATTCTCTGTGTGAATCTGTAGAATGGATTTCAATGCCTCTGGGTCTGGAGGAGGAACGTGCATCACCCTCTCAAATCTTCCACTCCTCAACAGAGCTGGATCTATCATCTCAGGACGATTCGTTGCTGCAACAACGATGACACCTTCCATTCCCTCGACACCATCCATGCTACTCAAGAGCTGATTCACAACTCTATTGATTACATCGGACCCCTCCCCAGAACTTGATCTCCTGACTCCTGCGATACTCTCAAACTCATCCAAGAAAATTATCGAAGGACTCGATTGCTTTGCTTTCTTGAAGACCTCTCTGACCGCCTTTTCTGATTCTCCTACCCATTTTGATATCAGTTCAGGACCCTTAATCGTGATGAAATTGGCTTTGGCCTCATTGGCTATAGCCTTTGCAAGTAGGGTCTTCCCTGTTCCAGGTGCTCCGAAAAGAACGATTCCTCTGGGTGGATTGATCCCAAAGTGCTCAAACAACTCGGGCTTGGTTAGAGGCCATTCAATGCTCTCCTTTAGCCTGTCTTTTATCTCTTGTAGGCCACCAACTTCATCCCAAGATACTTCTGGTACCTCGAGATAAATCTCCCTCAACGCACTGGGCTCGATCTCCTTGATAGCCATTTTGAAATCCGCCATAATTACAGCCATCTTCTCTAGAACCTCAGGTGGTATTTGCTCTTCGTCCAGATCTATCTCTGGTAGATACCTCCTCAGAGCCTTCATGGCTGATTCTCTAACCAAGGCGGAAATGTCCGCACCGACGAAACCGTGTGTGTTATCCAGCAACCAATCAACGTCAAAGTCATCACTGATTGGCATCCCACGTGTGTGTATCTCTATTATCTCGGCCCTTCCGTTTTTGTCAGGAACGCCTATTTCTATTTCTCTATCGAATCTACCGGGCCGTCTAAGCGCTGGATCAATAGCATCCTGCCTATTAGTTGCCCCAATAACGACAACATTGTCTCTACCCTGTATTCCGTCAAGAAGAGTCAGTAGCTGGGCAACTACCCTACGCTCAACCTCCCCACTTACATCTTCCCTCTTGGGGGCAATACTGTCAAGCTCATCTATGAAAATTATCGCGGGAGCATTAGAGGCGGCCTCTTCGAAAATCTCTCTCAACTGCTTTTCACTCTCTCCATAATATTTGGATATGATTTCAGGGCCATTGATGGACGTGAAATGGGCATTTGTCTCGGATGCTACTGCTTTTGCAATCAGGGTCTTCCCTGTACCTGGAGGCCCATGCAATAACACTCCTCTTGGAGGATCAATGCCTAATCTCCTGAATAAAATCGGGTGCTTAAGGGGGAGCTCTATCATTTCCCTAACTTTCTGTAGCTGTTCCCCCAGTCCACCTATGTCTTCATATGAGATTGTCTGAACGTCTCCTTGCTCCTCTTCGTCCACCGCATCCTCCTTGATCACTATGTCAGTGTCTGGAAGAACTTGGACGATTCCCTTTGGCTTAGTTGAGACGATTGCGAAAGGAAGGGCCTCTGCAAAGAGGGTCATTCCGGGGATGAATATTCTATCTCCAGCAACTACTGGTCTCTTGTTGAGGCCTCTTCGGGCAAATCCTTCTATCCCTGGTCCGAACCTTACTTTTTGTTGCTTGGCCATTACGGGACTCAGCACAAGTCTTTGGCAGGGCTGTGTCTCAACTTTCTTTATGTCGACCCTATCACCTAAGCTCACACCAGCATTTTTCCGGATTATTCCATCGACCCTAATTACGCCAAGATTAGCATCCTCTGGCCTGCATCTCCATACAATCGCAGCGGTTTTTCTCTCACCTGAAACCTCGATGATATCACCTGGTTTGAGATTTAGATCATTATCGAAAGGGACCCTCGCTCTACCATGGCCGACGTCGCTTGGTATTGCCTTGGCTACTCTTAATGTGAGGGAATCAGAATTTTCGTTGGTCATGTGCACGGGCCCCTAGCAAGTACCCCTCGACGGAGGACATAGTTAAACCCACCAATGGAAGGATGTCAAAAATTGCGATTGGTTATCAGAACCAAGGGTCTCGATAAGTAGCATTATGTCTAGTGCGTGATTCGGTAAACACATGACTCATGTGCTGGAGGCAGGTTTTGAAGAGATGGAAGTTGAGAATCCTAATGGTAGTCCTGCAATAAGGGGATATAACATAATTGCAGGAAAAATATCGCAATCTAGTGATGGAAGTACATTCCTAAGCAGGAATCCAGCATGGCTAGAGGATACAGTTGGTGAGTTTCCTCTTTCCACCAAGGAAGACGTGCATGAGGCGTTACGGGCCGCAAGGTCCGCATTTCCCTCGTGGGCCGCCACCCCGGCACCCACACGTGGTCAAGTTATTGGGAACATGGGCAGGCTATTGATGGAGAGAAAGGATGACTTGGTCCGACTGCAGGCTCGCGAGATCGGGAAAACCATGAAGGAATGTGGAGGAGAAATTCAAGAGGCAATAGACACGTGTCTCTTCTTCCAATCCGAGGGTAGGAGATTGTATGGCCAGACAGTCAATTCAGAGCTCCCGGACAAAGAGCTATTCACTTACAGACGGCCATTAGGAGTTTGTGGAATAATAAATGCCTGTAACTTCCCGTCGGCGGTCCCTTTTTGGAAGATGATTCCTGCTATCATGTGTGGGAATACTTGCGTCTGGAAATCGCCGCAAGATTCTCCTCTTCTGTCTTTTGCTCTAGCAAGAATAATGCACGAAGCGGGCCTTCCTGATGGGGTCATCAATCTTGTACATGGGAAGGGTAGTGGAGCTGGTCAACATTTAGTTGATGCAACGGATCTTGGATTGGTGGACAAGATTTCATTCACCGGCAGTACCCCTGTGGGCAAGATGATCGGAGAGGCCTGTGGAAGGAATCTGGTCAGTGCCTCATTGGAGCTGGGGGGTAAGAACCCTCTTGTTGTAATGCCTTCGGCCAACATAGATAACGCTGTTGAAGGAGCATATTGGGCTGGATTTGGAACCGCGGGACAACGATGTACTAGTCTAGGAAATTTGATTCTCCATGAGAGCATATATGAAGAATTCATGTCAAAATTCATGAAGAAGGTCTCAGAAACTAGAATTGGCGACTCGATGCGTCACGAGGGGGTTCTCTATGGCTCGATGCTCTCAGAGAAATACGGAGATGACTTCCTTAGGGGATTAGAAATATGCGAATCGGATGGGGCAAAAAAACTCTGGGGATCAGGAAGAATCACAAAAGACAGTCATCCGGATGGTTTTGTCGGAGACGCAGATGAGGGTGTGTACATGTGGCCCCATGTTTATGATGGAGTTACCGAAGATATGAGATGCTTCCATGAGGAAATCTTCGGTCCTGTGGTCACAGTAGTGAAGGCCAAGGATTTCGACGACGCATTGCGTCTCGCTAATGCTTCTCCTTTCGGCCTTTCAAGTGCTTGCTACACAAATGACAGACTCGAGGCATTTAGATTCAAAACCGGAATCAAA